>NZ_JBFTRB010000003.1:0-365497 GCF_056399305.1 Arthrobacter sp. 01N444
AAACGCCCGGTCCCATCCCGAACCCGGAAGCTAAGACCCACAGCGCCGATGGTACTGCACCCGGGAGGGTGTGGGAGAGTAGGTCACCGCCGGAACACCATTAACGGTCGAGGACCCCCACCACCAGGTGGGGGTCCTCCCGCATTTAAACCCCCCTCTCAGGCAGGGCCGGGCCCCCGGCAACACCTGCGGGAGCATCCCGCCACACCCCGCCAAACGTGAGGGAGCGTCACCGGACTTCCCGCCCAAGGTGGGGGAGCGTCACAGCCGCCGTCGACCACCCAACTGCGCGCCAGCCGGCGGCCGTCGACAGAAGTGCCACAGGAGGTTGTGAGACTTCCCACCGCGGGCCCCCGTCGACCTGGTGCCGTTAGCCGGTGGCGGGTTGCTCGCCTAGAATTGGGGGAGATGTACGGACTTCGAAGCGCTTGATTTCGGGTTGCGTAGGAAACGAAACACGGAACAGAGCGGCTGCGATTGCGCCAGTGGTCAGCTCACAACAGGAGGATTCCAGCATGGCTGAGCACAATGATGGCAACCGCGGCGGCAAGGCCCACGGCAACTCGGGCGGACGCAGTTCCGGTGGAGCCCCTTTCCGCGGCACCAGCAACTCTGGCGGCGATCCCCGCGGATTCCGTTCCAGGGAAGACCGTGACCGCAAGCCGTATGGTGATCGTGCTCCTCGTGAGGGCGGGGATCAGCGCGGCTTCGGAAACAGCGAGCGTAAGCCGTACAGCGGCGGCGGTGAGCGTAAGCCTTATGGTGATCGTGCTCCGCGTGAGGGCGGGGGTCAGCGCAGCTTTGGTGGCGACAGCCGCCCGTCCTATGGTGACCGCAAGCCGTACAGCGGCGGTGGTGAGCGTAAGCCTTATGGTGATCGTGCTCCGCGTGAGGGCGGGGAACAGCGCAGCTTCGGCGGCGGCGACCGTAAGCCTTATGGTGATCGTGCTCCGCGTGAAGGTGGGGGACAGCGCAGCTTTGGTGGCGACAGCCGCCCGTCCTATGGTGACCGTAAGCCGTACAGCGGTGGTGGCGATCGTGACCGTAAGCCGTACGGTGATCGTGCTCCCCGTGAAGGTGGGGGACAGCGCAGCTTTGGTGGCGACAGCCGCCCGTCCTATGGTGACCGTAAGCCGTATAGCGGCGGCGGTGACCGTAAGCCGTACAGCGGTGGTGGCGATCGGGACCGTAAGCCGTACGGTGACCGTGCCCCGCGTGACGGCGGCGGCCAGCGCAGCTTTGGTGGCGACAGCCGCCCGTCCTATGGTGATCGCAAGCCGTACGGCGGTGGTGGCGATCGGGACCGTAAGCCGTACGGTGACCGTGCCCCGCGTGACGGCGGCGGCCAGCGCAGCTTCGGCGGCGGTGGCGACCGTGACCGCAAGCCGTACGGCAGCGGCGAGAACCGCAAGCCCTTCGGCACCCGCGAGGATCGTCCCGCACGGGGCTTCGACCGTGGCGACTCAGGCCCGCGCCAGTACGGACGCGACCGCCCCGAGGACCGTCCGGTTCGCGTGCCCAATGCCCGCGACCTCCGCAGCGCCAACCGCCCGGACCGGGAGCGTTCACCCCAGATCGACGAGGACATCACGGGCAAGGAGCTTGACCGCGCCACGCAGCACCAGATCAAGACCCTCGAAGGCACCAGCGCCGAATGGGTGGCCCGCCACCTCGTCATGGCCGGGCGGCTCCTGGACGAAGAACCCGAGCTTGCCTTCCAGCATGCCCTGGCGGCCAGCCGCCGTGGCGGACGCCTCGCGTCCGTCCGCGAAGCTGTCGGCCTGACGGCCTACGCAGCCGGCCACTATGGTGAAGCCCTCCGGGAATTCCGGACCTACCGCCGGATCAGTGGCTCCAACATGCACCTGCCGGTCATGGCCGACTGCGAACGCGGCCTTGGCCGCCCGGACCGTGCCCTGGACATGGCCCGGTCCGACGAAGCCAAGGATCTCGACGCCCCCGGCAAGGTGGAACTGGCCATCGTTGCAGCCGGGGCCCGCACCGACCTCGGGCAGCTCGACGCCGCGGTTTCCGAACTGGAAATCCCGCAGCTGGACATCAACCGCGCCTTTTCCTACAGCCCCCGGCTGTTCCGTGCCTATGCTGACGCGCTGACGGCAGCCGGCCGCGCTGCCGAAGCCGCCAAATGGCAACGCCAGGCCACCGTGGCCGAAAACGCGCTGGGCCTCGGGGCTGACGAGGAACCCGACATCATCGATCTCGGCTGGGACGAGGAAGAAGAAGCCCGCGAGGAGGAACGGCAGCGCCGCCTCCGGGCGCAGGAGCATGCCGACACGCACGCCGGAACCGAAGAGCGCGCACCGCGTGCCGCAGGTGCCGCTGCCGCGGCAGAAGCCACCGGCGCCGCAGCCGGAGTGGCCGGCTTGAACGCGGGCGATGAGCTCGCCAGCGACGACGGAGCCGACGACGCAGAAGCCGACTACTTCGAGTCTGACGACGCCGAGTCCGACGTGGATTCAGTGGAATCCGACGTGCTCGACGAAGCTGATGACGAAGCCGATGACGAAGCCGACGGCGAAGCGATCGACGAGGCCGACCTGGAACTGAACGATGACGCGGACCAGGAACTCTCCGATGACTCAGAGCCGGCGCAGCACGAAAGTGTGGAGGACTAATCGCATGACGGGAACCGCCCTGATCGCCACCTTTGATGCCCTGCTCTCCGATCTTGACGGCGTTGTCTATGCCGGCCCCAACGCCATTCCCGGGGCCGTCGAGTCGCTGCGCCGGCTGGCCGGGGTGGGCGTCGGGCTGGGCTACGTCACCAACAACGCATCCCGTTCCCCGGCACAGGTGGCCCAACACCTGCGCGATCTCGGCGCCCCCGCCGAGGACCACCAGGTGGTGAGTTCCTCGCAGGCAGCGGCAGCGCTGCTGGCGTCGATGCTGCCGGCCGGGGCACACGTGCTGATCACGGGCAGTGCCGCACTTGCCCGGGAAATTGAACTGGTTGGCCTGGTTCCCGTCCGCGGCGCGGAGGATGCCCCCGTCGCCGTCGTTCAGGGCTTTAGTCCGGAACTTGGCTGGAAGGACCTCGCCGAGGCATCGTACGTCGTCGCCGGCGGCGCCCTGTGGGTGGCCACCAACACGGACTGGTCCATTCCCCAGGCGCGTGGAATTGCCCCCGGTAACGGGACGCTCGTGGCCGCAGTGGCAGCCGCGACTGGCAAGAGTCCGATCGTGGCCGGCAAACCCGAAGCCCCACTGTTCCACACTGCCGCCAAGCGGCTGGCGGCGGACCGGCCGTTGGTCGTCGGCGACCGCCTGGACACCGACATCCTGGGCGGCAACAACGCCGGTTTCGCCACCGTCGCCGTGCTGACCGGAGTGGACACGAGGGAATCGATCCTCGCGGCACGATCTGTGGAACGCCCCGATTTCCTCATCAATGATCTGACCGGCCTGTACGCGCCATACCCTGCCGTAGAGCACGACGCCGGGCGGTTCCGCAGCGGCACGGCCTCGGCGGTCGTGCGGGGGCAGTCGGTCCACATCAGCGGCGACCCCGCCGACCTCGATTCGTGGCGTGCCGCCTGTTCGGCCTGGTGGGCCGCAAACCCCGAGACGACCAGCGCGCTGGCTCCGGTCCTCGAGTGGTCCGATCACTAGGCTGGACACATGAGCGAGCTACACCAGGGACTGGACCAGGCCCCAGACGAACAGCCGGCTGAGGCGCCGACCCCTGCGGCCGATGTCGCTTGGCCCGAGCTGCCGTCGCAGCAGCTCCCGGCGGAGCTGTCCGGGCACGCCGCACCAGAACACGCGGCAGCAGTCCTGGATCCGGCCGTCAACGCTGTCCTGGACCGCCTCGGGGCCGTGCGGCAAATGCCTGTGTCCGGGCACGGCGAAGTCTATGCGGGCATGCATGATGCCCTGCTGGAGGCCCTGAACGAAGACGTCGCCGGCCACGCCGGCGTGGCGCGCCGTATCCATGCCGCGGGGAACGGGGGATCGTGAGCCGGCTTGACCAGGCACTCGTCAGCCGGGGGCTCGCCAGGTCCCGGACCCATGCCGCCCGGCTCATTGCCGAGGGCAAGGTGAGCTCCGGGGGCGAGGTCCTCGCCAAGGCGTCCCTGCAGGTCCCGGACGACGCCGCGCTGGACGTTACGGCCTCGGCCGAGGACGGCTACGTCAGCCGCGCCGGGCACAAGCTGGCCGGCGCGCTGGATGCCTTTCCCGCCGTCGACGTCGCAGGCAAACGGTGCCTCGACGCCGGCGCCTCCACCGGCGGGTTCACCGATGTGCTGCTTCGGCGCGGTGCGGCCCACGTGGTGGCCGTCGACGTGGGGCACGGCCAGCTGGTGCCGGAAATCCGGAATGACTCCAGGGTTTCCGTGCACGAAGGCCTCAACGTCCGCTACATGGCGGCCGCGGAAATAGGCGGACCGGCCGCCCTGACGGTGGCTGACCTGTCCTTCATCTCGCTGACGCTTGTGGTGGCGCCACTCGCGGCCTGCACCCTGCCCGGCGGCGACCTCGTCCTCATGGTCAAGCCACAGTTCGAGATCGGCAAGGACCGGCTGGGCCGGACCGGCGTGGTCACCTCGGAACGCGAACGCCGGCTCGCCGTGGGCAAGGTGGCTGCCGCCGCCGTGGACGCGGGCCTGGTCTTGTCAGGCCTCGCCCAGAGCCCGCTGCCGGGCCAGGACGGCAATGTCGAATACTTCCTGTGGATAAAACGCGCGATGTCGGAAGTCCCGCCTAAGATCGAGGAGCGGGACGCAGCTGTTGCTGCGTTGCTCGGAACAATCTGGCCGAACCACTAGTACCACCAGAAGGCGGAACCTGATGAGCAGGCGTGTCCTGATCCTGGCCCACACAGGGCGCGAGGAGTCCCTCAAGGCTGCCTGGGAAGCGTGTGCGCTGCTGCACGAATCCGGGCTGGTCCCCGTGCTGCAGGAGAACGAGCTCGGGGACATGGTCCGCTTCTTCGGCCGGCTCGACCACCCGGTCGAGGTCCTTCACGACCACGTGAAGCTGCCCGACGTGGAACTTGTCATGGTCCTCGGCGGAGACGGCACCATCCTCCGGGCTGCCGAACTGGTCCGCGAAGTCGATGTGCCGCTGCTTGGGGTGAACCTTGGCCACGTGGGGTTCCTGGCCGAGAGCGAACGGGCCGACCTCGCCCAGACCGTCGAGTGGATCGCCAGCCGTGACTACACGGTGGAAGAGCGCATGACGATCGACGTCCAGGTCTGGGTCCGCGGCCAGAAGATCTGGCACACCTGGGCCCTGAATGAGGCCGCGATCGAAAAAGGCAACCGGGAACGGATGCTGGAGGTGGTCACCGAAGTCGACGAACGCCCCCTGACCTCATTCGGCTGCGACGGCGTCGTCCTGGCCACGCCCACAGGCTCCACGGCCTACGCGTTTTCCGCCGGCGGTCCCGTGGTGTGGCCCGAGGTCGAGGCCCTCCTGATCGTGCCGATCAGCGCCCATGCCCTCTTCGCGAAGCCGCTCGTGGTTTCGCCGCGGTCCCGGCTCGCCGTCGAGATCCTGAACCGCACCGACGCCCAGGGCGTCCTCTGGTGCGACGGCCGCCGCTCGGTGGACCTGCCGCCCGGCGCGCGCGTCGAAGTGACCCGCTCCGCAACGCCCGTGCGTCTGGCCAGGACGCACCAGACCCCCTTCTCCGGCAGGCTCGTGCGCAAATTCCAGCTCCCCATCCAGGGCTGGCGCGGGCCCGTGCCCCAAACCCGGGCCATCCACACCGGCCCCCTCCCGATCATCCGCACGCCCCGTCCCATGCCGCCGCTTCCCTCGCCGCGCCACGCCGAACCCGGTGACGCGCCCGATCCCTCAACCGAGAAGTGAACCATGCTTGAAGAACTGCGTATCCGCGACCTCGGCGTCATCACCGACGCCACCCTGCCGCTGGGCCCGGGCCTCAGCGTGGTAACCGGTGAAACCGGTGCCGGCAAGACCATGGTGGTGACCGCCGTCGGGCTGCTCCTCGGTGCCAGGTCCGACGCCGGCGCCGTCCGCAGCGGCGCGAAGAGCGCCTCGGCGGAGGCTGTGCTGAAGCTCGACGCCGGCCACGCTGCCGTCGCACGGTGCAGGGAAGCCGGGGCCGAGGTGGAGGAGTTCGACGGCGGTGTGGAACTGCTGCTGGCCCGCAGCGTCGGAGCCGACGGCCGCAGCCGGGCCTATCTGGGCGGACGCGCCGCGCCGGTGGGGGTGCTGGCCGAAATCGGCGAAACCCTCGTGGTGGTGCACGGACAGTCGGACCAGATCCGGCTCAAGAGCCCGGTGGCGCAACGCGGCGCCCTGGACAAATTCGCTGGCGAGAGCCTTGCGGGCGCGCTGACCGCCTATCAGGACCTCTACGCGCACTGGCATGCCAGCCAGGGCGAGCTGGACTCCTTGCGCAGTGCCGCGCGTGAACGCCTCCGCGAGGCCGAGTCGCTGCACGTTGCCCTGGCCGAGATCGACGCCGTGGACCCGCAGCCGGGGGAGGACGAGGCCCTCAAGGCCGAGGCCGTGAAACTGGCCAACGTAGAGGAACTGCGGATCGCGGCCAGCACCGCCCACCAGGCCCTCATCGCCGAGGACTTCGGTGAAGAAGCCGACGCCACCACCCTCGTGGACGCTGCCAAACGCACCCTGGAGCACGTGGCCGAACACGACGGGGAGCTGGGCTCTGCCGCGGCGCGCCTGGCCGAGGTCGGTTTCCTGCTCAACGACATCGCCGCTGAACTCGCCAGCTACCAGGCCGCCCTTGACACGGAGGGCCCGGAACGGCTCGCCGAAATCGAGGACCGACGGGCCGCGCTGGCCAAGCTGGTCCGCAAGTACGCGCCGAGCATCGACGAGGTGCTGGTCTGGGCGGAGGAGGCCCGGGCCCGGCACGAGGAACTCCAGGACGACTCCACCAGGATCGAAGCGCTGGACGCCGAGGTCGCCCGGGCCGAAACCGAGCTCCGGAAGAAGGCCGCCGGGATCAGCAAGGCCCGCACCAAGGCCGCCAAGGACCTCTCCGCGCGGGTCAGCGCTGAGCTCACGGCGCTGGCCATGGCCGATGCCACCCTGGTCATCAATGTGGAGCCCGCAGGCCAGCTGGGACCGTTCGGGGCCGACGAGATCTCCTTCCTGCTTCAGCCGCACTCCGGCGCGCCGGCCCGGCCGCTGGGCAAAGGCGCCTCGGGCGGTGAACTCTCCCGCGTCATGCTCGCCATTGAGGTGGTGCTTGCTGCCGTCGATCCCGTCCCGACGTTTGTCTTCGACGAGGTCGACGCCGGCGTCGGCGGCCGTGCCGCCGTCGAGATCGGGCGCCGGCTGGCGATGCTGGCCCAGCACGTCCAGGTCCTCGTGGTGACCCACCTGCCGCAGGTGGCCGCTTTCGCGAACCAGCACATCAGGGTCACCAAGACCTCCGTGCGGGGCGCTGACGGGGCTACCGCCACCGGCTTCACCTCCAGCGACGTGCAGCTGCTTGACGAGGCCGAGCGCGTCCGCGAACTGGCCCGCATGCTGGCCGGCCAAGAGGACTCCGAATCAGCCCAGGCCCACGCCCAGGAGCTGTTGGACGACGCCAAACTCCTCCCGCAAAGCTAGGCGGGCCCGAAAGGACGTCCGCAGGGACTCCCGCAAGGACCGCTGCTAGGACAACAATCACATCGGGATCCCGCCAAGGAACCCGTGGAAGGCCGAATTGATGATAAGCTCAAACCCCGTGGTGCAGCGATCAAACTCTCGTGTAAATTCCCGGTTTCCGGGCTCGTCCAAGACGACCAAACACATCTTCGTCACCGGTGGTGTAGCGTCCTCGCTCGGTAAGGGACTGACGGCTTCGAGCCTCGGCCACCTCCTGCGGGCACGCGGTCTGTCTGTAACAATGCAAAAGCTCGATCCCTATTTGAATGTGGATCCGGGCACGATGAACCCCTTCCAGCACGGCGAAGTCTTCGTCACTGACGACGGCGCCGAGACGGACCTGGACATCGGCCACTATGAGCGCTTCCTCGATGAAAACCTCGAAGGATCGGCCAACGTCACAACCGGCCAGGTCTACTCGACCGTCATCGCGAAGGAACGCCGCGGCGAATACCTCGGCGATACCGTCCAGGTCATCCCGCACATCACCGATGAGATCAAGCGGCGCATGCGGCTTCCCGCCGAGGGCAAGAACGCCCCCGACGTCATCATCACCGAAATCGGCGGTACGGTGGGCGACATCGAGTCCCAGCCGTTCCTCGAATCCGCCCGCCAGGTCCGCCAGGACATCGGCCGCGGAAATGTGTTCTTCCTCCACGTATCCCTCGTGCCGTACATCGGCCCGTCGCAGGAGCTGAAGACCAAGCCGACGCAGCACTCCGTTGCCGCGCTGCGCTCCATCGGCATCCAGCCCGAGGCAATCGTGATCCGGTCGGACCGCGAAGTCCCGCAGCCGATGCGCGACAAGATCGGCCGCATGTGCGACGTCGACATCGACGCCGTGATCGGCTGCCCGGACGCACCGAGCATCTACGACATCCCGAAGACCCTGCACTCCCAGGGTCTGGATTCCTACATCGTCCGCGCCCTGGACCTGCCGTTCAAGGATGTGGACTGGACCAGCTGGGACAAGCTGCTCGACGCCGTCCACAACCCGAAGCACGAAGTTGAGATCGCGCTCGTGGGCAAGTACATCGACCTGCCGGACGCCTACCTGTCCGTCACGGAGGCCCTGCGCGCCGGCGGCTTCGCCAACGACACCAAGGTCAAGATCCGCTGGGTCCCCTCGGACGAATGCGAAACCCGTGAGGGCGCCGTGCAGTCCCTGGCCGGCGTCGACGCCATCTGCGTTCCCGGCGGCTTCGGCATCCGCGGCCTGGAAGGCAAACTCGGCGCCCTGAAGTACGCCCGCGAAACCAAGCTTCCGGTCCTGGGCCTGTGCCTGGGCCTGCAGTGCATGGTGATCGAGTACGCCCGCAACGTGGTCGGCCTCGAGGGAGCGTCCTCGTCCGAGTTCGAGCCGGACTCCAAGTACCCCGTCATCGCCACGATGGAAGAGCAGCTGGACATCGTTGACGGCAAGGGCGACCTCGGCGGCACCATGCGCCTGGGCCTGTACGAGGCCAAGCTCGACGAAGGCTCCGTCGTCGCCGAGACCTACGGCGCCACGAAGGTCAGCGAACGGCACCGGCACCGCTACGAGGTCAACAACAAGTACCGCGATCAGATCGCCGCCAAGGGCCTGTCGTTCTCCGGAACGTCGCCCGACGGCAAACTGGTCGAGTTCGTGGAACTTCCCCGCGACGTCCACCCGTACTACGTGGCCACGCAGGCGCACCCCGAGCTCAGCTCGCGGCCCACGCGTCCGCACCCGCTGTTCGCGGGCCTGATTGAGGCTGCCCTTGGCCACCAGCGGGCCGGCGACGCCGCGAACGCTGCAAGCGGCAGCCCGAGTGCGAAGGCCGATGCCCCGGCACCTGCGCCCAAGCCCTCGTCGGCAGCAGTGTCCAAGTAATTTCCAACTGAATCAAAGGACGGCGCGATGCCCGGTATGTCTGAGACCCCCAATGCTGCACGGCAGGTTTCGGATGAGCCGAGCCCGCGCCGTCTTTTGTCATCCCGAAAGGTGTACGAGGGCAGGATCTGGGACGTCGTCAGCGACAGTTTCCAGCTCAACGACGACGGCGACACCCTGGTCCGGGACTACATCGACCATCCAGGCGCGGTGGCGGTTCTCCCGATGAACGACGACGGCGACGTGCTGCTGCTCCGGCAGTACCGGCACCCCGTCGGCATGGACCTCTGGGAGATCCCCGCCGGGCTGCTTGACGTCGAAGGGGAGGACTTCGTCGTCGGGGCCGCCCGCGAACTGGCCGAGGAAGCGGACCTCGTCGCGGACCGCTGGAATGTGCTGGCGGACTTCTTCAACTCCCCGGGCTCCTCCAGCGAGGCCATCCGCATCTACATGGCCCGCGGCCTGAGTGAGGTGCCGGGACATGAGCGGCACGTCCGCACAGACGAGGAAGCCGAAATCGAACTGCGCTGGACCCCGCTGGACGAGGCCGTGCAGGCGGTCCTTGACGGCCGCCTCCACAACCCGTCCGCCGTCGTCGGCGTCCTGGCCGCTGCCGCCGCCCGCGCGGGCAATTTCGAAAGCCTCCGCCCGGCCGACGCGCCCTGGCCCGCCCATCCCAGCCAGCGCTAGTGGAACCGCTGATCGCCGAACCGCCGGCCCCGGCGCAGGCAGCCGCTCCCGAGCGGCCGCCCGCCAGGGCGTTGACGGCGATCGACCGCGCAATCACTGACTACCTGCAGCACATGGGCGTGGAGCGGGGCCTCGCGGCCAACACCCTCTCCGCCTACCGGCGGGACCTGGCCCGCTACGCCAGGCATCTGGCCCACGCGGGCCGGGAGCGCCCCGCGGAGATCACCCGGCACGACGTCACCGGATTCGTTCAGGCGCTCTCCGACGGGTCCGACGGCGGCTCCGCCCTGGGCATCCGCTCGGCGGCCCGGACGGTGGTGGCGGTGCGCGGACTCCACAAGTTCTGGGCCCTCGAAGGCATCACGTCCACCGACCCGGCCAGCGACGTCCACCCGCCCATGCCCGGCAAGCGGCTGCCCAAGGCCATCAGCGTCGATGAGGTCACCCGGATCCTCGAGGCGGCCGGCACGGACACGGCAACGGGCCTGCGCGACCGCGCGCTGCTCGAATTCCTCTATTCCACCGGTGCCCGCATCAGCGAAGCCGTGGGCCTGGACGTTGACGACATTTCCCTGCATACCTCCGGCGGGTCCGATGCCGGCGACGGGCCCGCGATCGTCAGGCTCTTCGGCAAGGGGTCCAAGGAACGCCTCGTCCCGCTCGGATCCTATGGGGCACGAGCCCTTGACGCCTACCTCGTCCGCGGCCGGCCCCTGCTGGCCGCCAAGGGCAAGGGCACCCCCGCCCTGTTCCTCAACGCCCGCGGCGGCAGGATCAGCCGGCAAAGCGCCTGGACCATTTTGAAGGCGGCGGCGGACAAGGCCCACATCACCAAGGACGTTTCGCCACACACGCTGCGGCACTCCTTCGCCACCCACCTGCTGGAGGGCGGCGCCGACGTCCGGGTGGTGCAGGAGCTGCTGGGGCACGCCTCGGTGACCACCACGCAGGTCTACACCCAGGTGACGGCCGATACGCTGCGGGAGATCTACGCCGCCGCGCACCCGCGCGCCCTGGGCTAACGCGTAGTCCGCCGGGTCCCCGCACCGCGCCGGTTCCGGCAAACTTTTTTGCGGGCCTGTGTAAGAAAATGCCGTTCACTGGACACTTACACAGCAAGAAGAAGTCATCGATGTCCGGGGGAACCACCATGTTGGCTGCCAAAGAGCAAGCGTTCATTGATCTGCACACCCAGCACTCCGCGCGGGTCTACCGCTACATTGCCTGCCGTATCAGTGACCGGCACCGCGCCGAGGAACTGGCCGCGGACGTCTTCAGAATTGCCTGGGAGAAGGAGCTGTCGGAACCGCCCGGCATTGGCTGGCTGTTGGCAACGGCCCGGAATGTGGTCGGCAATGAGTACAAGGGCCGCCGTCGCCGCCAGGAACTTGTCGAAAGGCTGAAAGACGATGCCCGCAGCCAAATCCCCGAGTCAAACAATGAAGAACGAGCCGCCGTGGCAGAGGTGCTGGTGCAGCTCAGGGAGCGGGACCGCGAGGTCCTCATGCTCAGCTACTGGGACGAGCTGACCATCGCTGAACTGGCGCAGACGCTGGGATGTTCCTCATCCGCCGCTGCGGTTCGCCTGCACCGGGCACGCCGGGCGTTCGCGAAAGCTGCCCCCTCACATCTCATGACCGAACGGAAGGACTAGCCATGGACCGCATCGAACAGCTCATGAGGGATGCAAAACCTCGGGTGGGAGCGCCGGGAGCAGAGCCCGGAAGCGACTCTGCCCGCTCAATCGTATTTTCCACGGATCCGAATGTCGCCCTTTTGGCAGGGCGCACTCCGGCACGACGGAATGCCGTGCGGTCTGCGGCCGCGACTGTACTGGCCGCTGCAGCCATCGTTGGCGCGGTGGTTGTCGGCGGCAATCTGATGCCGCAACCAGCGCCGGGGCCGGCCCAGACGGGCATCCCGGCCCCGACTATCTCCGCCAGCCCATCGCCGTCGTCCCCAACCCCGTCCGCTGCCGCCCCCACAGCCTCTCCCACGAAAGCGGGTCCAGCCGCTTTGAGCACCGGCGGGGTCGCATGCACCCTGGCCAACATTGACCAGCAGCGCAATGACCAGCAGCGCGCGATCATCCCGATTGCCCCCGCCGAACAGGGCTACTACACGGTGCTGGGCTGCGCCGGCGGATGGCTCGCCTACTCCATTTCCGGTGACGGGATCCGGGCACTCCAGCTCGACGGCGGCAACGCCTGGTTCAAGCTCGCCAAACTGCAGAACGGCCGGTTCCTCTGCGATGTCCGGCAGGAGTGGTCCAGCGTCTACAACTGGGAGTTCCAAGCCACGAACAACCAGGGCCTCACGCCGCAGCAGGCCATGGACAAGGAATTCGCGCAGAAGGGGATACCGGTCGAACTGAGGCCGCAGCTTGTCGGCGACGGCCCGGCCGCCGGATAGCGCCGGCAGCCTGCGGCAGCTATAGGGTTGAGCACATGAAGCTCACGCCAGTCACTCTCTGCTTCCCGCTCCGTGATGCGGAGAGCGGCACCGAGGTGCTGCTGGGCATGAAAAGGACCGGCTTTGGCATCGGCAAGATCGTGGGAATCGGCGGCCACGTTGAGCCGGGGGAGAGCGACGCCGAGGCCGTGGTCCGCGAGGTCTGGGAAGAAGCCGGGATCATAGTGCTCCAAGAGGACCTGGCCCACGCCGGCGTTGTCGAGTTCATCTTTCCGGCCCGGCCTGACTGGAACATGTCGTGCCGGCTCTTCACCACCCGGCGGTGGCACGGCGAACCCGCCGAGAGCCCGGAAATCACGCCCGAATGGTTCGACTCCGCGGCGTTGCCGCTGGAGCGGATGTGGCAGGATGCGGGGCACTGGCTGCCTCCGGCGCTGGCAGGCGAAACGATCGACGTCGTCGTGGTCCTCAACGAGGACAACGAGACTGTTGCGTCGGTCCGGATCCCGCGGCGCTGAAGTCCGCGGGCAAACAGCACGGGCCGGCCACCTACGAATAGGTGGCCGGCCCGTGCCGGCTGTCCGGTCCCGTGCGTCCCGCAGGAAGCCCTGCTACGCCAGGTGCCGTTCCTCGACGCCGTTGTACTCGCTCAAGGGACGGATCAGGGAGTTCGAATCCAGCTGCTCCATGATGTGCGCCGTCCAGCCTGTGATGCGGCTGGCGACGAACAGCGGGGTGAACGTGGCGGTGTCGAAGCCCATGAGGTGGTACGTGGGTCCGGTCGGGTAGTCGAGGTTCGGCTTGATCCCCTTCGCCTCGTCCATCGCCGTCTCTAGCCCGTTGTAGAGGCCCAGCAGCTCCGGCCGGCCATAGTGCGCGATCATCTTGTCCAGCGCCGACTTCATGGTGGGCACCCGGGAGTCGCCGTGCTTGTAGACGCGGTGGCCGAAGCCCATGACCTTCTTCTTGTGGGCCAGGGCGTCCTCCATCCAGGCCTTGGCCCGGACGTGGGCGTCCTCCAGGGACTCCTCCGGCCGGATGCCGATCTCGTCAAAGGTGTGCATGACGGCCTCGTTGGCACCGCCGTGCAGCGAGCCCTTGAGGGCCCCGATGGCGCCGGTCACCGCTGAGTGCAGGTCCGAGAGCGTGGAGGTGATTACCCGGGCCGTGAAGGTCGAGGCATTGAAGGAGTGCTCGGCGTACAAAATCATGGAGACATTGAACGCGTCGACTACTTCGGGGACGGCCTCCTCACCAAACGTCATCCAGAGGAAGTTGGCGTCGTAGCCCAGATCCTCGCGGGGTTCCACCACGTCCTGGCCGTGCCGGCGCCGCTGGTCGTAGGCCACCACGGCCGGCATCGCGGCGAACAGATCGATGGCCTTGGCCAGGTTGGCTTCGCGCGAGGCGTCCTCGGCGAGGGGGTGCCGGGCCCCCAACACCGACGTGGCAGTCCGGCAGACATCCATGGGATGCGCGGTGGTGGGCAGCGCGTCAATCACCTGTTTGACGACCGGATCCAGGGCACGCCCGGCGCGTTCCCGGGCGGTAAACTCCGCCAGCTGCTCCGCGTCGGGCAGCTCGCCGTTCCAGAGCAGGTACGCGACTTCCTCGAAGCTGCACTTGGCAGCCAGTTCCTGGACGGGGTAGCCACGGTACAGCAGCGAGTTCGTGTCCGGGTTGACCTTGGAGACTGCGGTGTAGTCCACCACGACGCCGGCGAGGCCCTTTTTAATGTCCTGTTCAGCCATGCTGAAACTCCTTTGTTCCTAACGCCTGTATACCGGCACGTGCCGGAGGTTCTATGCGGGGCTTACTTCCCGGGGATCTGGAAATTAAAGACTCCGGTATCGAAACGGTTGTAAGCCTCGTAATCAACGAGATCGTACAAACGCGCACGGGTCAGCATGCTTCCAACCTGTGCCTCCTGGGTTCCGTCGGCCTTAATCGATTCCAGAGTACGCTCCGCAGCGCCCATGGCACTACGGAGCAGCGTCACCGGATAAATGACCATATTGACGCCGACGCCGGCCAGCTCCTCCACGGTGAACAAGGCACTCTGGCCGAATTCGGTCATGTTGGCCAGGATCGGGACGTTGACGGCGTCGCGGATGGCCTGGAATTCGGCCAGGTCCTTCATCGCCTCCGGGAAGATCGCGTCCGCACCGGCCTCCACGAGCGCTTTGGCGCGCTCCTGGGCGGCCCCGAGCCCGTCCGTGGCGCGGATGTCGGTCCGGGCCATGATCAGGAAGTTCGGGTCGCGGCGGGCATCGGCCGCGGCCCGGATCCGCTTGGTGGCGGTTTCCAGGTCCACGACGTTCTTCCCGTCGAGGTGGCCGCAGCGCTTGGGGTTGAACTGGTCCTCGATGTGGCAGCCGGCCAGGCCGGCGTTCTCGAGTTCCTGGACCGACCGGGCCACGTTCATGGGCTCACCGAAGCCGGTGTCGGCGTCGACGATTGCCGGCAGGTCCGTCATCCGGGCGATCTGCCCGGCGCGGGTGGCGACCTCCGTGAGGGTGGTCAGCCCGATGTCCGGCAGGCCCAGGTCATTGGCGAGGACGGCGCCGGAAATGTACACCCCGGCGAAGCCCTTCTCCTCGATCAGCCGCGCCGAGAGCGGGTTGAACGCGCCGGGGAACTGGGCGATGGTGCCGGAGGCGAGGATTTCGCGGAACCGGATCCGCTTTTGCTCCGGGGTGACTTTCGAATACAACATTAGAAGAGTCCCTTCGGGGCGCCGGCGAGGTCGATCACGCCGTCGGCGGCCTGGATGTTCAGCTGGTCCAGCTCGCCGGCGGCGAGCTCGGGGAGCCGGGCGGCGGCGGCGAGGAAGCGCTCGATCTCCTCGTCGGCCACCAGGCCGGCGGCGAGGGTGCGGAACTTGTTGACGTACTGCTCCCGGGCGAACGGCCGGGCGCCCAGCGGGTGGGCATCGGCGACCGCGATGTCATCGGTGATGACCGTGCCGTCCTTGAGCGTGATCTCCACGGTGCCGCCGAAGGCCTTCTCGGCGATGTCCAGGGAGTGGTAGCGGCGGGTCCATTCCGGGTCCTCGACCGTGGTGACCTTGTGCCAGAGTTCCACGGTGTCGGGGCGGCCAGCGCGTTCCGGGGCGTAGGAGTCCACGTGGTGCCAGGTGCCGTCCTGCAGGGCGACAGTGAAAATGTACGGGATCGAGTGGTCCAGCGTCTCGCGGCTGGCCGTGGGATCGTACTTCTGCGGGTCGTTGGCGCCGGAGCCGATCACGTAGTGGGTATGGTGGCTGGTCTTGATCAGCACGGATTCGACATTGGCCGGGTCCGTGACCTCGGGGTGTTCGCCGTTGAGCTTGCGAGCGAGGTCGATCCACGCCTGGGCCTGGTATTCGGCCGAGTGTTCCTTGGTGTACGTGTCCATGATGGCCCGCTTGGCCTCGCCGGCCTCAGGCAGCGGCACGGTGTAGGAGGCGTCCGGGCCGTCCAGCATCCAGGCGATCACGCCGTCTTCGCCCTCGTAGATCGGTACGGGCGAGGTCTGGCCGCGCATCGCACGGTCCGCGGATTCGACGGCCATTTTGCCTGCGAACGCGGGGGCGTGCGCCTTCCAGGTGGAGATTTCGCCCTTGCGGGACTGCCGGGTGGCGGTGGTGGTGTGCAGCGCCTGGCCGACCGACTGGAAGATGGTCTCGACGTCGAGGCCCAGCAGGGTGCCGATGCCGGCGGCGGCGGACGGGCCGAGATGGGCCACGTGGTCGATCTTGTGCTTGTGCAGGCAGATGGCCTTGACCAGGTTGACCTGGATCTCGTAGCCGGTGGCGATGCCGCGGACCAGGTCCCGGCCGCTGGCACCGACATGCTGGGCGACGGCCAGGACCGGGGGGATGTTGTCACCCGGGTGCGAGTAGTCCGCGGCCAGGAAGGTGTCGTGGTAGTCGAGTTCACGGACCGCGACGCCGTTGGCCCAGGCGGCCCATTCGGGGGAGACGCGTTCCTCGATGCCGAAGACCTTGGCGCCCTTGCCGCCGGTGCTGGGACCGTGGGTGAGGGCCTGGGCCCGGGCCGCGACGATCGGGGCGCGGTTCAGCGAGGCAACCGCCACCGAGGCGTTGTCGATGATCCGGTTGATCACCATGTCGGTGACCTCATCGGTGACCTCCACGGGATCCGCGGCGACCTTGGCGATCTTGTAGGCGAGCTGGTCCTCGCGGCCCAGGTTTTCCTCGCTCTTGTAAACGCGGACGTGGTGTTCCTTAACCATGGTGCTCCCTTTGCTGAGGTGTATGGGTGGCTTTGACGTGCGAAAGACTGCGGTGCAGGTGAAGCGTGGTGGCGGCCTCGGCCAGGCGCGGGTTGCCGGCGGCGATCGCCTCGGCGATGGCAGCGTGCTCGGCGGCCGCGGCAGTAAGCCGGGCGGCGTCGTCGGCGGCCAGGCGCCGGACGCGCACGAGGTGGACGCGGAGACTGCGCATGGCCTGGACGAGGTAGGCGTTGGAAATGGCGGCGTCGATGGCCGCGTCCAGCCGTCCGACCAGCCCGTAATAGTCGTGCAGGGCCGGATCCTGTCCGCCGATCAGTTCCGGGGCCTGGAGCAGTTCGCGCCGCAACGCATCGAAGGTTGCGGGGTCGCCGCGCTCGGCGGCCAGGGCGGCGGCCCTGCCCTCGAGGGTTTCGCGCAGTTCGAACAGTTCGTCGATGTCGTCCAGGGAAATGTCGGTGACGACGACGCCGCGGCCGCCCGCCGTCGTCGTCAGCCCTTCGGCCGTGAGCCGGCTCAGGGCCTCCCGCAGCGGGGTGCGGGAGATGCCGAGGCGCGCCGACTGTTCCACCTCCGCGAGCACGGTTCCGGGCAGGAGGCGCCATTCGATGATGTCGTCGCGCAGGGCCGCGTAGGCCTTGTCGCTGGCGCGCATCCTACCTCCTTCGGTGGCGGCTGTGTCGGGATGGAACATCATCAGTGTATACACGCAACGGCCCGTTGCCCAGCAATTGCCGCCTGTGGTGAACAAATAGCCGAGTTGTGTATACATGACCCTTGTATCGCCGGTCCGCCCCGGTTTACCATGGCTGCATCACAACGTCGTGGACAGGATGTACGTCATGGTCACCAAGAGCTACAGGGCAGCCTACGAACGGAGCCTGGAACATCCCGCAGAGTTCTGGCTGGAGGCCGCGGAAGGGATCTCCTGGCAGACGTCCCCGCGGCAGGCCCTCGAGGCGGGCCGGGCGCCGCTCTACGACTGGTTTCCGGACGGGGTCCTGAACACGTCGTACAACGCCCTTGACCGGCACGTCGCCCAGGGCAGGGGTCAGCAGGATGCCCTGGTCTACGACTCCGCGATGGTGGGCATCCGGCAGAGCTATACCTATGCGGAACTGACGGACCTCGTGGCCCGGTTCGCCGGTGTCCTGCGCCGCAGCGGCGTCGGCAAGGGCGACCGCGTGGTGATTTACATGCCGATGATCCCCGAGGCCGTGATCGCGATGCTGGCCACCGCACGGCTCGGCGCCGTGCACTCGGTCGTCTTCGGCGGGTTTGCCCCCAAGGAACTTGCCGCCCGTATCCGCGACGCAGCCCCCGCGGCGGTGGTGACGGCGTCCGGCGGCATCGAGCCGTCGCGCCGGATTGAGTACCTGCCTGCCGTCGCCGAGGCCCTCAGTATCGCCGGCGCCGCCGAAACCCCGGTGCTGGTCAAGGCCAGGGACGGCTTCGGCTCGACGGTGGCCTCCATGGCGGCCGAGCACCCCGGGTGGCTCGACTGGGACACCGAGATGGCCTCCGCCGAGGCGGCCGCGCCGGTGGACGTCAAGGCGACGGACCCGCTGTACATCCTCTACACCTCGGGCACCACCGGCTCGCCCAAGGGCGTGGTGCGGGACAACGGCGGCCACGCCGTGGCCCTGAAATGGACCATGGAAAACCTCTACGACGTCGGCCCCGGCGACGTCATGTGGACCGCCTCGGATGTCGGCTGGGTGGTGGGCCACTCCTACATCGTCTACGGTCCGCTGCTTGCCGGCGCCACCACGGTGCTGTACGAAGGCAAGCCGGTGGGGACGCCCGACGCCGGCGCGTTCTGGCGGGTCATCCAGGACCACAAGGTCAACGTGCTGTTCACCGCGCCCACCGCGCTGCGGGCCATCCGCAAGGCCGACCCTGAGGGCCGGTTCCTGGACAAGTACGACATTGCCAGCCTGCGGACCCTGTTCGCGGCCGGCGAGCGGCTGGACACCGATACCTTCCACTGGGCCTCCCGGGTGCTCGGTGTTCCGGTGGTCGACCACTGGTGGCAGACGGAGACGGGCTGGGCCATCTGCGCCAACCCCCGAGGCCTCGGCGGACTGCCGATCAAGGCCGGGTCGCCGAGCGTCCCGATGCCCGGCTTCCGGCTCAACGTCGTCGACGGCGCGGGCGGGGACGTCGAGGCCGGCACGGAAGGCAACATCGTCCTCGGCCTGCCGCTGCCGCCTGGCACCCTGACCACGCTCTGGCGCAACGACGACCGCTACATTTCCTCCTACCTCCAGGCGTTTGAGGGCTACTATGCCACCGGTGACTCGGGCTACCGGGACGAGGACGGCTATGTCTTCGTCATGGGCCGCACGGATGACATCATCAACGTCGCCGGACACCGGCTCTCCACCGGCGCCATGGAACAGGTGATCGGCCAGCACCCGGCAGTTGCCGAATGCGCCGTGATCGGCCTCGCCGACCCGCTCAAGGGCCAGCGGCCCAGCGGCTACGTGGTCCTCAAGTCCGGGGTGGACGTGCCCGAGGAAGTCCTGGTCAAGGACCTGATCGCCCTGGTCCGGCGCGACATCGGGGCCGTGGCGGACTTCAAGCACGTCACCGTGGTGGATGCCCTGCCGAAGACCCGTTCGGGAAAGATCCTGCGCAAGACCATGCGCCAGATCGCCGACGGCGAGACCTACGTGGTGCCCTCCACGATCGAGGACGCCGGCGTGATCGACGCGCTGCTCGACACCCTGCGCCCCGGCCCTACGGAGTGACCGGAGCAGCCTCGTGGTCTAGTGATAGTCGCCGGCCCGTTCGCGGGCGATTTCCAACAGGGTGGAGTGGAAGGCCACCTCGGCCGGGGCATAGACCTTGTCCTCCCGCTGCGCCAGCAGTATTCTCCGCAGCGGGGCAGCGGAACCCAGGCTCAGCACCTTCACGTCGGGATGCTGAAGTGCCACGGCGGTTTTGGGCACCATAGCCACGCCCATTCCCACGCTGACCATGGCCTGGGCCTCCTGGTAGTCGTTGGCCAGGAAGGCAATCTCCGGTTCGAATCCGGCGTCGTGAGCGGAACGCTGCAGCACCTCCACGACGGGGTGGGCCTCGGCGCGCACGATCCAGGACTCGTTGCGCAGGTCTTCCATGCGTACCTGCTCCCGCTCGGCGAGTGGATGGCTGCGGGCCACCAGGATAACGGTGCTCTCCCGGAAGACCTCGGTTACGCGGATGGAATCGTCCCGGAACGGGTTCCAGGGGTAATCCCAGAGCAGGCACAGACCCGTGACCCCGGACTGCAGATCTGCGACTAGTTCGTCGAAGCGGGCGCTGCGCAAAGAGAGGCTGATGGCCGGGTAGCGCTTCTTGAAGGTCCGGATGACGATGGGCAGGAAGGATCCGGCCAGGGTTGGGAATGTACCCACAGTCAGGGAACCGCGTCTGAGGCCGGCAATCTGGCCCAGGTCGGACCGGGCTGCCTGCATCTGCCAGACGATCTTGCGGGCGTGGCCGGCCAGAACCTGGCCGGCCTCGGTGGGCACCACCCCGCGGGAGCGGCGGGTGAGCAGAGGCTGCCCCACTTCCTGTTCGAGCTTGCGCAGCTGCTGGGAGACGGCCGAGGGCGTGTACATCATCAACTCGGCCGCCGCGGTGATCGAGCCCTGCTCCACCACCTCCAGCAGAAGCGCCAGCCGCCTTATGTCGAACAAATCCTGACCTTCGTCCTTTAGCAACGCTTCACCCTTCTTCGCCTTTGG
Source organism: Arthrobacter sp. 01N444 (assembly GCF_056399305.1). Classification (NCBI taxonomy): domain Bacteria; kingdom Bacillati; phylum Actinomycetota; class Actinomycetes; order Micrococcales; family Micrococcaceae; genus Arthrobacter; species Arthrobacter sp. 01N444. The sequence continues at coordinate 20,539 of NZ_JBFTRB010000003.1, forward strand.
TTCATTCCCTGCCGGGACGAGGCCTGCCTTGAGGACTTCGAGCACTTTTCCTGGCAACGGACGCTTTGCAGCTGGGGAATAATCCTCCAGCGCTCTATGAATTAAGCAATCCTACATCCCCCTGAAAAAATCCAACATTGTCTAAAGTTGTGATCTGGCTCAATCTCTTTTCAGGTCCTCATTCAAGTCTGAGGCACGAGGAGAAGCGGGAAACACCATGAAGATCGAAGCCCAATGGATGCGCGGAGGCACCAGCAAGTGCTGGGTGTTCGAAGCGGAGCATCTTCAGGCGGGCGGCATCAGCCTGGATGTGCTGCTGCCGCGGCTGTTCGGCAGCCCGGATCCGCGCCAGATCGACGGCGTCGGCGGCGCCACCTCGACCACCAGCAAGGCCGTGATCGTGCACCGGCCCGTCAGTGGCGACGTCGACGTTGAGTACACCTTTGCCCAAGTCGGTGTCGAAGAGGCCGCGGTGGACTGGGGCAGCAACTGCGGGAACGGCTCGGCGGTGGTGGGTCTGTACGCCATCGAGAAGGGCTGGGTGCTCCCCAACGGAGACGTCACCCGGATCGTCACCCGCAACACCAACACCAACCAAATCATCGTCCAGCGCGTGGCCACCCCTGCCGGAGCCCTGGCCTCCGTTCCGGACGCCCGGACGCCAGGCGTACCCTTCCCCGGCTACGCTGTGGGGCTCGGCTTCCAGGACCCTGCCGGCAGGACCACCGGTGCGCTGCTGCCCACCGGTGCGGCCACTGACACCCTCACCGCCGGCGGAACCCGCTGGACTGTGTCGATGGTCGACGCCGGAGCGCCCGTCGTGATCGTCAACGCCGAAGAACTGGGCCTGGACCCGGCCAGGTACGACAGCTGGCGCGCCGGAGTGGAGCTGCAGCTGGATACCCTGGAGCAGATCCGGCGGCAGGCGGCGGTGCGGATGGGGCTGGTCCGCACAACAGCCGAAGCGGCCCGGGCCATCCCCAAGCTCGCCATCGTCGCCGCGGCCGCCCAGGCTGACCCAGACTGCGACGCCAACGTCATGATGCTCTCCATGGGCAAGCCCCACCCGGCCCTGGCCATCACCGGCAGCATCGCCCTGACCCTGGCCGCCCGCACCCCCGGCACCGTGCTGCACACCATTACGGGCGACTCCCTGGGGAGCACGCTCCGGCTCCGCACCCCCGCCGGGGTCATCGAGACCTGGAGCGAGGAGCACGACGGGACGCTCCTCGTAGGCGTCGACCGCACGGCCCGCACCATCGCCACAACCATCATCCATCTCCCCGAGGTCCCCGGCAGCGCCGTCGCTGCCTCCCTCGCGGGAGCCACCCGCTGAGGAGACCATCATGACCAAGACTGAGCACCGCACCGCTGTCGCTGCGGACCAGACCCGGGACAACGATGCCCCGCGTCCAACCCGCCGCCGCCGAATCCTACTGGTGGCGGCCGCCGGGTTCGCGTTCCTGGCTTTGATTGCGCTCGTGCTGGGGGGTGATATCTTCAACCCTTCGGCCACCCCGCAACCGGAGCACTCCATGACCGCTGTCCAAATCATCCCGCTCGTCATCCTCGTCATTATGTTCATCGTCGCCACGAAATGGCCGCTGAACATCGGCGTGATGGGGCTGGTTGCCTCCTTCGGCGTCGGCTATTTCATGCTCGGAATGACGGACAAGCAGATCCTCGAAGAGTTCCCCGCCAGCATCGTGGTGACGATCATCGGAGTCACGTACTTCTTCAGCATGGCCCAGCGGAACGGCACCATCGACATCATCGTCCAGACCTGTGTACGCCTCGTCAGGGGCAAGACGATGCTGCTGCCCTGGGTGTTCTTCCTGATCGCTGCTGCGCTCACGTCACTGGGCACCTTCTCGCCGGCCGCCGTCGCGCTGCTGGCGCCGGCGGCCATCGGCTTCGCCTACGAGTCCCGGATCCATCCCGTCTTGATGGGCGCATTCATCATCAACGGAGCCCACGCCGGCGGCTTTTCCCCGCTGTCCGTCGCCGGCGTGCTGGTGCACGATATCGCCCTGAAGAACGGATTTCCCATTTCCCAGGGCGCACTCTTCATCGCCAGCTTCGCTCTTAACCTCATTCTCTCCGTGCTCACCATCGTCCTGTTCGCCCTCCTGGGCAGGCTGCGGGACGGCGAAGGCGGCCAGCATGCCGACGTCGACACCGCCCGCACCAGCCGCCCTCGCGGGCAGCAGATCCTCACGCTGGCACTGATCGCGGTGATGCTCGTGTGCACCCTGGGCTTCCACCTGCCGATCGGCTTTGTCGCACTCTCCGCCGGGCTCCTGCTGGCGCTGGTCAATATCAAAGAACACCAGACGTTCATCGGCGGTGTCTCCTGGTCCACCGTCCTGCTGGTAGCCGGCATGATCACCTATGTCTCCCTGCTCCAGCACGTTGGCGTCATCGACACCCTCGCCGAGCAGGCTCTGGCACTGGGCGCACCGCTGCTGGTGGCGCTGGTCCTCTGCTATGTCATTGGCGTCGGCTCAGCCTTCGCCTCCTCCACGGCGTTGCTGACCGCGTTCATTCCCTTGGCCGGTCCGCTCCTGGCTACCAGCTCGCTGAGCGCATCAGGAACGGTCGCGGCGCTGGCTATAGCTGCCACGGTGGTGGATGTCTCGCCCTTCTCCACCGACGGTGCGCTGGTGGTCGCCAACGCCCGCGACAATGACAGGCAGCGAGTGTACCGGCAGCTGATGGCGTATGCCGGGGGAGTGGTGCTCGTAGCCCCGGCCCTCGCCTGGGTCCTGCTGGTTCCCACCGGCATCATGTAACCGAGCGGCCACCGGCGGTGCGGCTACCGATAGCCGGGCCGACCCCGCCGCATTGAATGAAGTCTTCGTTTGCGGCAAGTAACCACGCAGAAGGCCCGGACACACAGTGTCCGCCGGCACCAGACCGCAGTGGGGCGGCGAATGATGATCACCCGGATCATCGCCTATTCGCAACGCGCGCCGCCCCGCTGCCCTGACACGTCAACAGCGGCCGCATGGCACTAAGCATTCGCGATCATCCCGCCACAAGGAAACCGCCGGGACGGCATTTCGCGGCAGTGTTTCCCGGGATTGCCGGCAAGTGCCCTCCCGGTGACGGTAACGGGGAGCGGCAGGCCTACGTCCGCGGCCGGTTCCAGCGGTATTCGTTCTCCGGCCGCCCGGGGGCGCCGTAGCGGGCGGCGCGGGAGACCGTTCCGGCGTCGGCGAGGTATTCGAGATAGCGCCGGGCGGTGACCCGGGACATCCCGAGCGCCTCCATGACCTCGCTGGCCGACACCGCCTCGGCCTGCTGCTTGATGTAGTCCTGGACGGATTCCAGCGTGGATACGGCCAGGCCCTTGGGCAGCGACAGCTCGGACGGGGCACGGAGGCTGGCGAAGGCCTGGTCCACATCGCTTTGGGACGCCCGGGCTCCGGCTTCCCCGGCCAGGGGTGCGGCCAGCTGCTCGCGGAACAGCCGGTAGCTGGCGAGCTTGTCCGCAAAGGTCGCGTAGGTGAACGGTTTGATCAGGTACTGGACCACGCCGGTGGCCACCGCGCTGCGGACAATGTTCAGTTCCCGCACCGCGGTGATGGCGATGATGTCCGCGAACAGTCCGGCCGCCCGCATCCGGCGTGCGATGTCCAGCCCGTGGAGGTCCGGGAGGTTCATGTCCAGCAGGACCAGCTCCACCGGATTGCCTGCCGCGGAGAATTCGGTGAGCAGGCGCAGGGCGGACTGGCCGTCGGGCGCGGAGCCCGCCAGGGTGAAACCGTCCAGCCTTTCTATGTAGGCGGCGTGCGCTGCGGCAGCGATGGGCTCGTCCTCGACGACGAGTACCCGGATCTCGCTCATGGTTGTCCCTCGGTAGTGACCGGCAGCGGAGTGACCGGCGGTGTTGTGACGGGCAGAGTGACGCGGAACAGCGCCCCGGCCGGGCTGGTGATTGTCATGGTACCGCCCAGCCGCTGTACCGCCTGGCGCACCAGGGCCAGTCCAAGGCCGCGTCCGAACGGTCCAGGGGCCTTGGTGCTGAAACCATGCCGGAAGACGTCCTCCACGGCCGCGGGATCGATCCCGGGGCCGCTGTCCTCCACGGTAATCTCCAGGGCGGAGCCGGTGGTCTCGACGGTCAGCTCCACGAGCCGGGGTGCCGGCGCCTCGGCCGCGGCGTCGATGGCATTGTCCAGCAGGTTCCCCAGGATGGCCACGAGGTCCTGCACGGCCAGTCCGGTCACGGCCGTGGAACCGCTGGTATTGAGGGTCAGTTCGACGCCGCGTTCGTGTGCTTCGGCTGCCTTGCCCATGATCAGGGCGCCGAGCACGGGTTCCTCGATGGAGCTCACAATGTCATCCGTGAGCCGCTGGCTCAGTTCCAGGTCTTTGGTGGCGAAGTCCAGCGCCTCGGGGCCCCGGCCCAGTTCCATGAGCGAGACGATGGTGTGGAGCCGGTTGGCGTGTTCATGGGTCTGGGCGCGGAGCGCGTCCGAGAGCGTGCGCATGGTCTCGAGTTCACTGCCCAGGGATTCGATCTCGGTACGGTCCCGGATGGTGGCGACCGTTCCATAAACAGGAGTGCCAGCGCCGGCAGCGCCGGACTTCGCTCCGCGCGGGCGGGCGCTGGCAGATTCGGGTCCCACCGCGGGGCCCTGGTTGACCACCAGGATCCGCGAGCCGGTCAGGTGGATCTCATCCAGGGCGGTCCGCCCCGATTCGAAGAGCTCTTTGAGGCTGGGGGCCAGCGGCAACTCCGCGAGGGAGGGCGCCGCCTGGCGGCCGCCCCCCGCAACCCCGCGGTCAGCGCCGGAGGTGGGACCGCCGTCGGCGGACTGCTTCCTCAACCCGAGCAGTTCGGCGGCCTGGTCGTTGTACATCACCACTTTGCCCTTGGGGTCGATGAGGATCACGCCCTCGCGCACCGAATGCAGCACCGATTCGTAGTACGCGAAGAGCTGGCCCAGCTCTTCGGGGCCCCAGCCGCGGGTCACCCGGCGCAGGTACCGTCCCAGGAGCCAGGCCGCCGCCGACCCGCCGGCCAGCAGCGCCAGGCTGATGGCCAGCAGCGCCGGCAGCCGGCCGGAGAGTGCGACGTCCACCGTCCGGACCGTCACGCCCGCGGCCACGAGCGCCCGGACCTTGCCGTCGGCATCCTTGACCGGGGCGATGGTGCGCACCGACGGGCCGAGGGTGCCGGCCACGACTTCCGTGAACACCTGGCCATGGAGGGCCGCATCAATGGAGCCGATATACGGTTTGCCCAGTTCCTCATCCCGCGGGTGGGTCCAGCGTGTGCGGTCCGGGGCCATGATCGTGATGAAATCCGCGTCGGCGTCGTTCATGGTCTTTAGGGCATACGGCTGCAGCAGGGCCGTGGGATCGGCCGAGTCCGCCGCCGCCAGGACGAAGGGGGCGTCGGCGACGGCGGTGGCGATGCCGGCCATCCGGCGTCCGGCCTCGTCGTAGGCGTGATCGCGCGCGTCCACGAACACGGCCGTGCCAACGATGGCCGTCAGGGCCACCACGAACAGCAGGTTGGCCGCAAACAGCCTGCGGGCGATGCTCCAGCGCCGGATCATCAACACCTTCCATGACCAATATGAACGCAAGGGTGATGCGCGTCACCTTCTCATCAATGATGGGGTTACACGCAAGAAGGACAAGAGCGGACCACAGCCAGGACCGCACCAAGTCCAGCCTATCCAAGGAGAACACCATGGCCTCTCAACGAGGAGAGTCAGCAGCACCGGCCGCCGCTCCGGCCAAGAAGCGCAAGGGACTGGACAAGTCCCACTACCTCTACATCGCAGTCATCGTAGCCGTGATTGCAGGTGCCGTTATCGGCCTGCTGTTCCCCGAGGTCGGCAAATCCCTCAAACCACTCGGCGACGGCTTCATCAAACTCATCAAGATGATGATCGCGCCCGTGATCTTCTGCACCATCGTGCTGGGCATCGGCTCCATCGCCAAGGCCGCCACGGTCGGCAAGGTCGGCGGCCTGGCGCTCGCCTACTTTGTGGTCATGTCCACGTTCGCCCTGGGGATCGGCCTGGTGGTCGGCAACCTGATCCACCCGGGCGAGGGCCTCAAGCTCGCCCCCTATGATCCGAACAAGAAAGCGGCAGTCGACAGCACCGTTGACTTCCTTCTGGGCATCATCCCGGGCGACATTCCCGTGTTGCCGACCCTCCTCGCCGCCATCCTGGTCGGCTTCGCGCTGCAGAAGATGGGCCCGCAGGGAGCCCCGATCCTCAAGGCCGTCGGTTACGGCCAGGCCCTCGTGTTCCGCATCCTCATCATGATCATGTGGCTGGCCCCGGTCGGAGCCTTCGGCGCGATCGCCGCAGTGGTCGGTGCAACCGGCTTCCAGGCCATCATCAGCATGGCGACCCTGATGGGCGCCTTCTACATCACCTGCGCCCTGTTCATCGTCGTGATCCTCGGCGGCCTGCTCAAGGCGGTCGCAGGCGTCAGCATCTTCAAGCTCATGAAGTACCTCGGCCGCGAATACCTGCTGATCTTCTCCACGTCCTCCTCCGAAGCCGCGCTGCCCCGCCTGATCGCGAAGATGGAACACCTCGGCGTGTCCAAGCCCGTCGTGGGTGTCACGGTCCCCACCGGGTACTCCTTCAACCTCGACGGGACCGCCATCTACCTGACCATGGCCGCACTGTTCGTCGCCAACGCCATGGGCACGCCGCTGGACCTTGGCGCCCAGGTTTCCCTGCTGGTCTTCATGATCATCGCCTCCAAGGGTGCCGCCGGCGTCACCGGTGCCGGCCTGGCCACGCTGGCCGCCGGACTCCAGGCGCACGCACCCCAACTGCTGGGCGGCGTGGGCATGATCGTCGGCATCGACCGGTTCATGTCCGAGGCGCGCGCCCTGACCAACTTCACCGGCAACGCCGTCGCCACGGTGCTGATCGGCACCTGGGTCAAGGAGATCGACGGCGGACGCGTGGACCGTGTCCTGGCCGGTGCCGAGCCGTTCGACGAAGAGACGATGCTGGCCGGCCACTCCGGCGCACAGGATGCCGCCGAACAGCCCGCACAGCCGGCACAACCGGTCCTGGCACACGCCTGAACCCGCGCCTGCACCGTCCCGAACCACGCGGGAACCGGCCAGGGCCGCACCCCGGCCCTAAACTGACCGGACGCACTACCGCTCGATGACGCCCCAAGCGCCCGGCAGCCCAGCTGCCGGGCGCTTGGGCGTTCGGTTCAGCCCTCGTCGGCGCCGAAGGGGGTGACCACCGTGCGGCGGGGCGTCCCGGCGTCGTCGTAGTTCAGGGTGCTGACACGGACGCCGTACAGCGCGGAAAGCTGCGCATCGGCGAGGAGCGGCCCGGCAGGCCCGGTCACCACACCCGCGGCGCCCATGAGGACCACCGAGTCCGCGAGGAACAGGGCGTGGTCCGGGTGATGGGTGCTCACGAGCAGCGACATCCCGGTCCGCACGAGTTCCCTCAGCAGCTGGAGGACCCGGACCTGGTTCTTCAGGTCCAGCCCGGTGGACGGCTCATCCAGGACGAGGAGCCGCGAACCGCCCGCGATAGCCCGTGCAATGAGGACCAGCTGCTGCTCGCCCCCGCTCAGCGTCGGAAACAGCCGGTCGGCCAGGGCGGCGATCCCCACCCGGTCCATGGCGCGGAGCGCGGCGGCCCTGTCCCGGCTGCCGGGGGAGCGGAAAACGCCGATGTGGCGGGCACGGCCCATGACCACCATGTCCAGGGCCGGGTAGCCGAACGTGCTGCCGCGCGCCTGGGGAACATAGCCCGCCGTCTCGGACCTGCGCACCGCACCCTCCTGTACGGCCAGCATGCCGGCCGCGCAGCGCACCAGGGTCGTTTTGCCGCTGCCGTTGGGCCCGAGGACCGCGGTCACGGTGCCCGGCGGCACCGAGAAGCTGAGATCCTTGAACACCCAGTTCTGCGGTGAATAGCCAAACCCGGCCCCGCGCAGCTCAAGCACCGTCCCAGATCCTCTCCCGGTTTCGGCGCAACAGCACGAAGAACACCGGTGCGCCGATCAGGGCGGTCAGGACGCCCAGCGGGATTTCCCCGGCCGTGGCGGTGCGCGCGATGGTGTCGATGGCGATCAGGTAGGCCCCGCCCAGCAGGAAGGAGACCGGCAGCAGCACCCGGTGGTCCGGTCCCACCCACATGCGTGCGAGGTGCGGGATGACCAGCCCCACCCAGCTGATGACGCCGCTGACGGCGACGGCCCCGGCGACCATGAGGGCCACGGCGGCGAGGACCGCCCAGCGCAGGGGGCGGGGCCGGAGCCCCAGGGCGGTGGCGTCGTCGTCGCCGAGCGAGAGCACATTGATCCGCCACCGCAGGGCCAGCAGGACGACGCCGCCGGCAGCGATCGGAATGAGGGCCACCAGCACTTTCGCCCAGGTGGCGGTGGAGACACTGCCAAGCAGCCAGAAAACGATGGCGGGCAAGGTGGTGAACGGGTCCGCCAGATACGTCACCAGGGCCACCAGGGCGGAGAAGAAGGAGGCCGTGACGATTCCTCCGAGGACCACCATGAGGATGTGGGCGCCGCCCCGCCCGGACGTGATGAGGAAGACGATTCCCAGTGCCAGCAGCCCGAAGCCGAACGATCCGCCCACGAGGGCGACGGGGCCCAGGCCCAGCAGCAGGGCCAGGGCACCGCCGAAGGAGGCGCCTGAGGAGACGCCGATGACCTCAGGGCTGACCAGGGGATTGCGGAACACGGCCTGCAGGGCCGCGCCGCCGATTGCGAGGGCGCCACCGACCAGCAGGGCCAGCAGGACCCTGGGCAACCTGACCAGCAGCACCACGTTTTCCTCGGCCGCGGGAACGCCCGGGCCGAAGGGAACTATTCGCGACGCCAGGATCTGCACGACATGGTCCAGGGACACGCTGTAGCGGCCGCTGGCGAGTGCAACCGCCGACACGGCCGCCAGGACTGCTCCTGAAAGCAGGCATGGACCGATGACCTGGCGCAGCCCCGGTCCCCGGCCGCCGGGGGGTCCCGTGGTCAGAGGCTGGGCCTCACGAAGCATCGAACTGCCGGTAGTTGGCCGAGGTGCCGTTGGCCTCGGTCCAGAGGATCTTGTCCAGCTCCGGCGCCGATGACCGGTAGCGGTACAGGAAGTCGAAGTAGTCGTTTGTCTCGTCCCTTAGAGTGGAGCGGTTGCCGGAGGGGAAACTGACATCTGTGAGCCAGCGCCACATCAGTGGCGATTCCTGGCCGGGGGGATCCCAGCGGTAGCCGCCCAGCGGGACCTTGTAGACGCGGCGGGAGCGCACGGCGGAGACGCTTTGCCACACCGGGTTGCCGTAGACGTCGGCGGGCATCGCGTCGTCGAAGTTCCCGAGCAGGATGATTTCCGGATCCCAGGCCAGGACCTGTTCGACGTCCACGCCCACCATGCCCTTGCCCTGAAGGCCCTGCGGGCCGGTGGCGGGGTTGTGTGCCCCGATGAGCTTGATGTAGAAGTCGTTGTAGCTGCCGTTTCCGGCTACCTTGAGGCCGCCGCTGAACCTGTTGAAGTAGATGATGCCCGGGCCGCCGGTGCCGCGGGCGGCGGCCTCGGCCTGGATGGCCTTCTGTTGTCCGTCGCTGCGCGCCTTCATCTGCCCGGCCCGGTCCGGCCGGCCCAGCATCGTTGCGAAAAGCGCGGTCCACGTGTCCACGTCCTGCTGCGTGCCGGTGTTCGTGATGCCCAGGACCTTCATCCCGGCCTGTTCCAGGGGTGCCGTCAGTTGCGCATCGCTCCACTGGACCACGACGTCGGGGTTCAGCGCCCGGATGCTTTCGACATTGGGCGTGAAGTCGGTCGTGGCGATGTCGTGCGGGATGTTCAGGGCCTCCGGGTACATGGTGCCCATGGCGCCGTCGCGCATGGCGACCCATGAGGCGTTGTGCATCCCGGCGAGATGGCTGGCGCCCTGGTCGACGGCGGCCAGCAGGGAGGCGGCGGGCATGGGAATGGTCACCACACGGGTGACCGGGCGGTCGAAACTCAGGACCGTCCCGCGCTGGTCCGTCACCTGGATCCCGGCGGGGCCGGAGGCGGAACCCGGGGGCGCTGTACCGGCAGCCCCTGTCGGCGGCGTTGACTGCGGCGACGACTGTGGCGCCGTGCCGGCGGCGGCGCAGGAAGCGAGGAACACCGCCCCTCCGCCGTAGAGGGCCGCTGCCAGTACAGATCGTCGGTTGGCTTCGGGGATGCTCATCGGCCTACCTCCCGGGAAGGACCGCGCGCAACGGCCTTTCGCTCCGCGCCGGCCACAGCAATGGTCCCGGTGCGGCATTTCCTCACAGCATCCGCCGAATGCGCAGGGGTGTCAATGCCGGTCACGACGGGCATTGTTCGCCGATGGGCGCCGGTGCTAGCCTCGCTGATATCCCCTGTGAAACGAGGCCACGGGATGGAAATCAACGGCGCCCAACTGTTTGTCCGCTACGCGTATCCGCCGAATTCGCGGGGCAGCTGCGGGCCGCCTGACAGCGACGCGCTGCTGCACTATGGCCAGTCCGGGGTGACCGACGCGGGCCTGCGCGAACTTGCGAAGGGGTTCGCCGGCGCCTGGCCGTACCTGGAGCTCATCGCCGGTGCCACCGGCAACCCGGACCCGCTGGACTACGCGGTGGTGGAGGCCTACTGGGTGGGAAACACGCTGCTGGACTCCGTGGGTGTGCGCAGCATCGGCAATTCCATGGAGGACCGGTTCCGCGCACGGACCGGGCATCAGTTCCCGCATCTGATGGAAGGGGTCCTGGCCGGCGGCGTCCCGCATCACAGTTTCCACGTCCTGGAAATCTATCCGTGGACGGGACTCTTGCGCGATGACAGGCGCTCATCCACGGCCCTGAATGTCCTTGACCAATGCCGCATCCGGTGGGGCGAGGTGGTGGCCGTCGAAGGGGACAGCGCCCTCGTGCGCTCGCGGCCCCTGGCGTGGGACGGGATGGCGCTGTCGCTGGGGGAACCGGTGATCGAGACGGCCAAGTACGCCGTGGCCGGGTCCGGCTTCATCGCTGACCTCATGCCCGGGGACATGGTGTCCCTCCACTGGGACTGGGTGTGCGACCGGCTCTCGGCCGCCCAGCTCCACCGGCTCCAGCACTACTTTGCGCGCCACCTCAAGATCGCGAATTCCGGCGTGGAGCACCGCGGCGCCGCGATCGCCCTCGAATAGCGGCGCCTTCAGATCCTTCAGTGGGGGAGTTCCTTCAGTTGGAGAGTTCCTTCAGTGGGGGAGTGAAGGCTACGGGACCGTGTCGGTGGGGTCCGGGCCCCGTCCCATGAGCTCAAGTCCCGTCATCGCACGGTCGGCGCCTTCCTGGTCCACGCGTTCCAGGGCGAAGCCCATGTGGATCAGGACCCACGTGCCGCTCTCCACGGGGCCGTCATCGAGGAGGCCAATGTTGATTTTGCGCTCCACCCCGGCAACATCCACGAGGGCGAGTTGCCCGTTGTAGCCGTCGATCACTTCGATGATCCGGCCCGGTATTCCCAGACACATCCGTGGTTCCTCCTCAGCCTGTTTCATCCGGAGCCGCGCTCGCGGGCGCTGCGTCTGCGTTCGTGATGCGGGCTGTGACCAGGGTGCGGACTGCTTCCACGGCTGCCGGAACGGCGCGGGACACGTTCTCGGACAGTCCCATGCCCTCGTCCGTTCGCCCCGCGATGCAGCCGACCAGGTAGGTCTCCGGCAGCGATCCGCCCAAAACACGCAGACGGCGGAGGACAGCCAGCGGGTCCATGCCATGCGGATCGAAGGCCGGATTGGCCCGCAGGCCGGCCGGCGTCAGCGGACCGCCGCTTTCCAGGTCCTCCACCCGGATCTTCAGGATCCGGAGCGTTCCGGCGCTTGTGCTCCCGTCCGCCGGGGCCGGGAGCACATCCACGAGCACCAGCGCATCCACCCCGTCCAGGAGATCGTAGGCGAGGTGCAGCCCGCGGATCCCGTAGTCCCGCACCTGGACCTCCTCCGGCGCCCAGCCGGGCAGGCCGGACACCTCCTCGGCCAGCCGGCGGGCGACGGCCGGCCCAAATCCGTCGTCGCGAAGGAACACGTTCCCCACGCCCGCCACGAGGACCCCGCTCACACCGGGCCTCACATGCTCCGCATTCGCACGTAGCGCTTGATGTCCGGAATTGAACGCAGGCCGACGACGGCTGCTGCCAGGCCCGCGGCCAGCAAGAGCACGACTGTCATGATGCCCAGAGCTTTCATGGTGATGGTTCCTTTCCGTTGTCCGGGGCCGGCGCCGCGGTGAGCGGCACGAGTTCCTCGGGGGCGAAATACAGATACCGTCCGTACCACTCCTGCAGTTCGGCGGCGGGGTCGGCCTCGAGGACCACCGCGACGTGCGTTCCGCCGTCGACGTCGAAGTGGACTCCGGTGACGCGCCCCGACTTGCCGGCGAAGAAGAGGTCCTGGGCGTCGGCGCGGCGCAGCGGGACAACCCGCACCCTGCTGCCGCGTGAGATCGGGACGCCGTCGATGAAGACGGTGTCCGATCCCGGATCCACGGCGGCGTCCCGGGCCGGATCCCACCACGGCGTGCCGGTGTCCGCGTCGGAGGCGCCCGGAACCGAGAATTCCGGAACTGAGAACTCCGGAACTGAGAACTCCGGATAGGCCGGGACCGCGGGGCCGGGGAAGCCGTCGCCTCCGATGCTCCCGGGTCCGCGGGGCGCACCGGCGTGCGGGTTCCGCAGGATGCCGTGCAACTGCTGGAGCTCCTCTGCCGTCATGTTTTCGCAGCGTTCGATGATCGCCGCGGCCCGGGCATCGGTTAACCGGGCCTCCGCCTTTTCCGCATCGGTCAGGGTGAGCACCCGCAAGGTCAGGATTTCATCGATCTCCGTCGCGTCGAACAGTTCCACGGTGCTTTCCGGTGCCACCGCCGGATGGTCATAGAGGATGATCGGGGACAGGAGCAGGACATCGCGCTGCCCCTCGGGGCCGGCGAGCACGGGCCAGCAGCGGTGCTGGCTGCACGAAGCCGCCGCCGCCGCTGCCCATCCCGGCGGATCGATCACCGACAGGAAATCGGCATCGTGGACGGCGAGCAGGACATGGGCTCCGATGAACGAGTACTCGATGGCGGAACGCGTGTCGGTGGCCGCTGCCGCCGCGTTCTCCACCGTGACCCTGAGCCGCCACAGCGGCCCGTGGGCCGGCCCGGCCGCTGCCGCGGCATCTGCTCCGGCGGCCTGCCCCGCCGCGGCATCTGCTCCGGCGGCCTGCCCCGGCGCCACCACTTGCGCCGCCAGCAGGCGCACCTCCCCACGAAGCTCCCGCCGCCGGCGCACAAGCCGGCCGGCAATGGCGCCGGCGGAATCCAGCACGGGCTCGATGTCCTCGTTCGCCGGCACGTTCACCGGCGCGGACACGCCGGCGGCAAGCTGGCCGAGGCTGTACGGCCCGAGGGTGATCTCCTGATCCGTTGCCTCGTCCCAGCTAAGCCACCGGGAGGCGCCGACGGTGAGTTCGTCGACGGGCGTGAATCCGCCGTCATCCGCGCGTTCGGCGGACCGTCTCTGGAGGTGCAGGAAGCGCAGGTGCACGTCGACCCGGGCTGCGGGTCCCGGCTCGAGGAGGCAATCCGCTGCCATGTCCGGCGCTTCGCCGGCACCGGATTCAGCCGCGCCCGGCGGCCCGAGCACGCCGAACTGCCAGCGGGCCTGGTTCTTGGCGGACGAGGCGCGGTAGGGGTACAGGAGGTACCCCTCGTAGAGGACGGCGTCGGCGACGGCGCGGGCCAGGCTGAGTCCGGTGTTCACGGCACCGGGTCACCCGCCCCGGCCAGCAGCCCCTCGATGGCGGCCTCCCAGGAAATCAAGCCGTGGACCGCCTTGTACCTGGCCAGGGCCGCGAGGACGTCGCGGTCCAGGCGGATCCATCCCTGGTTCGGGAAGAATGCGTCCATCAGCGAGCGCCAGGCCGCCACGGGCAGGGCGTACCGCGTTTCCCGGTCCCAGGGAATCTGCTCGACGCCGAAGCCCGCCGCGCCGCGCGTGAAGACCGTCCCGGAGAAGAGGAACTCCAGCGGGACCGTCCCGTCCCGCAGGGAGTTCAGGTATTTTGCCGCTGCGACGTCGAAGTCGAACGTGCAGGGCAACGGCAGGTCAACGTCCGCACTGTCCGCAAATCCCTGAACCAGGACGCCGCTGTGCATCCAGATGAAGGGCTTGAGCGTGGTGGGCCACCGTCCGCGGGTGCCGAAGAGTTCCAGCAGCCCGGCTTCCTCGTCGGCGTCGTAGCCGCGGCGCTGGGCCAGGATCCACACCTGGCACCGCAGGGCCATGGCATGGACGGCGGCGCCGCTCTTCTCCTGGATCCGCAGGCGCGCGGTCAGCTGGGGTGCGGCCGCGTAGGGCTCCGGGGCGATGTCCAGCACACTGAATTCGAGCTCAACCATGGCGTCCCTCCAGATCTGCCGCGCGGGCGCCCGGCCTGCTGCGGCGGCTGATCCGGTCGAAGAATCCCGCGAGCTCCTGGCGGGACTCCTGGCCGCCGTCGAAGCCCTTCCATACCCGCCGCAGGCGGCCCACCAGCTCGTAGCACGCATCGATGGGGACCAGGTGGCAGTCCGCCCGGTCCCGGTCGGGGCCGGGGGCGCGGATCAGCAGGGCTTCCGTGTCGGGGGCGAGCACGGTGATGGCCGGGTTGGCCGCCTCGACCGACGCCCAGGCAGCCAGGGGTAGTTCGGACTCAGTGGCGCCCGCGGGGCTCGGGTAGAAAGCGGCCGTCCGGCCAAGAGTCGAGTTGAAGAAGAAGAATGCCAGCCCCACCGGGATTTCCAGCTCGTCCCACTGGGCCTGGCCGAGCTCGAAGGGTTCGAACGAGAGGTAGCGGTCAGGGACGGAGCGGTAGCGCAGATGGGCCGACGAGTCCGTGAACAGCAGATAGCAGGGCCGGCACGTGCACAGCAGGGAGCGGCCCTCCAGATCCACCACGTGCTGGTGGACTTCCGGGATGGGCTCCGCGCACATCTCGCAGCGCTCGCCGGCAGGCTGGGCCGGGCGGGTGGACGCTATCCGGCGGAGCACGGCCAGCGCCGACGCGCTGTTTCCGGCACTGTTGATTCCGGCGCTGTTGTTTCCGGCGCTGTTTCCGGCGCTGCCGGCCGGCTGACTCCCGGTTCCCGGCGTCGCCGTCATGCCCTGCTCCGTTCCGGTGCCGCGGAATTCATGTGCCGGCATCTCACAGCGGGTCCGCGGTGGTGGGGACGGCCACGGAGGGAACCCCGTCGCGGAGCAGCAGCGGGAGGGGATCAAGATGCAGCCCCTTGTCCTCGAGGCAGGCCCCGGCCTTCCGGACGTCGAAGTGGCTGCGGCAGTGCGGGCAGCGCAACAGCCCCCCGCCCACCGGGGCAGCCAGCGCCCGCTGCAGCGAGGCGCCCGGCATGGTGTGGGTGCACCGCGGGCAGCTGTCCACAAACGCGTAGATGTCCGGGCCGATCCGGCACGTGAGCACCTCCACGCCCGCCACCAGGAAGCCGGCCACGGCTCCGGACTCCAGCTCAGCGAGGGCCGGGACCGCCTGCCACGTGCCTGGGGCCGGTGTGCCGGAGTCGGGGACCGCCCAGTCCGGCGCGGCACTGCGAATGCCGCCGTCGGGCGGGCCGACCAGCCCGTCCAGCCGCGAGCGCAGGGCGCCGACCGGGATGAGGGCGGGAACGGCGGCGGGAGCCGCTTCCTCCACTTCGATGCCGGTCACCTCGGGCGCCGCAGATTCGATCGCGTCCTCGACGGCGAGCTTGAGCGTCACCGACGACGACGGACAGCCCTGGCAGCTGCCCAGCAGCCTCAGCCGGACGACGCCTTCTTCGCTGATGCCGAGCAGTTCCACATCGCCGCCGTGCGAGCCGAGGTAGGGCCGGACCGAGTCCAGGGCGCCGGCGACCCTGCCGGGCAGGTCCACGGGGTGCAGCCCGTGGATCAGGAGCAGGCCCGACACCAACGGGTCGGACGTGAGGGCGGACACCGTTCCGGGCCCGAGCGCATCCTGCGAATCGAGCACGTGCAGGATCCGTTCCAGCCCGGCACCGTACAGTTCCGTCACCTGCCGGACCAGTTCTTCCGCCCGGTCCCGGGCCACCGGACCGCCGGAGCCCAGCGCGTCCAGGAGCGAACTGATCCGTTCACCGGCCGAGCCCAACAGATTCTCCCGGTCCATGGCGGGCTACTCACCGGTGAGCGACTGCGTGGGGGAGTGCAGCAAGTCCAGCGTCTGCCCGTCGCCGAGATACATGTGGACGCCGCACGGCAGGCAGGGGTCGAAGCTGCGGACGGTGCGCATGATGTCGATGCCCTTGAAATGGTCGCGGTCGTTCTCCTCGAAGATGGGCTGGCCCTGCACCGCGTCCTCATACGGGCCTGGTGTTCCCTCGGAGTCGCGCGGGCTGGCGTTCCACGGCGTCGGCGGATAGGGATGGTAGTTGGCGATCTTGCCGTCGCGGATCACCATGTGGTGCGAGAGCACGCCGCGGACGGCTTCGGTGAAGCCGCAGCTGATGGCTTCCTCCGGCACCTCGAAGGACTCCCACGTCTTGGTGCGGCCGGCCCGGATTTCCTCGAGCGCCTTTTCAGCGAAGTGCAGGGCGGCGGCCGCCGCGTAGGCCTGGAAATAGGTCCGGGCGCGGTTCCGCTCCAGCGTGTTGCTCCACTGCGGGATCTTCCATTCCAGGGTCACCGGGCCCTTCAGCGCAGTCTTGGGTAGCTCGATCTGGACGCTGGTGCCCGTTGACTTGAGGTAGCCGGTGTCGACTAAGCCGGCAAGGGCGGTCGACCAGAGCCGGGCCAGCGGGCCGCCGCCGGTATCCAGCGCCAGGTTGCTTTCGCCGTCATTCCACCGCGGTGACATCACCCAGCTGTACTTGTCCTCGAGGTCGCGCTTCTGCGGCCGCGGGTTGGTGTGCTGGTTCCAGGGGTGCCGGCGGTCCACCGGGTTGCCCAGCGGGTCGCGGGTGACGAACATTTCCTGGTCGCCCCAGTCCTCGTAGTAAGACGAGCCCAGCATGATCCGGATCCCCAGGTTGATGCGCACCAGGTCCGTGGTCACGAGTTTGCCGTCCACCACGACGCCGGGCGTGACGAACATCTTCCGGCCCCACTCCGTCATGTCCTTGTAGGCGAAATTGCAGAACTCCGGGTCCTGGAAGGACCCCCAGCAGCCCAGCAGGGTGCGCCGCAGCCCCACCTGCTCGTACCCGGGCAGGGCCGCATAGAAGAAGTCGAAGAGGTCATCGTGCATCGGCACGACCTTCTTCATGAACTCCACGTACCGCATGAGCCGGGTGATGTAGTCCGTCATCAGCTGGATCGTCGCCACGGTGCCCACGCCGCCGGGATACAGCGTGGAGGGATGGACATGCCGGCCCTCCATCAGGCAGAACATTTCCCTGGTCATCCGGCTCACTTGCAGTGCCTCGCGGTAGAACTCCCCGGTAAACGGGTTCAGCGAGCGCATGATGTCCGCGATGGTGCGGTAGCCGTGCGCGGCTGCCTGCGGGGCCGGTGTGTTCTCGGCTTTGGCCAGCACCGACGGGTTGGTTTCGGAGACCATCTTCTCGCAGTAGTCCACGCCGACCAGGTTCTCCTGGAAGATGTTGTGGTCAAACATGTACTCGGCAGCCTCGCCGAGGTTGACGATCCATTCGCCGAGGTGGGGCGGCTTCACGCCGTAGGCCATGTTCTGCGCGTAACAGGAACAGGTGGCGTGGTTGTCGCCACAGATTCCGCAGATCCGGCTCGTGATGAAGTGTGCGTCCCGGGGGTCCTTGCCGCGCATGAAGATGGAATAGCCGCGGAAAATCGAGGACGTGCTGTGGCATTCCACCACTTGGTTGTTCTTGAAATCGACCTTGGTGTAGATGCCGAGGCTGCCGACGATCCTTGTGATCGGGTCCCAGGCCATCTCTACCAGGTTCTCGCCCGCGGTACCGTCCGCTGAGGGCATCGGAATCGTCGAAGTCATTGCATTGCCTCTCTGCCTAGCGTCCCTACCAGGTCCGCTTGGCGCCGGTCAGCAGATCATTACCGGGATTGCGCCAGCGGGGTTCCTGGTCCAGCGTGTGCTTCGTGATGTTCCGCAGTGTCCTGATGGTCTTGCCGTACGGCATGATCGAGGCGGTCGACAGCTTGCCGCCGGGAGGTTCGTCCATGAACGGCATGAATTTGTCCGGGAAGCCCGGCATGGTGCAACCGATGCAGATGCCGCCCACGTTGGGGCAGCCGCCGATTCCGTTCATCCAGCCGCGTTTGGGCACGTTGCACTTGACCACCGGCCCCCAGCAGCCGAGCTTGACAATGCACTTCGGGGACCCGTATTCGGTGGCGAAGTCGCCCTGTTCGTAGTACCCCGCGCGGTCGCATCCCTCGTGCACCGTCTGGCCAAACAGCCAGGTCGGCCGGAGCGCCTCATCCAGGGGAATCATGGGGGCCTGTCCGGTGGCCTGATACAGCAGGTACGTCATGGTTTCGGAAAGGTTGTCCGGCTGGATGGGGCAGCCCGGGACGCACACGATCGGGATCCCGGCTTTGGAGCGCCAGTCATACCCGAGATAGTCGGGCACCCCCATGGCGCCGGTGGGGTTTCCGGCCATGGCATGGATGCCGCCGTAGGTCGCACAGGTCCCCGCGGCGATGATCGCCGTCGCCTTGGGCGCCAGCCGGTCCAGCCACTCGCTGGTGGTGATCGGCTGTCCGGTGTCGAGGTTGTTGCCGAAGGCCGCCCAGTAGCCGCCCGCGGCGTGCAGCTTTTCATTCGGGATGGACCCCTCCACCACCAGCACAAACGGCTCCAGCTCGCCGCGGTCCGCCTTGCGGAACCACTCGAGGAAGTCGTCGGCGCCTTGCTGCGGGCCGCATTCGAAGTCGATCAGCGGCCAGTGCATGGCAATCTTGGGTAGTCCGGGAAGCGCCCCAAGGGCTATCTCCTCGACGCTTGGCTGGGTTGCCGCCGTCAGGGCCACGGAGTCACCGTCGCAACTGAGTCCGGCATTGATCCACAGGACGTGGATCAAGGTTTCTTCCGCTTTCAATGCAGTAGCTGTAGGCATCGTTGCCTCCTTCGGAGCCCGCCCTGTGGCCGCGGCTCGAATGTTGCGTCAACGGTCAAACGCGTAGTCCGCCAGAGCGCGGCGCACTCCCGGCGGCAGCCGCCGCCGGGTGGGGATTCTTCCGGATCCACTCCAGCCAGCCGTCCATGCCGTCGCCGGTGGTAGCTGACAGGGTCAGGACGTCGACGCCGGGATTCAGCAGGCGCGCCTGGCGCACGCAACGCTCGACGTCGAACTCCACATAGGGGAGCAGGTCTGCTTTGTTGATGATCACCAGGTCGGCAGCCAGGAACATGTGGGGGTATTTCTGCGGTTTGTCATCGCCCTCCGTAACTGAGATCACGACGACCCGGGCCGATTCGCCGAGGTCGAACAATGCGGGGCACACCAGGTTGCCCACGTTTTCGATGAAGAGTGTCGATCCGGGGACCGGATCCAGCGCGCCGAGCGCCCGCTGCAGCATCCCGGCATCCAGGTGGCAGCCTGCCCCGGTGTTGATTTGGATCACCGGCCGCCCGGTGGACCGGATCCGGTCGGCGTCCAGCGAGGTCTCCTGGTCCCCTTCGATCACACCAATGTCCAGCTCACCGGCAAGTTCCCTGATGGTCCGGACCAGGAGCGTGGTCTTGCCGGCCCCTGGGGAACTCATGACATTGAAGGCCTGGATGCCGCGTCCTTCCAGCCAACCCCGGTTCCGTGCGGCCAGGAGGTCGTTCTTGGCGAGCAGGTTCTCCTCCAGGGAGATGAGGGTCCGTCCTTCCGCCGCGGGGCTGTGCCCGGCGTCGGCTGTCCCGGGGGATTGGGGATGGGGATGGCCGTGATCGTGATCGTGGGCGTGCTGATGGCCGTGATCGTGCGGATGCGGATGTTCGTGCGGGGCCGCAGCAGCGGGCAAGATGTCGTGCACAGTGCCGTCGAGGTCCGAAACTCTGGTGCCGGCGTCGTCGCCGCATCCGCACGTCGCACACATGTCTACGCAACCTCCACCGAGGTGACCAGGAGCTCCCGGCCACTGACGACTTCGACATCGGCACTGCCGCAGGGGCAGAGCAGAAACATGTCCTCAAGGACGAACTCGTCGCGGCAGCTGCGGCATCTGGCCCGGCCCTCGGATTCATCGATCGTCAGGGTTGCCCCGGCCAGCGGCGTGTCAGCTGAAACGACTTCGAAGCAAAAGCGCACGGCGTCCGGGAGGACGCCGCTCAAGGGTCCGATCCGCAGGTTGACGCCCATCACGGAGCGGCCACCGGTCCGGTCCAGGACCGCCTCTACAAGACTTTGCGTGATCGAAAGTTCGTGCATGAGCCGCTGCCACCTCGTCGTTTCAATGTAGGCCTGCGTGGTACAAACTTCAATATCTCCGGGGCCGCCGGAGCGCGGGCCCGCCTGCCTGTTTCAGCCCCTCGCTGCGCGCCTGCGGGCGTCCCCTCGGCATCCCCCGGGCGTGCCTGCCGGCACGCCCGGGCCGCCGTGACAGCCGGGTAGCAACCTTCGACTTCAACCCGAACGTCAAGGCACAGCCTCCGGCGCAGTGTCAAGGTCCGGCGAATACCGTGTCGGGCGCTGTAACCTTGGGAGGAACGCGCTGGGCTCCGGGAGCCCGGAGGCGGCAAAATGAAGCACGACAATCACCGTCATCGAAAGTGTGGATAGATACGTGAGCAGCGAACAGGGTTCAGCAACTCTGGAAGGCACCGAACTCGATCTGGAAGACGCCGTCATGGGCCCCACCGGGCGGCCCCAACGCGACTTTCCGGAGCCCGCGCCGCTGTCCTCCCACGGTCCTGCGCGGGTTATCGCCATGGTGAACCAGAAGGGCGGGGTGGGCAAAACCACGTCCACGATCAACCTCGCCGCCGCCCTGGCCGAATACGGCCGCCGCGTGCTCCTGGTCGACTTCGATCCGCAGGGTGCCCTGTCCGCCGGCCTGGGCACCAATCCTCACGAGCTCGACCTCACGGTGTACAACGTGCTGATGGACCGCAAGGTGGACATCCGCGACGCCATCCAGAAGACCGGCGTGGAAAACGTGGATCTGCTCCCGGCCAACATCGACCTCTCCGCCGCCGAGGTGCAGCTGGTCAATGAAGTGGCCCGCGAACAGGTGCTGGACCGGGCCTTGAAAAAGGTCGAGGACGACTACGACGTCGTCCTGATCGATTGCCAGCCCTCGCTCGGCCTGCTCACCGTCAACGCGCTGACCGCCGCCCATGGGGTCATCATCCCGCTGATCTGTGAATTCTTTGCCCTGCGCGCCGTGGCGCTGCTCGTGGAAACCATCGACAAGGTCCAGGACCGCCTCAACCCGCGCCTGCAGGTCGACGGCGTGCTCGCCACGATGTACGACGCCCGGACCCTGCACGGCCGCGAGGTGATCGCCCGCCTCGTGGAGGCCTTTGGCGACAAGGTCTTCGAAACCGTCATCAAGCGCTCGATCAAATTTGCCGACGCCACGGTCGCGGCCGAGCCCATCACAACCTACGCGGGCAACCACGTCGGTGCCGACGCCTACCGCCGCCTGGCCAAAGAGCTGATCTCGCGCGGCGGCGCGCCCTAGCCAGGGTCGTGGCAGGCGCCTTTTCTCCGCCAGCGAATCTCGACATGCCTGCGGAGCTCGACACACGCGCGGAATCCGCGCGGGCCGCGCGGCCGGAGCACCCAGCAGAACAGGGCGTCAAAAAGCCCGGATTCGAAGTGCGGCTGGCCAACTTCACCGGCCCGTTCGATCTCCTGCTCGGCCTGATCTCCAAGCACCAGCTGGACATCACCGAGGTGGCGCTGTCCACGGTCACTGACGAATTCATCAAGTACATCAGGGGCCTGCAGCAGCTGGGGGAGGAGTGGGCCCTGGATGAGGCCAGCGAATTCCTGGTGATTGCGGCCACCCTCCTGGACCTCAAGGCGGCCCGGCTGCTGCCCGCGGGCGAGGTTGAGGACGATGAGGACATTGCCCTGCTGGAGGCCCGGGACCTCCTGTTCGCCCGGCTGCTGCAGTACAAGGCGTTCAAGCAGGTGGCCGGCATGATCGGCTCCACACTCGAGCTTGAGGCCCGGCAATATCCCCGGCAGGTTGCCCTTGAGGGACACTTCGCTGCCCTGCTTCCGGAACTGCTGTGGCGGCACACCCCTGCCCAGTTCGCCTCCCTGGCCGAGGCGGCCCTCAAACCCAAGGAGGCAGCCCCCACCGAAGTAGGCCTCGCGCACCTGCACGGTGCGCCCGTCAGCGTCAAGGAACAGGCCGAGCTGCTGGGGAACCGGCTGCGGCTGGGCACGCCGCTGAGCTTCCGGGCCCTGATCGCCGACGCCGAATCCACGCTGGTGGTGGTGGCGCGGTTCCTGGCGTTGCTGGAGCTGTTCCGCGACCGGGCAGTGGGCTTTGACCAGCTGCTGCCGCTGGGGGAACTGACGGTGCACTGGACGGCCGATACCCAGGGGTGGAGCAGCGAAAACCTGAGTGAAGAATACGAGGACCAACCGTGAACGAACGACTCCCTGACGCTGCCCGCGAGGCCGGGCCGGACGCCGGGACAGACGCGCGGCCGGACGTCGCGAGCCTGCCAGGGGGTGCCCGCGCGGCCCTCGAAGCGGTCCTGATGGTGATCGACGAACCGGCCACGGCCCAGGCCCTGGCAGCCGGACTGAACCTGACGGTCGACGTCGTCGAGACCCTGCTGGCTGAACTGCAGCGGGAGTATAACGGTTATACTGTTAATGCCCCGGATGTGGACGATGCCAGTTTGAACGGCTTCAGCGCCACCGCCCGGGGTTTTGAATTGCGGAATATCGCCGGAGGCTGGCGGATCTATTCCCGCGCTGAATTCGCCGAGATCGTTGGCGAATTCGTGCTGGAAGGACAGACGGCCAGGCTGACGCAGGCGGCGCTCGAAACGCTCGCCGTCATCGCTTACCGCCAGCCCGTATCTAGGGCGCGGGTGTCTGCAATTCGAGGAGTCAACGTTGACTCTGTCGTGCGGACGCTGACGCAGCGGGGGCTGATCGAGGACTCGGGAACCGATCCTGAATCCGGAGCAATCCTGTACCGCACGACGTCGTATTTCCTGGAGCGAATGGGAATCGGCTCGGTGGCGGAATTGCCACAGCTTTCACCCCACCTTCCGGGGCTTGAAGGCATCGAAGAGTTTTACGACGCTGGAAGAATGTAGGCAGGAACAACTGCCTGCGCACGAGTATCCACTAGGGCAGAATCATTTTGCCCAGTCGGCGGGTGTTGTCGGGAGACAGCGGCCGTCGGCCAACAAACGAAGGACGGGTCATGACACAGGCGGGACGCCAGGGTTCACCACGTAACAGTTCGGGACGTAACAGTGCCGGACAAAACTCAGCGCAAGGCTCAGGCCGCGGCGCACAGGGCGGTTCGGGCCGCAGCGGCGGAGCCGACTACAAGGGCGGCGCAGGCCGCAGCTCCCAGGGCGGCGCAGGCCGCAGCGGCGGAGCCGGCTACAAGGGCGGCGGAGACCGCCCCTTCAAGCACCCCAAGCCTCGCGAAGAGGCCTTCATCGATCCGGACCTGCAGGGTCCGGACGGCGCGCCGTCGGCCGCCCGCCCGGCTTCCGCTGACTGGAAGTCGAAAGCGCCTTCCGGCAAGGAGGCCGCCCGCAAGGCAGCAGCCCGCAAGCCCGGCTTCGGCAAGGCCCCCGGCACTCCCGGCGCCCTCAAACCCAAGCCGCGCGTCGGCGCCGGAGCGGCCAAGGCCACCGGTTCCCGCGTCTTCGGCAGTGAACGCTTCGGCCAGAACCTCGGGCCCGTGCGCAAGCCGGCCCGCAAGCGCGGACCCCGAGCCGAGGTGCCGCAGTCTGAGCTGCACGACGCCGACGGCACCCGCCTCCAGAAGGTCATGGCTTCCGCCGGCGTCGCCTCACGGCGGGTCTGCGAGGAAATGATCGCCGAGGGCCGCGTCGAGGTCGACGGCCAGGTGGTCACCGAACTCGGCGTGCGCGTCGACCCGAAGACGGCAGTGATCCACGTCGACGGACTGCGCATCCAGCTGGACGAGAACATGGTCTACATGGTCTTCAACAAGCCCAAGGGCGTTGTCTCCACCATGGAGGACCCGGACGGCCGCCCGTGCATCAGCGATTTTGTCCGCAACCACCACGGCGAACGCCTCTTCCACGTGGGCCGGCTTGACGTCGCCACCGAAGGGCTGCTGCTGCTGACGAACGACGGCGAGCTCGCCAACCGCCTGACGCACCCGTCCTATGAAGTGCCCAAAACCTACCTCGTGCAGGTCCGCGGGCCCTTCCCGCAGGGCGTGGGCGCCGAACTCAAGGGCGGCGTCGAACTCGAGGACGGCATCGCCTCGGTGGACTCCTTCAAGCTCGTCGACTCGACCCCGGGCCACGTGCTGATCGAGGTCGTGCTGCACTCGGGCAAGAACCGGATCGTCCGGCGCATGTTCGACGCCGTCGGCTTCCCCGTGCTGCGCCTGGTGCGCGTCAAGGTCGGCCCCATCGGGCTCGGCGACCAGCGCCAGGGCAGCATCCGCAACCTCGGCAAGCAGGAAGTCGGCCACCTGCTGGCCTCCGTGGGGCTGTAAGCATGTCCGCCTTCCGCACGCACGGACGCGGCCACCTGAACGGCCCGGTGCTCGTCCTGGGCTCCGGGCTACTGGGCACCAGCATCGGGCTGGGGCTGCGGGGGCGGGGCGTCCCTGTGTTCCTCTCGGATCCCTCACCGACCAACCAGGCCGTCGCCGTCGACATCGGCGCCGGCCTGCCGCTGGCGCGCCTCGAGGGGGAGGCGCCGGAGCTCGTCGTCGTGGCCGCGCCGCCGGATGTCACGGCGGACGTCGTGGCCAAGGCGCTCCAGGACTACCCGCACGCCGTCGTGGTGGACATCGCGAGCGTGAAGGCGCAGATCCTGGCCGATCTGCGCAGCCGAGGCGCGGACCTGGGCCGCTACGTGGGGACCCACCCCATGGCCGGGCGCGAGAAATCGGGCCCGGTCGCGGCCCGGGGCGAGCTGTTCACCTCCATGCCGTGGGTCGTGTGCCCGGCGGAGGAGACACTGCCGGAGTCCCTGCGGGTGGCGCGTGCGCTGGCTGGCGATCTCGGCGCCGTCGTGTCCGAATTCGCTGCCGACGAGCACGATGCAGCCGTGGCGCTCGTCTCACACCTGCCGCAGGTGATGTCCTCGCTCGTGGCCAGCCGCCTGCAGGGCACGCCCCTGCACGCCCTGTCCCTGGCCGGCAACGGGCTGAGGGATGTCACCCGGATCGCCGCAAGCGATCCCACGCTCTGGGTCCAGATCCTTGGCGCGAACGCGGAAAAGGTGGTGGAGATCCTGCACGGAGTCCGCGAGGACCTCAACCGGCTGATCGGCACCCTGGAGTCACCGGCCGCTCCCGGCGCCAGGCTGGACCTTGCCCAGCTGATCAGCGAAGGCAATGCCGGCCAGTCCCGGATCCCGGGCAAGCACGGCGGACCCCCGCAGGCATACTCGTGGCTGACGGTGCTGGTGGATGACACACCCGGACAGATCGCCAAGCTGCTGACCGAGATTGGCGAGATCGGCGTCAATGTCGAAGACCTCCGCCTCGACCACTCTTCGGGGCAGAATGTGGGCATGGTGGAAATTTCCGTCCTGCCCAACAAGCACGACCTTTTGATAGCAGCCCTCAACGACCGTGGATGGCGGGTACTCCAGTAATGACCCAGGAACTCATCGAGACAGTGGACGTAGTCCGCCCCGGAAAAAGCCTTGTGGTTGCCATCGACGGCCCCTCCGGCTCCGGCAAATCCAGCGTGAGCAAAGAGGTGGCCCGCCGGCTGAAACTGGCCTACCTCGACACCGGCGCGATGTACCGCGCCCTGACATGGTTCTGCCTGCAGAGCGGCACGGACCTGGACGACGGGGCCGCCGTCGAGACCGCCGCCGAGACCCTGCCGCTGGAAATCAGCACCAGCCCGCAGGAAGAGTACGTCCGCGTCGGCGGGCACGATGTCACTCTCGCCATCCGGGAACCCGCCATTTCCGCGGCAGTCAGCGCCGTCGCCACCACCCTGGGCGCGCGGACTGAACTGATCCGCCGGCAGCGCGAGCTGATCGAAAAGCACCACCGCCGCATGGTGGTCGAGGGCCGGGACATCACCACCGTCGTCGCGCCCCATGCCGAGGTGCGGATGTTGCTGACCGCCAGCGAGGAAGCCCGGCTGCGCCGCCGCGGCATCCAGTTGGGCGGCAGCCAGAATGCCGAGCAGTTGGCAGCCCAGGTCACGCACCGCGATGCCAAGGACTCCACCGTAGTGAACTTCACCACGGCCGCCGACGGCGTCGTGACCCTGGACTCCTCCGACCTGGACTTTGACGAGACGGTCCAGGCCGCCCTCGACATCGTGGACACCGTGGTCAACCACTCTCCCGTTCCGCTCCGGGCCGTCCACGGTGACTGAGGGGCGCGCCGGACTGCCGGGGACAGCGCCGGCCTCCCTGCCCGGTCAGTGGACGACGGCGTGGAGCCGGCCCGTGGGCTGGCTCCTGGACCACCTCGTCTACCGCACGTCGGTCAGCGGACGCTCCAACGTCCCGGCGGCCGGTCCCGTGATCTTCGCGGGAAACCACATCAGCTTCCTGGACGGGCCCGTCATGTTCGGCGCCTCGCCCCGGCCCATGCACATCCTCGTCAAGCAGGAGATGTTCACCGGGTTCCTCGGCCGCGTCCTGGCGGCGTCGGGCCAGTTGCCCGTCGACCGCCGCGGTGGCCGTGCGGCGCTGGCCACGGCCCGGAGCCTGCTCGACGCCGGACGGTGCGTCGGGATTCTTCCCGAAGGCACGCGGGGGAGCGGTGAGGCCGCCGCGATCAACAACGGCGTCGCCTGGCTGGCGCTTAACTCGCGCGCCACTGTGGTCCCCGTGGCCATCCTGGGCACAAGAATCGACGGCGAACACCTGGACACCGTGCCCGCACCGCGCCGGCGCCTGCATGTCAGCTTCGGCGGGGCCATCAACGTCAGCCGCAGGCCCGGCGAGACCGGGCGTGTTTCAATGGACAGGGCGGGAACCGAAATCCGGGCCGCATTAGCGCGCCATGTCCAGGACTCAGTACTAAGAACCGGGCAGCCCCTGCCCCACGCGGAATCACCGCATGAACGTCATGAAGAAGTAGCCGGGACGCCGGCAGATCACCACCTAAGGAAAGTGCAATGAGCGATACGACTCAAACCTCCGGCAATTTTGGCGCCGGCGAAGACGAATACACGCCCACCGGCACCGACCAGGTGGCTGAAAACCTTGCCGCCCTGGACGATGACGAAGCGGAACTGCGCGCGGCCTCGCTGCGTGCCGGGCTGGACGACTACGAGCTCGACGAAGACGACGCCGCGCTGCTGAGCGGCCACTTCGACGACGAGGACTTTGACGGCCCGGTCAAGCTGGACCCGGTCCTCGCCATCATCGGACGGCCCAACGTGGGCAAATCCACCCTGGTCAACAGGATCCTGGGCCGCCGCGAGGCCGTGGTCGAGGACACCCCCGGCGTCACCCGCGACCGTGTCATGTACTCGGCAAACTGGAACGGCCGCAACTTCACCGTGGTGGACACCGGCGGGTGGGAGCACGATGCCCGCGGCATCCACGCCCGTGTGGCGGAGCAGGCCGAGATGGCCGTGGAACTTGCCGACGCCGTCCTGTTCGTCGTCGACTCCGCCGTGGGCGCAACCGCGACCGACGAAGGCGTCATGAAGATGCTGCGCAAGTCGAAGAAGCCGGTCATCATGGTGGCCAACAAGGTGGACGACTTCGCCCAGGAAGCCGACTCGGCCACCCTCTGGGGCCTGGGCTTCGGCGAACCGTACCCCGTCTCGGCCCTGCACGGCCGCGGCGTGGCGGACCTCCTGGACCACGTCATGGAAACCCTCCCGGAGTACTCACTGATTGAGGGCCTCGAGCGCTCCGGCGGACCCCGCCGCATCGCCCTGATCGGCCGCCCGAACGTCGGCAAGTCCTCGCTGCTGAACAAACTTGCCGGTTCCGAGCGTGTGGTGGTGGACAACACCGCCGGCACCACCCGCGACCCGGTCGATGAATTCATCGAACTCGGCGGACGCACGTGGCGCTTCGTGGACACCGCCGGCATCCGGCGCCGCCAGCACATGGCCCAGGGCGCGGACTTCTACGCTTCCCTGCGCACGCAGAGCGCGCTCGAAAAGGCCGAGGTCGCCGTCGTGCTCCTGGCCGTGGACGAGGTGCTCAGCGAGCAGGACGTCCGCATCCTGCAGCTTGCCGTTGAATCCGGCCGCGCCCTGGTGCTGGCCTTCAACAAATGGGACCTCCTTGACGACGAGCGCCGCCGCTACCTGGAACGCGAAATCGAGCAGGACCTGGCACACGTGGCCTGGGCACCGCGCGTGAACATCTCGGCCAAGACCGGCTGGCACAAGGACCGGCTCGTCCCGGCCCTGGACACCGCCCTGGAAAGCTGGGACAAGCGCATCCCCACCGGACGCCTCAACGCGTTCCTGGGCGAACTTGTCGCAGCGCACCCGCACCCGGTCCGCGGCGGCAAGCAGCCCCGCATCCTGTTCGGCACCCAGGCCTCGAGCCGGCCGCCGAAGTTCGTGCTCTTCACCACCGGATTCCTGGATCCGGGATACCGCCGCTTCATCACCCGACGCCTCCGGGAGACCTTCGGCTTCGAGGGCACACCGATTGAGGTCAACATGCGCGTGCGCGAAAAGCGTGGCAAGAAACGTTAATTCCGACACACCTTGCCGTGACAGCCTGAAATTGTCACAGGCACCCTCCCGGATCGTGTAAGCTTTTGGAGGTGGTTCGGCCGGACTGCTTGGAAGAAAACCTGGAGCGAATCCGGGAAGACTTCCGGGCGGAGAACGGTGGAACCAGCGGGCTGTAGCGCAGCTTGGTAGCGCACTTGACTGGGGGTCAAGGGGTCGCAGGTTCAAATCCTGTCAGCCCGACCAACAGCTGAAACCCCGCCATTCCTGATGAAGGAATGGCGGGGTTTTCTGTTTCCCGGACACATCCGCTCCGTGGTGTTCCCAGGAAGGTCCGCGGTGATCCGCTATTTCAGGAAGCGGGACGTCCGGCGGTCGGCCAGGATCTTTCCTTTGGTCTGGCACGTCGGGCAGTACTGCAGGGCGGAATCGGCAAAGGAAACCTCCCGGACCGTGTCCCCGCACACCGGACACGGTTCGCCGGTCCGGCCGTGGACCCGCATGTGGCTCCGCTTGGTGTCCTTGAGCTCGTTGGGCGGCTTGCCCTTGGCCTCCGCCACCGCCGTTCCCAGAATGGTGTGGATGGCG
Source organism: Arthrobacter sp. 01N444 (assembly GCF_056399305.1). NCBI lineage: Bacteria > Bacillati > Actinomycetota > Actinomycetes > Micrococcales > Micrococcaceae > Arthrobacter > Arthrobacter sp. 01N444. The sequence goes on from NZ_JBFTRB010000003.1 coordinate 49,869, forward strand.
TCGTAGAGGTGCTGCACGTGCGTCCGGTCCAGCGACCTGGCGATCGCGAACGGCGAAGTCCTGGCGGCGTGCAGGATCTCGTCACTGTACGCGTTCCCAATCCCGGCGATGATGCCCTGGCTCCTCAGGACGCCCTTGATCTGCTGGGAACTGGAGCCGAGAATCCCGGCCAGGGCATCGACGTCGAAGTCCGGACTGAACGGATCCGGTCCGAGCGCCGCGATGCCGGGCACGTCGTGCGGATCACGGACCACATAGACCGCCAGGCTCTTCTTCGTGCCCGCCTCGGTCAGGTCCATGCCCACCGGGCCGGAATCGGCGGAGAACGTCAGCCGCAGCGCGATGTGGCCCTTCCCCATTTTCAGCTGGGCGTCGGTGGGGGAGTCCGTGAAGCGGACCCAGCCGGCCCGGGCGAGGTGGAAGACAAAATGCAGCCCGTCCGCTTCCAGGCTGACAAACTTGCCGAACCTTTGCACGCCGCTGACGGCCTTGCCCTGGAGGTCGGAGTAGGGAGGGTCTGCCGTCTTGAGCACGGCGAAGGAGACCGGCTGGATTTTCCGCACCATTGCTCCGCGCAGGTGCTCGTCCAGAAAGTCCGTCAGGGCCGCAACTTCAGGAAGCTCAGGCACGGCCTAGCCCTCACGTGTCCGGACGGTCCCGGCGCCCCGGTTGTTCACATTCCCGCCCTTCAACGGAGCATGTTCTGCCATGGCACCATCTTCGCAGATGCCTCCCCGGCCCCTGCCCGATGTGCCTATACTTTCAGCGGCGGCTAGAACAAACGACTGCCGCCGCCAGGTGATTGACCCGATGAAAGGCCCGTCATGAGCATCATTCCCGAAGACTTGTCCTACACCGCAGAACACGAATGGGTTTCGGCCCCCAACGCCGACGGGGTTGTGCGCGTGGGCATCACTGATTTTGCCCAGGACGCCCTCGGGGATGTCGTCTACGCCCAGATGCCCGAGGTCGGGACGACCATCAAGGCCAACGACGTCGTCGGAGAGGTCGAATCCACCAAGAGCGTCAGCGACATTTACGCCCCGGTGACGGGCGAGGTGGTGGCCAGGAACGAGTCGCTGGACACCGATTCCGCCCTTATCAACTCCGATCCGTACGGTGAAGGCTGGCTGATCGAAATCAAGCTCGCGGAAGCCGACGCGGTCGAGTCCTTGCTCAGTGCATCCGAGTATGAACAGCAGGTAGGCTAAAGACAGAGGTCATTCGGGCCGGGGCCGCCGGCGAGTGTTGTTGGGATAACAAAACAAAGCCGCGCCCCGCCGAAGGGCCTCATTACCGGGACTGCAAGGCTTTTCCGGACGGCATGCGTTGTTTGCAGGGGGGACACCTGCAACGAATGAGGAGGACTCAATGTTTGGGCACGAACGGAACGACACCGGTGACGGTTACGGCACGGGTGGAGTGAAGGCTTCGGAGACCACGTCGATCAACCTCACTCCGGTGCGCGACGAACCCAATTTCACGCCGAAGCTTTCAACTGAGGAACGGGCAGCGGTTGAGGCCCTTCCCTTCGGATCGGCCCTGCTCGTCGCGCACAGCGGCCCCAACGCCGGTGCGCGGTTCCTGCTGGACTCCGACGTCACCACGGCGGGCCGCCACCCGGACGCCGACATCTTCCTCGACGACGTCACTGTCTCGCGCAGGCACGTCGAATTCCGCCGCACTGCGCGCAGCTTTGAGGTTGTGGACACCGGGAGCCTGAACGGCACCTACGTCAACCACGACCGCGTGGACTCGGTGGAACTGAAGTCCGGCAACGAGGTCCAGATCGGCAAATTCCGCCTCACCTTCTACCTCAGCCCTGCCCGCGCAGCAGGCAACGTCTGATTCCGGGGTAGTTGCCTGTGGCCACGGCACATGCGGATCGGCGCGGACCCCAGGTTCTGAACATCGGGGAAGTCCTGGCTCAACTGAGCGACGACTTCCCCAGCATGACTGCGTCAAAAATCCGGTTCCTTGAAGAAAAGGGACTCATCAACCCGCAGCGGACACCTGCCGGCTACCGTCAGTACTCCGAGAACGACGTCGAACGGCTGCGCTTCGTCCTCTCACTCCAGCGTGACCAGTACCTGCCGCTGAAGGTTATCAAGGACTACCTGGATGCGATCGACCGGGGCGAACGGCCGGAGAACCTGCCGGCAGGCGTCACGTTGTCCCCGCGGATTGTCTCCGAGGAGCTCGCCTCCGAGCTGCAGAGCCGGGCACGCAGGCTCAGCGAGGAGCAGCTGCGCGCCGAATCCGGGGCGAGCGTCCCACTGCTGGAATCGCTCCTGAGCTACGGCCTGATCGGGCACGTCAACGGCAAATTCGACGAACACGCGTTGCAGGTCGCGCGGGCCTGCGTCCAGCTGGAGAGCCATGGCCTGGAACCCCGCCACCTGCGGCCCTTCCAGGCGGCTGCCGACCGCGAATTCGGGCTCGTGGAGCGTGCTGTGGCCACCCTGACCTCCCGCAAGGACGCAGCCTCCCACGCCCGCGCCGCCGAGGCGGCCCGGGAAATCAGCGACCTCTGCCTGTCCTTGCACCAGGCGCTGGTCCACGACCGCATCTCAAGGATGGACATCTGATGATTGAGGTGGAGATTGTCGGCGTGCGGATCGAGTTGCCGTCCAACCAGCCGCTTGTCCTGCTCAAGGAAATCCATGGTGAGCGCCACGTGCCCATCTGGATCGGGACCCCGGAGGCCAGCGCCATCGCCCTGGCCCAGCAGGGGGTCATCCCGCCCCGGCCGATGACCCACGACCTCCTGGTGGACGTTGTCGAGGCCCTGGGCCACACGATCGTCAGCGTCAACATCGTGGCGGTGGAGGACAACATCTTCTACGGGCAGCTGCAGTTCGAGAACGGCACCACCGTGAGCTCCCGGGCCTCCGATGGGTTGGCCGTTGCCCTGCGCGCCAAGTGCCGGATCTGGTGCGCCGACGCCGTCATGGACGAGGCCGGCGTCCGGATCACCGAACACGACGAGGGCGAGGACACGCACCCCGGACCCGCCGTGGACGAGGAAGTCGAACTGCGGCGCTTCCGCGAGTTCCTCGACGACGTCGAACCCGAAGACTTCGGCGGCTGAGCCGGCCCAGGCAACCGGCGCCAGGGAACCTGCCGCGATTGCGGGCGTGCCTGTGACTGCTGGTGTTTCTGATACGTGCGTGACAGCTGTGGCGGCACCAAACGTTAAAGTCGAGGATGAAACTTTCGACACGCCCTTGGAATAGCCCCAACGTCTTTGACCTTGGGCCCCGGCAGGCCTAACGTCGAAGGTACAAGTTCCCATTGCATACGGTAGCCGCGCAAGTCACACTGGAAGGTGCAGTCCGGCTGAATTACACGGATGAAATATTCATCCGGTGTCATGCAGCTGTTCACATCTATTGCTGCCGATGCAACAAACCCAGGGGAACCCACGACAAGGAGGGTCCACGTGAGTCCGAAAGGCGAAGCAGGCGAGCTGAAGCAGGCCTCAACGGCCGGCGTTGCTGTGCCCGCCAGCGGTGCCCAAGGCCTGCTGTTCACCGAGGATCTCCCCGTTCTGGACGAGGACGCGGGCTACCGCGGACCCACCGCCTGCAAGGCGGCCGGCATTACCTACCGCCAACTCGATTATTGGGCGCGCACCGGACTCGTTGAGCCCGCCGTCCGCGGTGCGGCCGGCTCCGGCTCGCAGCGGCTCTACGGCTTCCGCGACATTCTGGTTCTCAAGGTGGTCAAACGGCTCCTGGACACGGGCGTCTCCCTGCAACAGATCCGCACCGCCGTGGAACACCTGCGGGAGCGCGGCGTCGAGGACCTCGCCCAAATCACGCTCATGAGCGACGGCGCCAGCGTCTACGAGTGCACATCGGCAGATGAAGTCATCGATCTCGTCCAGGGCGGCCAGGGGGTGTTCGGCATCGCCGTCGGCCGCGTATGGCGCGAAGTTGAAGGAAGCCTCGCAGCTCTTCCCAGCGAACACGCCGCGGACCAGTCCTTTCCCGACGACGAGCTGAGCAAACGCCGGGCGGCCCGCAAGATCGGCTAGCGCCCGCAGCTGCAGACGTGACTGAGCACAGCAACGACTGAGCACAGGAATGACTGAGCACAGAACCTGAGTACAACAAGATGAGGCCGCCTCCCGGACAGGGAAGGCGGCCTCATTTCTGTTGGGCTGTGTACGGCAGTCCGGGGCTACCGAAGGCTGCGGTCGCGGACAGCGCCGGCCGGGGCCACGCCGCCCTGGTTCAGCAGGTTCTGCAGCAGGGCATCGAAGAGCCCGGCCGCATTCTTGGCCGAGTCGCCGGGCCAGTGGTGGATGGAGTGGGCGGCGCCCTGGATCTGCTGCCAGTTGGCCTGCTCCGGGATATGCGGGCTCAACAGCAGTTGGCCGAACATGGATTCCATCTCCGAGAGCCGGAACGTGTGCTCGGCCGAACTGCTGCGCACCCGGTTGGCCACGATGCCGGCAGGGGACAGCTTGGGGGCGAATTCCTGCCGGAAGAGCTGGATGGCGCGCATGGTGCGTTCCGTGCCGGCCACCGAGAAAAGCCCGGGCTCGGCTACCAGGGTCACCTTGTCGCTTGCGGACCACGCCATCCGGGTCAGGCCGTTCAGTGACGGGGGGCAATCGACCAGGACGAGTTCGTAGTTCGTGGCGCCGGCCAGGACCGTGGAGAGTCGGCGAAGGTCGCGGCGGCCCAGGTCGGGGCGGTCGTAGATGCCGGTATAGGCAGAGCCGACGGCCACGTCCAGGACGGAGGTTGCCGCGCCGGACTGAATCCTGCCGTTGGCACTGCCGTTGGCGTTGCTGCGGCCGTTGATCCGGGCGTGTTCCACCCAGCCGCTGGGGACCACGTTGTCCGCCAGATGTGCCCGCCGCGGCGACCTCAGCATCCTGCCGATATCGAGCTGATCGTCCGGACTCACGCCCAGGGCCGTGCTGGCGTCAGCATGCGGATCAAGGTCGACGACGAGGGTGGGGATGCCGGCGGCCAATGCCGCCGACGCCAGTCCGGTGGTCACGGATGTCTTGCCGACACCGCCTTTGAGGCTGCTGATGCTCACTACTTGCACTTGAAAAACCAATACCTAACGCCGGTTGCCGAGACGGGGTCGTGCCGGCTCCTGCGTTCTTCGGAGCCGGGGCGTGCGTGCGCCACCCACCCACTCATCATATGTTGATGCTCCGGCGAAACCTGTTTCATCCGGCGTGGGGCGCCAGAACCTCGCCAATCGGATGGACGGGGAAAGCTCTAAGGCCAAGGCCCTGCCCATCGCGGCGTCCGTGACGGATAATGCTGTGACAGTCGCCACAATGATTTGTGTTTGCCCGCACAGGTCCTAGACACTGTGAGCACTTACCGATACGCCCGCGATGAAGCAGGAGAAGTATGTTTTCTAAGATTCTGGTGGCCAACCGCGGCGAAATCGCGATTCGCGCCTTCCGCGCGAGCTACGAGCTGGGTGCCAAGACTGTCGCTGTGTTTCCCCACGAGGACCGCAACTCCATTCACCGCCAGAAGGCCGATGAGGCGTATCTGATCGGCGAGGAGGGACACCCGGTCCGGGCCTACCTGGACGTTGATGAGGTGGTGCGCGTCGCCAAGGAGTCCGGGGCGGACGCCATTTACCCCGGTTACGGTTTCCTCTCCGAGAACCCGCGCCTGGCGCGGGCCGCGAAGGAGGCCGGCATCACCTTCGTCGGCCCGCCGGCCGAGGTCCTGGAACTCGCAGGTAACAAGGTTGCCGCCCTCGAGGCCGCGCGCAAGGCCGGCGTCCCGGTCCTCAAGTCCAGCCAGCCATCGAAGGACCTGGACGAACTGATCGCCGCCGCGGATGAAATCGGCTTCCCCATTTTTGCCAAGGCCGTCGCCGGCGGCGGCGGGCGCGGCATGCGCCGCGTGGACACCCGCGAGGCGCTCCCGGAGGCCCTGCAGGCCGCCATGCGCGAAGCCGACGCCGCGTTCGGCGACCCCACCATGTTCCTGGAGCAGGCCGTCCTGCGCCCGCGCCACATCGAGGTCCAGATCCTGGCCGACGCGGAGGGCAACGTGATGCACCTCTTCGAGCGTGACTGTTCCATCCAGCGCCGCCACCAGAAGGTCATCGAGATCGCCCCGGCGCCGAACCTGGACGAAGGCATCCGGCAGGCGCTGTACCGCGACGCCGTGAAGTTCGCGAAAGCGCTGAACTACGTCAACGCCGGTACCGTCGAATTCCTTGTCGACACGGTGGGTGAGCGGGCCGGCCAGCACGTATTCATCGAAATGAACCCCCGGATCCAGGTCGAGCACACGGTGACCGAGGAAGTCACCGACGTCGATCTCGTCCAGGCGCAGCTGCGCATCGCCGCCGGTGAGAGCCTCGCGGACCTGGGCCTGTCCCAGGAGAGCGTCCAGCTCAAGGGTGCCGCCCTGCAGTGCCGCATCACCACGGAGGACCCGGCCAACGGCTTCCGGCCCGACGTCGGCAAGATCACCGGCTACCGCTCGGCCGGCGGCGCCGGCGTCCGGCTTGACGGCGGCACCGTCTACTCGGGCGCGGAGATCAGCCCGCACTTCGACTCCATGCTGGTCAAGCTGACCTGCCGCGGCCGCAACTACCCGGCCGCCGTCGCCCGGGCCCGCCGCGCCCTCGCCGAGTTCCGCATCCGCGGCGTGTCCACCAACATCTCCTTCCTGCAGGCCGTCCTGGACGATCCCGACTTCGTCGCCGGGGATGTGGCTACCTCGTTCATTGACGAACGGCCCCAGCTGCTGAAGGCACGGGTCTCGGCCGACCGCGGCACCAAGCTGCTGACCTGGCTTGCCGACGTCACGGTCAACAAGCCCAACGGCGAACTCAAGGTCCACACGGACCCGGCGGACAAGCTGCCTGCCCTGGATGACGCAGCGGCCCGGCCAGGGTCCCGCCAGCGTCTCCAGGAACTCGGCCCGGAAGGGTTTGCCCGTGCCCTGCGCGCGCAGGACGCCGTGGCCGTCACGGACACCACGTTCCGCGACGCGCACCAGTCCCTGCTCGCCACCCGGGTGCGCACCCGGGACCTCGTGGCGGCTGGTCCCGCAGAATCCAAGCTGCTCCCCGAGCTGCTCTCGGTCGAGGCCTGGGGCGGGGCCACCTACGACGTCGCCCTGCGCTTCCTCGGCGAAGACCCCTGGGACCGGCTTGCCGCCCTGCGCAAGGCCATGCCGAACCTGTGCCTGCAGATGCTGCTCCGCGGCCGCAACACCGTCGGCTACACGCCCTACCCGGAAGAGGTCACGGTGGCGTTCGTCAACGAGGCCGCCGCCACGGGCATCGACATTTTCCGGATCTTCGACGCCCTCAACGACGTCAACCAGATGGCCCCGGCCATCCGGGCGGTCCGTGAGACCGGTACCGCCGTCGCCGAGGTTGCCCTCTGCTACACCGCGGACATGCTGGACCCGGAGGAAACGCTCTACACCCTGGATTACTACCTGGAGCTGGCGCAGAAAATCGTCGACGCCGGGGCGCACATCCTGGCGATCAAGGACATGGCCGGACTGCTGCGTCCGGCTGCCGCGGCACGCCTGGTCTCGGCGCTCCGGGAGCGGTTCGACCTCCCCGTCCACCTGCACACCCACGACACCGCCGGCGGCCAGCTGGCCACGCTCCTCGCGGCCGTGGATGCCGGCGTGGACGCTGTGGACGTGGCCTCGGCCTCCCTGGCCGGAACCACCAGCCAGCCCTCGGCATCGGCCCTCGTCGCCGCGCTGGCCCACACGCCGCGCGACACCGGCCTCAGCCTGGCGAACGTCTGCGCCCTCGAGCCTTACTGGGAGGCCGTCCGCCGGGTCTACGCGCCGTTCGAGTCCGGACTGCCGGGGCCCACGGGCCGGGTCTACCAGCACGAAATTCCTGGCGGCCAGCTCTCCAACCTGCGCCAGCAGGCGATGGCGCTGGGCCTGGGCGAGCGTTTCGAGGCGATCGAGGACATGTACACCGCGGCGGACCGGATCCTCGGCCGGCTGGTGAAGGTGACCCCGTCGTCCAAGGTGGTGGGCGACCTCGCCCTGCATCTGGTGGGCCTCAACGCCGACCCGGAAGACTTCAACGAGAACCCGCAAAAGTACGACGTCCCGGATTCCGTGATCGGCTTCCTTTCCGGCGAGCTCGGTGACCCGCCCGGCGGCTGGCCTGAGCCCTTCCGGACCAAGGCGCTGCAGGGCCGCACCGTCAAGGTCCGCGACGTCGAGATCAGCGCCGAGGACAGCGCCGCGCTCAACGGCGATTCCAAGACCCGGCGGGGCACGCTCAACCGCCTGCTCTTCGCCGGTCCCACGAAGGATTACCAGAAGAGCGTGGAGGCCTACGGCAACCTTTCGGTGCTGGATACGCGGGACTACCTCTTCGGGCTGCAGCGCGGCGCGGAGCACGAGATCGAGCTCGAGAAGGGCGTCCGGCTGATCGCCTCGCTCGAGGCCGTCTCCGAGCCGGACGAGAAGGGCATGCGCACGGTCATGTGCACGCTCAACGGCCAGTCCCGGCCCGTGGTGGTCCGCGACCGTTCAGTGGTGAGCAACGTCAAGGCCGCCGAACGCGCCGACACCTCCCAGCCGGGCCAGGTCGCCTCGCCGTTCGCCGGTGCCGTCACGCTGACCGTCAAGGCCGGGGACACCGTCAAGGCCGGCGACACGGTGGCCACGATCGAGGCCATGAAGATGGAGGCGTCCATCACGACGCCGGTGGCCGGCACCGTCGCGCGGCTCGCCGTCGCCGGAATCGAACAGGTCCAGGGCGGGGATCTGCTGCTCGTAGTCGAATAGCGGCAGCGCGGCAACACCGCACCCCATCAACACAAAAGGGTCCTTCCGGCTTCCGCCGGAAGGACCCTTGTGTTTCTGCCGAACATTGCCTCCCGAACAAAAGCGACGCGGGGTCAGATACGGCCCATCAGGGGGCGCCGGATGGGCCGTATCTGACCCCGCGTTGCTCTGGTGCGGGGTTTCGGTGCGGGGCGGTTGCGGTTGCAGCCTAGGCGAGGGTGGGACGCTTGGCGCTGTACATTTCCTCGATCACGTTCTCGAAGTCCTTGAGCACCTGGGCCCGCTTGACCTTCATGGAGGGGGTCAGATGTCCGGAGGCCTCGGTGAAGTCGGCCGGCACGATCCGGAAGGACTTGATCGCCTCGGCCTGGGACACGGACTGGTTGGCGTGGTTGATGAGCTCCTGGACCGCGGCCATGACGGCGGGGTTGACGGCAGCCTCGGCGAGCGAGGTCGAGGCCGGGAGCCCGTGGCGGCCCAGCCAGCCGGGCAGCGCTTCTTCGTCCAGGGTCACCAGGGCACCAATGAACGGGCGGTTGTCACCGACCACGAGCACCTGCGAGACGAGCGCGTCCGCGCGGATCTGGTCCTCCAGCAGGGCCGGGACGACGTTCTTGCCGCCGGCCGTGACGATGATTTCCTTCTTGCGCCCGGTGATGGTCAGGAACCCCGCCTCGTCCAGCTGGCCGATGTCGCCGGTGCGGAACCAGCCGTCCTCGAAGGTTGCAGCGGACAGGTCATCGCGCTTGTAGTAGCCGCGCATGACGCACACGCCCTTGGCGAGGATCTCGCCGTCGTCCGCGATCCTGACGGAGTTGCCCGGAATCGGGGCGCCGACCGTGCCGATCTTGATCAGGTCGGGGGTGTTGACGGTGATCGGCGCCGTGGTTTCAGTCAGCCCGTATCCTTCCAGGATCTGCATGCCGATGCCCTGGAAGAAGTGGCCCAGCCGTTCACCGAGCGGCCCGCCGCCGGAAACGGCATGGGAGACGTTCCCGCCCATGGCGGCCCGTAGCTTGCTGTACACGAGCTTGTCGAACACGGCGTGCTTGAGCTTCAGCACGAGCCCGACCTTGCCGGCCTGCCGGGCCCGGGAGAATTCGATGGCGGTGTCCGCGGCGCGGTGGAAGATGGCGCCCTTGCCGCCGTCCTCGGCCTTGGTCAGGGCCGAGTTGTAGACCTTCTCGAAAACGCGCGGGACGGCGAGGATAAAGGTCGGTTTGTAGCTCTGCAGATCCGGCAGCAGGTTCTTGATATCCGGGGTGTGCGCCACCGTGACGCCGGCCGCGACTGCCAGCACAGAGATGAAGCGTGCGAAGACGTGGGCCATGGGCAGGAACATGATGGTCCGCGCCTGCTCGTGGACGATCGTGCCCAGCGACGTGACCAGCGCGTTCTCGGACAGTTCCACGAAGTTGCCGTGCGTCAGCTCGCAGCCCTTGGGCCGGCCGGTGGTGCCCGAGGTGTAGATGATCGTGGCGACATCGTTCAGGGACGCCTGGCTGCGGCGTGCTTCGAGCTCGGCATCGCTGACGCCGGCTCCGGCCGCACGGACCTCGTCCAGGCTGTCGCCCTCGAGCTGCCAGACATGCCCCAGGGCGGTGAGGCCCTCGGAGGTGGCCGCCTGCCGGATGATGTCCTCGTGGTGCGCCGATTCGCCGAACGCGGCCACGGCGCCGGAGTCGCCAAGGTTCCAGGCCACCTGGGAGGGGGAGGAGGTTTCATAGATCGGGACCGAGACGGCGCCGGCGAACCAGATGGCGAAGTCGATCAGGGCCCATTCATACCGGGTGCGGGACATGATGCCCACCCGGTCGCCGGCGGCCACACCGCTGGCCATGAGGCCCTTGGCGAGGGCCGAGACGTCGGCCAGGAATTCCGTGGCGCGGACGTCCTGCCACTGGCCGGCTGCGTCGAGCCGCGAGAACAGCGCAGGGTTGGAGGCCTTGGCCGCCTGGCGCACCACGAGATCGGTGACATTGGTGTCCGGATCGACATTCACCAGGGGCGGGACAATGATTTCTCGCACGACAGCTCCTTTGGTATCCATAGGCCCGCAAGGGGTACCGCTAAGCCTAGTATGCGGCCCCCCGAAGGTGTGTTCTGCGACACCTACTGGCGAGTAACTTTACGGTCGGGGCCGCCGTTCCGCCAGTCGGGGATGCTGCGGGCACGTGCGCGGCGCTCTGCTGCCGCGTCATTCAGCCGGGCTTTCGCTGCCGTTGCGGCCCCGGCGAATAGAATGGGGCACCATGCAGACACCAACACCCGGCCGGCAGCCCGGCCTGCGCCGCCGGACCGCCGCCTGGCGAAGCAGGACCCTGGCCGGAGCCGCGGCCGCCACGGCCGGGCACGACCTCCGCTCACACCTGCGGCTGGGCCGCAAGGGCCTGGCGATCGGCGTCGACATCGGGGGAACCAAGGTTGCTGCCGGCGTGGTGGACGCCGAGGGCAGGATCCTCAGCCAGGCCAAACGCTCCACCCCGGGCAACGACCCGCGCGCCGTGGAACAGGTCATTGTCGAACTCGTCGGAGAGCTGGGCGCCGGACACCGGATCTGGTCGGTCGGAATCGGCGCTGCCGGCTGGATGGACCTCGACGGCGGCACTGTCCTCTTCAGCCCACACCTGGCCTGGCGCAATGAACCGCTGCGCGAGAACCTGCAGCGGCTGCTGCGCCGCCCCGTCCTGCTGACCAACGACGCCGACGCCGCCGCCTGGGCGGAATGGCGCTTCGGCGCCGGACAGGGACAGGACCGTCTGGTCTGCATCACCCTGGGCACCGGAATCGGCGGGGCCATGGTCATGGACGGACGGCTCGAACGCGGCCGCTTCGGTGTGGCGGGGGAGTTCGGCCACCAGATCATCATGCCGGGCGGGCACCGCTGCGAGTGCGGCAACCGCGGCTGCTGGGAACAATACGCCTCGGGCAATGCGCTCGGCCGCGAGGCCAGGGAACTGGCCGCCGCGAATTCCCCGGTTGCCCAGGAACTGCTCAAGGCCGTGGACGGCGACGTGGCACGCATTACGGGCGTGATCGTGACGGAGCTGGCCAAGGCCGGGGACCAGACCTCCCGCGAACTCCTCGAGGACGTCGGGGAGTGGCTGGGCCTTGGCCTGGCGAACCTCGCAGCGGCACTGGACCCAGGCAAGTTCGTGATCGGCGGCGGACTGTGCGACGCCGGCGAGCTGCTCGTCGCGCCGGCCCGAAAGGCCTTCGCGCGGAACCTCACCGGCCGCGGCTTCCGCCCCGCGGCGGAGATCGAACTTGCGGCCCTGGGACCCAACGCCGGGCTGATCGGCGCCGCCGACCTCTCCCGGGTCAGCAGCCGCATGCACACCCAGTAGCGTGCCTTCCTGGGCCCTGAACCAGCCAGCGCGGTGCCTGGCGCCCTGACCGGGTGGACTAGATGCGCGCCCCGTCGTCGTGCTCGTCCTTCTCGCCCGGCAGCTTCATGATCAGGAACACCACGGAGGCCGCGAACGCGGCCACCATGCCCACGATCGCCAGCGTCGGGGCCGACCGCCAGAACATCGCCGAGAACACGAGCGCAATCGGGCCGCCCACCGCTCCAATCCAGGCAAGGACGGTCATCGGATCTGCACCGGCCAGGCTGGGCGGCTCCTCCGGGACGAACACGCCATCGTCGTCGTCGGCCTCGTAGTCCCGGGGGCCGGATGCGGTGTCCGGTGCCTCACTGCTGCCCGCGGCCGGGTTCCCCGGGGCGGAGGCGAGCCGCTCCCTGGCGGAAAGTTCGATCGGCGCGACGCCGGCGAGGCCCAGCGGGTCGAAATCGCTGAACGACCTGTTCGCGCCGGTGCCAGCACCGGAGCCAGCGCCGGTGCCGGCGGCGCTGTCCGCTCCGCCGGCCGGGCCGTCAGTTCCCCCAACTGCCTCGTCCCCGCCTGTCCCGACCCCTTCCAGCCTGGCGACGAGATCCAGCCACACGGCGTCGTCATCGGCAAGCGGTTCGTCCGCGGCGGCCGGGTCCTGCGCCTCAGGGGGCGGGGTGGTGCCCGGACGCTGGAGGCCGGATGCGTCAGCGCCAGGCGACCGGGCGTCGTCGGGATCAGGGGTCTCGGGGTCAGGGACGTCGGGGTCCGGTTTAGTCATTGGCCGTGTCCTTCCGGCTGGCGCGGGCGGCGCCCGGACCGGCCGCGGCTGCAACGGACCGGACAAATTCGGCCGTGCCACGGAAGATCTCGGGCGCGTCGTTGTCCATGGTAGCGACGTGGTAGCTGTTTTCCAGCCGGACCACCTCAAGCGGGGCGTTGGTCAACCCGCGGCGCAGGGCCTCCATGCTAGATTCGGACACCACGTGGTCCACTGTGGAACGGTAGGCCCGGACCGGAGCCGTGACGCGGGGCAGCAGCCGCACGGTGTCCTTGAACATCTTGTTGAGCTCGTGTGCGGCGGCCACCGGGGTGCGCGGGTAGGCGCACTCGTCCATGCCCGGTTTGAGGATGTCATTGGCGATCGCCGGGGTGCTCTTGAGGACAAACTTCAAGACGCCCGCCAGCGGGGCGCGGGGATCATCGATGACCAGGCCGGGGTTGACCACCACCACCCCCGCCACGGGGCGGGTGGCCGCGATCCGCAACGCGAGGGCGCCGCCCATGGACAGCCCCGCCACGACCACGACGTCGCATTCTTCCGCAAGCTCCAGGTAGGCCGCGTCCAAGGCAGCATGCCAGTCCTGCCACCGGGTCTTGGCCAGCTCCTGCCAGCTCGTTCCGTGCCCCGGCAGCAGGGGCAGCCGGACGGCGAACCCGGCACCGGCCAGGGACAACGCCCAGTCCCGCACACCGTGTGGGCTGCCGGTGAAGCCGTGCGAGACCACGACCCCGGTCCGGGGGATGGTTCCGGTGAACGGGCTGCTGAACGGCGAATGGTCCGGGAGGATGCTCATGGGGACTCCGAGGGGGCGCGGGGCGGCGAAATGGCGTGGGCGTGCTGCAGGAAGAAACGGACTGATTCTTCAAAGAGTAGCGGCGCATCGGCGTCCAGGGTGGCAACGTGCCCGCTCTTCGGGAGGGGAACCACCGTGAGTTCCCGGGACCCGAGCCGCCTGCGCAGCAGCGCCAGGGACGACGGCGGGACCACCGCGTCGGTGTCCGACTTGAACACCAGGGCCGGGGCGGAGACGGACGGCAGGTCCCGGAGGGTCGCGGCGAACAGCCGGCGCAACTGGTGGACGGCGGCCAGCGGCGTCAGGGAGTAGTCACCGTCGTCGGTGGTGGCCGCCGTGGAATTGTCCTCCTGGATGGGCGTGGTGGTGCGCTGGAAGTACTTGAGCAGTCCCACGATCCGGACCCTGCGGTCATAGAAGCTCAGGCCGGGGTTGACGGCGGCCACGCCGGCCACGCTGTGGCGGGCCGCGGTACGCAGGGCGATCGTGCCGCCCATGGACAGTCCCGCGACATAGCAGTCATCAGTCCGGGCGGCCAGGTCCAGGTACGCCGTTTCAAAGCTCCTGTACCAGTCCTGCCAGCCCTGCCGGGCGAGATCCCGCCAGTGGGTGCCGTGCCCGGGCAGTAGCGGTACCGAGACGGCGAAGCCCTGGGCGGCGAGGTGGCGGGCCCACGGCAGGACGCTGAGCGGGCTGCCTGTGAAGCCGTGGCAGATGGCCACACCGGTCCGGGCGTTGGGGCCGTGGCCCGGGTAGCTGAAAGCGGCGGGCGCAGGGGGAGTGCTGCTTTCAGTCATGAGCCCATCGTGTCACCCTTAGCGCCAAAACTCACTAGAGTAAGGTGTCCATTGAAGCCTGGCCGGACCCGGTTCGGGCCGCAGGCCAGACGCCTTCCGGAGAGGTCACCGAGTGTTTTATTGGTTCATGAAGACGTTTGTCCTGGGGCCGGTGCTCAGGCTGCTGTTCCGGCCCTGGGTCAAGGGCCTCGACAACGTCCCTGCCGAGGGCGCCGCGATCCTTGCCTCGAACCACCTCTCCTTCTCGGATTCCATCTTCATGCCGGTCATGGTGCCGCGGCCGGTCGCGTTCCTGGCGAAATCCGAATACTTCACCGGCACCGGGATCAAGGGCAGGCTGACCGCAGCCTTCTTCCGGCTCACCAACCAGCTCCCCATGGACCGGTCCGGGGGCGCCGCGTCCGCGCAGTCGCTGAACGCCGGTATGGACGTGCTCAAGAAGGGTTCCCTCCTGGGCATCTACCCCGAGGGGACCCGCAGCCCCGACGGGCGCCTCTACCGCGGCAAGGTGGGGGTTGCGCGCCTTGCCCTGCAGGCCCGCGTCCCGGTCATCCCGGTGGCAATGATCGGAACGGACAAAGTCCAGCCGATCGGCAAGCGCGTGCCCAACATCCGCCGCATCGGCATGATCTTTGGCGAACCGCTCGACTTCAGCCGCTATTACGGCATGGAGGATGACCGGCTGATCCAGCGTTCAGTGACCGACGAGATCATGTACGAACTCATGCGCCTCTCCGGCCAGGAATACGTGGATGAGTACGCCGCCGTCGTGAAGCTCCGCCTGGCGGGCAAAGCGCAGGACGCGGCCCCGGACAAAACCCCTGCGGGCCCCGACGCGGTGCAGGATGCGGCCGCCGGCAATACCCCAAACGAAGCCCCAAACACGGCCCCAACGGAAACCCCGAATGAAGCCGCTGCCGGGGACGCGGGGCCGGAGGTTCCCGGCCCCGCATGAGCGGGCCACGGGTGCCATATGACGGCAGCCGGGCTGTCAATGACAGGCAGGGCCCCCGAACCTTGATGGGGCAACTATCCTTAGATAGTGACCGAGCTATCTGAGAAACCAGTTTCCCCGCTGACCAGCACCGCCCAGAGCGGAGCCGCCAACTATCCCGGACTGGACAACTGGCGGGAGCTCCCGGCCTCGCAGCAGCCCACCTGGTCGGACCCGGCTGTGTTCGAGGCGTCCGTCAAGGAACTTTCCGTCCTCCCGCCCCTCGTGTTCGCCGGCGAAGTGGACATTCTTCGCGAACGGCTCGCCGCCGCCGCGCAGGGCAAGGCGTTCCTGCTCCAGGGCGGCGACTGCGCCGAGACCTTCGAAGCCGCGACGGCGGACAAGATCAGCGCCCGCGTCCGGACCATCCTGCAGATGGCCGTTGTCCTGACCTACGGCGCTGCCATGCCCGTCATCAAGATGGGCCGCATGGCTGGCCAGTTCGCCAAGCCCCGCTCCTCCAACGATGAAACGCGCGAGGGCGTCACCCTGCCGGCCTACCGGGGCGACATCGTCAACGGCTACGATTTCACGCCCGAGTCCCGCGCCCACGACGCCGGCCGGATGCTCAAGGCCTACCACACCTCCGCTTCGACGCTGAACCTGATCCGCGCCTTCACCCAGGGCGGTTTCGCGGATCTGCGCCTGGTGCACCAGTGGAACAAGGGCTTCACCGAGAACCCGGCCCACGCCCGCTACGAGTCCCTGGCCCGGGACATCGACCGCGCCATCAAGTTCATGGCCTCCTGCGGTGCCGACTTCGAGGCCCTGAAGCGGGTGGAATTCTACGCGAGCCACGAGGCCCTGCTGCTGGACTACGAGCGCGCCCTGACCCGCATCGACTCGCGCACGGGGCTGCCCTACGACACCTCCGCGCACTTCCTCTGGATCGGGGAGCGGACCCGCGAGCTGGACCACGCACACGTTGACTTCCTCTCCCGCGTCCGCAACCCGATCGGCGTCAAGCTCGGCCCGTCGACCAGCGGCGACGACGCCCTGCGCCTGATCGACAAGCTGGATCCGAACCGGGAGCCCGGCCGGCTCACCTTCATCACCCGCATGGGTGCGGGCAACATCCGCGAGAAGCTGCCGGCGATCGTCGAGCGCGTCACCGCCTCCGGGGCCCAGGTCCTTTGGGTCACCGACCCCATGCACGGGAACACGGTCACCTCGCCCAACGGCTACAAGACCCGCAATTTCGACGACGTCATTGACGAAGTGCGCGGATTCTTCGAAGTCCACCACGCGCTCGGCACCGTTCCCGGCGGCCTGCACGTTGAGATGACGGGGGACGACGTCGCCGAGTGCCTCGGCGGAGCCGACCCGATCGACCAGGAAGCCTTCCTGGACCGCTACGAGTCGGTCTGCGATCCGCGCCTGAACCACATGCAGTCGCTCGAGATGGCGTTCCTGGTGGCCGGAGCGCTCTCCAAGCGCTGACGCACTGATGGACAGAATGCGTCTGGCAGAACGCATTCAGACAGAACGTTTCCCACAGAACGCATTCTGAGAAAAAGCTCCGCCCGGCTACTGCAGCCGGGCGGAGCTTTCTTGTGCGATGGCAGGAGTCGGAGCGGGGTGCCTGTCAGACGACGGTAAGCGTAACGGTCGAGCCTTCCGGGGCCTTCGTGTCCACCGGATTCTGGTCCCGGACCGTGCCGAAGAAACCGCCGAGGATGTTATCGACCTGGACTTTGAAGCCTAGTTTCTCAAGGGCTTCCTGGGCCTCCGAGGCCTGCTTGCCGATGAAGCTGGGGACCTCGACGAGCTTCGGGCCCTTCGAGATGGTCAAGGTGACGGTGCCGCCCTTGGTCAGGTTGCCGGAGTCCGGGTCCTGCGCCAGCACCGCGCCCTCGGGGACGTTCCTGTCGTTGACTGCTTCCGGGGCCACCACGGCCTTCAGGCCGGCGGCTTCCAGGGCCTTAACAGCGGCGTCCTGCGCCTGCCCGCGGACATCCGGGACCGGGATGGGCTGCGGGCCCTTCGAGACGGTCAGGCCCACGGGCGTCCCGTGCCTGACCGGGTTGCCGCTGCGCGGAGCCTGGGCAAGGACGGTTCCGGCAGGCGCCTTCTCGTCGAAGGTCTCGGTAATCGGGCCCAAAGCCATCTGGGCGCCGTTGAGCGTGGTCTTGGCCTCGTCCAGGCTCTTGCCGGCCAGTTCCGGCAGCGGGAACAGCTCCGGGCCCTTGGACACGGCCAGCGACACGGGCTGGAACTTGCGGATGACCTCCCCGGCGGTCGGCTCCGAGCCGACCACGAGTCCGGGCGAGACGTCGTCGTCGAAGACATCCTTCACCGTGGATTGGAAGCCGGCGGTGCGGAGCAGGTCCTGGGCCTCGGCAACGGTCTTGTTCGCCACCGGGGGAATCGTTCCCGGCGACCCCGGACCCATGCCGAAGAACCAGCCGGCGACGGCGGCGAGCAGCGCCGCGACGACGAGCAGGACGATCCACAGCAAGCCGCGGCGCCGGGGGTTGCCCTCGTGCAGGGTCCTGGTGGGCGTGGCGGCGGCTCGCTGGCGCGCCTTCTCCTCGTCCCGGTCCAGTTTGCGCTGGGCGCGTTTGCTGGGGGCAACCGCGCTCTCCGCCGGGCCGTCATACCCGGCGCCGTCGTAGGCCGCCTCGTCCGGGGTGGACAACGGTCCGTAGGCCGGACGCCGCGGGGCACCGGACATCACGGTGGTCGGGTTGCCGCTGGTGCGGGAAATCATCTCGGTGGGCCGGGCGAGGCTGCCGTATACCTCAGTCTGCATTTCCGTGGGCATTCCGGTGGGCGGCAGCACGTGGGCCGTTTCCTGCGCGTCCGACGCCGGACCGGTACCGCCTGGCGGCCGGGTTGGCGGTGCTGCCACGGCCGGCAGGGTGCTGCGAGCCGCCGGCGGCTGGAGGTCGAGTTCGGCGTCGCTGAGGTTGGTCCTGATGTGCCGGAGCTCGGACAACAGGGCGCTGCCGTCGACGGGGCGCTTGTCCGGGTCCCGGTCCGTGCACCACTGGACGAGTTCGTCGATCTCCGCGGCCAGCCCGGGAACCTCCAGCGAAGGCGCTGCGACGGTGGAATTGACGTGCTGGTAGGCGACCTGGATGGGCACGTCGCCTTCGAACGGCTGCCGGCCCGTGATCATTTCGTAGAGCATGATCCCGACCGAATAGATGTCGCTGCGGGCATCTGCCTGTTTACCCAGGACAAGTTCGGGGGAGATGTAGGCGACAGTCCCGATCAGGGCGCCCGTGCTGGTGGACGTCGAGATAGCGCGTGCCAGGCCGAAGTCGCCGAGCTTGATCCGCCCGTCGTCGGCGATCAGGACGTTTTCGGGCTTGATGTCCCGGTGGATCATTCCGGCGGCGTGCGCGGCGCCGAGGCCTTCGACGACCGGATCGATCAGCGCCAGGGCCAGCCGCGGCGACAGGGCGCCCTTGTCATTGAGGACATCCCGCAGCGTGTGGCCCTTGATGAATTCCATCACCAGATAGGCGAGCCGGCCGTCCTCGCCCTGGTCCAGGACGCCCACGACGTGTGGGTGGGAGAGCCGGGCGGCAGCCTTGGCTTCGCGGCCCAGCCGATCGAGGAACTGCGGGTCGTCAGCCAGATGGGGATGGAGCACCTTCAGCGCGACATCACGCTCGAGGCGCTGGTCCGTGGCGAGGTACACGGTGGACATCCCGCCGCGGGCAAGCCTGGATTGAACCTGGTAGCGGTTGTCCACCAGGTTCCCTACGAGAGCATCCGACACGTATTCCTGCACCTTACAATCGTAGTCGCTGGACAGAAACGGGCCCGAATCAACATGCGATCCGGGCCCGTAGCGTCACGCCCCGCCGAAAGGGAGCCTGTGCTGGAGTCTGTAGTTGGCCGAGCGGCCGGGTTTAGCTGAACAGTTGCCGGTTGGCCTTGATGGCGGCGACGTAGCCCTTGGTGTCCTCGAACATGCCGTTCTGGCTCACCGAGTACTGGCCCTGGTAATAGCCGGCGATTGCGTTGTCCACATCCGGGCTCGTGCGGACCAACTGGCGGATGATCGCGATGCCTGCCGTGGCGTTGTCGTAGGGATCGAGCAGGTTCAGCTGGCGGCCCACCAGATCGGAGGCCCATTCGCCGGAGGACGGGATGACCTGCATGGTGCCGATCGCATTGGCCGGTGACACCGCACGCTGGTCGAAGCCGGATTCCTGGAAGGCAAAAGCCAGTGCAAGGCTGGCGTCCACGCCCATGCGCCGGGCCGTGTCCGCCACGATCGACTTCATCTGCTGGCGGGTGGGCACCGGAGAGGCATTGAGCAGCGCCTTGTTCTGGTTGGCCGAGCTGACCACCGCGGCCGGGTAGCTGAACCCGAGGAACGTGCTGGGCACGAGGGGCGTGGTGGTGGCAGGCGTGCTCGATGCCGGTGCGATGGTCGACGCGCCGGGGATGACGAGCTTCTGGCCCGGGTAGATGATGCTCGACATTGTCAGCCGGTTGGCCGACAGGACGTCCGAGAGCCTGACACCGTTGCGGGCCGCGATGCCGGAGAGGGTGTCGCCGGCCTTGATGGTGTAGGAGCCGGAACTGGCCGGCGCGGGCGCCGACGGCTTGGGTGCGGCGGCCGTCACGGGTGCGGAGGGGGCCGGCGTGCTGGAACCGCCGCCGACCTTGACCTTCTGGCCGGGATAGATCACGGAGCTCATGCCGAGCCCGTTCCACTTGAAGATCTCGGAAAGGCCAACGCCGTGGCGGGTGGCGATGGCGCTCAGGGTGTCGCCGGACTTGACGACGTACACGCTGCCGCCGCCCGAGGCGGGCGTTGTCGGCGTCGATTTCGCCGGTGCGGACGGTTTGGGCGCTGCCGGCGCCGGCGTCGAGCCCGTGAGCTTGATCTTCTGCCCCGGGTAGATGATGGTGTTCGCCTGCAGGTTGTTCAGCTTGAGCACGGCAAACGTGTCCAGGCCGTAGCGGCCGGCAATGGCACTGATGGTGTCGCCGCGGGCGATCGTGTAGACGGCCGGAGCGGCCGTCTGCGCGGGCCGCAAGGCGCTCGGCAGCGTCACCGGGACGGAGGCGGCCGGGATCACTGCCGCCTTCAGGGATGTCGCCGCGTCAGCCTTCGCCTGGGCACGCATGGCGGCCGCGAGCGTTGCCGGGACCGAGCGCACCCGCGATTCGGCTGCGGCAGGCTGGGCGATCGCCAGGGAGGAAAGCACGACGGCGGGAAGCGCCGCCGTCGTCGCCGCGATGAGCGGCAGGCTGCGCCCCGGACGGAGCTGTGGCGAACGTGAGGTTGTCATTGGAAAGATCCTCTTCTCAGCGGCAACGCTGCGGTCAGGCCGGTAGAACTGGTGTTACCAGTGTGACAAAAGTTATTTCTGTTACAAATGTGATCTATGTGAATCTCTCATGAATTGGCAATTAGCACAAGAACCGTTTGACATTCCGCAAACCCGTTTCCGGTGGAGTGTCGCCCGAAAGTCGTTCCAGGGGAGTCCCCCGGTGAAGCCGGGCGGCATTCCGGCGCGGCGGGACCGGCCATGACCGCAGCGTGAATTCTGCGGATGCCGACTAGGCGGCGGGGCACCGGCCGTGGCAATCTTTATGCGTGAGTAATGTAGAAAGCCTCGTGGGCGAATGGCTGCCCCTGCCCGATGTCGCACAGCTTCTGAACGTATCTATCACCAAGGTCCATGCATTGCTGGACGAGCGTGCGCTGGCGGCCGTGAGAATCGGCGACCGGCGCATCCGGTCCGTGCCTGCGGCTTTCATCCAGGACGGGCATGCGGTGGAGAGCCTGAAAGGCACCATTGTTGTTCTCTCAGACGCCGGATACTCGGATGAGGAACTGATCAACTGGCTCTTTACGCCGGACGATTCCCTCCGCGGCCGGCCCATTGACGCCCTGCGGGAAGGGCGCAAGACCGAAATTCGCCGCAGGGCGCAATCACTGGCCTGGTAAAAGCAGACCGGCAGCAACTGCGCCGGCAGCATCCCCCGGACGTGCCATGACGGGCCGTGCACAGCGCAAGCGCCGTGCACGGCCCGCCGCGTTTCCAGGCACCGTTTAAAAAGGCATTGCTGCCGTGAGGGCCGGGTTAAGCGGCGCGGCTGACCGTGGCTTCTGCCAGCCTGCGGAGCGCGGTTTTGGGCAGCTCCTGAAGCGGCAGCAGGTCCAGGGCGGCGAAGGCGGCCTTGCCGAACTCCTCGATGAGCACTTCCGTGGCCTGGAGTGCGCCGCAGTCCACGATGATCCGCCGGATCTCCTCGATGTCCGCGTCGCCGAGATCGGGGCTGCCCAGCTTGGCGTCGATGAACTCTGATTCGGCCGCGGAGGCCTGGTCCAGGGCGAAGGCCACCAGGACCGTGCGCTTGCCCTCACGGAGATCGTCCCCGGCAGGTTTGCCGGTGGTGACGGGGTCACCGAAGACGCCAAGGACATCGTCCCGCAGTTGGAACGCCTCACCGAGCGGCAGCGCGAACGCGGAATAGCCGCGCAGCAGCTCGTCGCCGGCGCCGGCCAGGGCGCCGCCGAGGGCGAGCGGGTGTTCGGTGGAGTATTTGGCCGACTTGAACCGGATGATGGACTGGGCCCGGCTGACGGCCCCGGCGCGGTCCCGCCGGGGCCCGGCGACCTCTTCCAGGATGTCGAGGTACTGCCCGGCCATGACTTCTGCACGCATGAGGTTGAAGATCAGCCGTGCCGGGCTGCCGGAGGCGGCACGGTGTCCGATCTCCGTGAACGATTCCTCGCTGAAGGACAGGCAGAGATCCCCGGTCAGGATCGCTGCCGCGTGGCCGAACCGCTCGCTGTCCAGCGCCCAGCCCTGGGCCTCGTGCAGTTCAATGAACCTGCGGTGGACGCTGGGTCCGCCCCGGCGGGTGTCCGAGCGGTCAATGATGTCATCGTGGATCAGGGCCGCGGCCTGGAACAGCTCCAGGGCCGAGCCGGCGGTGACCACCTCGGCCGCGCCGGCTTCTCCGCCGGCGCCGCGCCACCCCCAGTAGCACATGAGCGCCCGCAGGCGCTTTCCGCCCGTGACCAGGTTTGAGATCGAGCCCATGAGCGGATCGATGTCCTGGGAGATCGAGGCCATGATGGCCTGTCGGCTGGTCAGGAACTCGGTGAGCTTGCCGGCGACGGCGGCCACGTAATCCGCCTGCTCGAGCCGCAGCTGTTCGGCGAGACTCACTTGACGGACTCGGCAGCGACGTTCGCACCGATCGTGAACGTGGACACCCCTGTTGTCTGCATGACGGAGATGTTCACGGTTTCGTTGTCCCCGCGCAGGAAGTCCTTGGAAGGCAGGGCACCGACGGTTTCCCCGGGTACGGGCTTGAATCCCTGCGCCTGCAGCCCCTTGGCGTAGAAAGCCAGGACATCGGCGGCCGGGGCGGTGATGCTGCCGACCAGTGCCGCGGTTGCCGGCACCGTGGTTTTGTCGAAGCTGCTGGAGACGACCTGGGCTCCTGGCATCAGCGGCAGGAGTTTCTGCGGGAAGCCGGGTACGAGGGCGCCGACCGTGGCTGACGTGCCGGGCTCCGCGGAAGGGCTGGGGGGAGCCGTGGTGGAGGACTGCGCAGAGGCGTCCGGGGTCGACGCCGGCGACGCCGCCGGGCTCCCGGTGCCGGCAGGCGTGCATGCGGCCAAGGCCAATAGCGCGCCAGCCGCCGCGATGGCGGCTGCGGCACGTTTGCGCTGTCCAAATACCTTCACAGGGACTTTCCTCCTGGGGTTGAAGCGGAATCAGCCTCCAGTTTAGTCAGTCCCCGGGCATAGGATTGAAGACGTGGGGCCGGACGCAGAGAATCAGCAGGGAGCGCAGAGGAATATGCACCCCAACGGGCCCTCGAATGCGCAGCCCCAGATCCAGCCTGCCGGCAGCCTGGGCGGGGACTCACTGCTGGAACTGCGGCGCAGCAGCATCATGCACGTGGACATGGACGCCTTCTTTGTCTCCGTGGAGTTGCGCAGCCGGCCCGAGCTGAAGGGAAAGCCCGTGATTGTGGGCTACCCGGCGGACCGCTCCGTGGTGCTCTCCGCGTCCTATGAGGCCCGCGCCTTCGGCGTCAGATCGGCGATGCCCATGGTGGTGGCGGCGCGCATGTGCCCCTCGGCTGTCATCATCGAGCCCCGCCACAAGCTGTACTACGAAGTGTCCGGCCAGATCATGGCAATCTTTGGTTCCATCACCGACCTCGTCGAGCCGCTCAGCGTGGATGAGGCGTTCCTGGACGTCGGGGGAGCCATCCGGAGGCTCGGGCCGCCACGGGAGATTGGCGAACTCATCCGGGCCCGCGTGTTCCGGGAGCTGGGCATTACGGCATCAGTGGGCATCGCCGCCAGCAAGTTTGTGGCCAAGATCGCGTCCACCCGCTGCAAACCGGACGGGCTGCTGCTGATCCGGCCGGAGGAAACCGTCCCCTACCTGCACAGCCTTCCCGTCAGTGCGCTCTGGGGAGTCGGCGGCAAGACCGTGGAGGTGCTGGCCCGACGGGGCATCAGGACGGTGGCGGACGTCGCAGCGTCGCCGCTGCCCTCGCTGCGCAAGCTGCTGGGCGCATCGGGGGAGCATGTCTACCGGCTCTCCTGGGGCATCGATCCGCGGCCCGTGACGCCGGTCCGCCTGGAAAAGAGCATTGGTGCCGAGGAGACGTTCGCCACTGACACCGCGGATGACGCGCTGCTTCACAGGGAGCTGCTGCGCCTTTCGCACCGGACGGCGGAGCGCCTCCGCAGTGCCGGTATGCACGCCCGCACCGTGGCGCTCAAGCTGCGCTACGCCGACTTTTCCACTATTACCCGCAGCCGCACCGTGAGCACACCGATCGACAGCGCCCAACTCCTGTACGCGGTGGCAGTGCAGCTCCTGGAATCTGTGGGTCAGCGGCCCATGACGGTCCGGCTGGTCGGCATCCGCGCCGAGCAGCTGGAAGAGGCCGCCGATGCCCCGCTTCAGCTCAGTCTTGACCGCCGGGACGACAACTGGCGGGCCGCCGAACAAGCCCTCGATGCTGTCACCCGGAAGTTCGGCAACAAGTCCGTCCTTCCGGCCCGGCTCCTGGATTCCGGGGGCGCCCTTGAGTGAACCCGGCCGGAACCCCGTCGGGCCGCCCGTTCCCAAGGGTTCCGGCGGCGAAAGGGCCTTAAGACTGTCTTTCAGAACAGGCCGCAACAATCTATCCTTATTAATACCTAGGTTTAGGACTACTGGATCGACCGTTAGGGCGACCTGGCCAGCTAAGACCGGCGCGGGAGAGCTGATTTGACCCCCTTTTCACCAATGGCGGTGACGGGGGAACCACTTCGGAATCCCGGGCGTTAGGGAATTAGGGCAATGGCCACGTCATGCCCGGACGTTGGCAGACTTGAGGAGGTCGTGATGCCGCTCTCGGAACACGAACAGAAGTTGCTGGAGCAACTTGAGAAGCAGCTGCATGAGGACGACCCAAAGTTTGCAAGCTCAATGGGATCGGTCCCCGGACGCTCATGGTCCACCCGCCACCTTGTCATCGGCGTGCTCGCGACTCTCGCGGGCGTGCTGCTGTTATTGGTCGGGGTGTCGATGCAGAACATCTTTGTCGGGGTCCTCGGCTTTGTTGTGATGGGCGCCGGCGTCTATTTCGCCACGATGCGCAGTTCTGCGGTCGGCAAGGCCAGGGCAGCCGGCGGACGCAAGCAGGGCAAGCCCAGGAGTTCGTTCATGAGCAACCTCGAGCAGCGCTGGGACGAACGGCACGGGGGCGAGTCCTAAACCGCTCAGTGACGGCCCCGTAAAGTCCTCCACTTCCCGCCACCGGTCCGCCGGGGAGCGGCGCGAGACCCGCTTCGGCGGGTCTTTCGCCATTTAACGCGGTTATTTCCGGCGCCTTTGCTGCAGCCTTGCTGGAATTTGGCTTCGATGGCGCCGCAAAAGGGACAACCGCACCGAATTATTCGCTCCCGCGCCGGTACGCCCCGTCAATCGGTGCGGGGTGGGAGGCAAGCAGGCAAAAATCGCTCCACTTTCCCCCACCAGTCCCGATTGCCTGCAAATGCTGGGAAGGAGGGGGATAAACATCCGCAGAATTGTCTAAACATCCCGGGCGTGTCGTTGACTGTGGAGCGATGTGGAGTAATGTGGAGGACGTAAGAGGGTAGTGGCAGCACAGGGGACGTTGGACTTCCTAAAACAGACAGGCGGTGGGCCGTGTTTCTCGGCACACATTCGCCGCGTCTGGATGAAAAAGGTCGAATTATCCTCCCCGCGAAGTTCCGAGAGGAACTTGCCAGCGGGCTGGTTCTCACAAGGGGCCAGGAGCGTTGCATCTACGTCTTCAGTGAGGCGGAATTCGGCCGGGTTCACGAGCAGATGCGGGAGGCTCCAATTTCCTCCAAGCAGGCACGTGACTACATCCGTGTTTTCCTCTCTGGAGCCTCGGACGAGGTACCTGACAAGCAGGGGCGCGTGACGATTCCGCCGGCGCTCCGGGAGTATGCAGGTCTTGGCCGGGAACTCGCCGTCATTGGCGCAGGATCCCGGGCAGAGATCTGGGACGCCCAGGCCTGGAATGAGTACCTGGCCGAAAAGGAAACCGCCTTCTCGGAAACAGACGACGCCATCCCGGGGATTCTCTGAACCCCCACTGATCCACCAGCAAACAACGTTCCTTGATCGAGATCTCCAGCCGCCCATCCGGTTGTTGTCCTGGCTCACTTCCCCGGAGCCAGGCCGGCGCAGGATAGGCGCGGATGGGGATCTGGACCAAGGAACGTTGCGTAAGAGCAGTACCAAGCAACTAGCAAAGCGCAACTAGCAAAGCTCAAAACAAACAAGGCCAACGAAAGGACGAAGGCATGACGGATCCCGACCAGGCGAAGCCGACGTCCGAACGCCATGTACCGGTCCTCAAGGACCGGTGCATCAATTTGTTGGCCCCCGGCATCGAGGCCGCACGGAGCCGCGGCGAGACCCCCGTGGTGATCGACGCGACGCTCGGCATGGGCGGACACTCGGAGGCCCTCCTGCAGCGCTTCCCGGACCTTCACCTGATCGGCATCGACCGCGACGAGGAAGCCCTGGCACTGGCGGGGTCCAGGCTGGCGCCCTTCGAGAACCGGACCGACCTCGTTCACGCCGTCTACGACGAAATCCCGGACGTCCTCGAAGACCTGGGCTTCACCGAAGTCCACGGAGTGCTCATGGACCTCGGCGTATCGTCCCTCCAGCTGGACGAGCGGGAACGCGGCTTCGCCTACTCCTTCGATGCGCCCCTGGACATGCGGATGGACACCAGCCGGGGCCAGACGGCCGCCGACGTCGTCAATAACTACAGCGAAGAAGAACTCGTCCGGATCATCCGGAAGTGGGGCGAAGAGAAGTTCGCCGGCCGCATCGCGAACAGGATCGTGGCCGCGCGCGCCGAAAAGCCCTTCACCACCACCGGCGAACTGGTCGACCAGATCCGGGCCGTGGTGCCCGCCGGTGCCGCCAAATCCGGCGGCCACCCCGCGAAGCGCACTTTCCAGGCGCTCCGGATCGAGGTCAACGAGGAACTGGACGTCCTCGAGCGCGCCATCCCGGCAGCGATCGAGGCCATCGCCCTCGGCGGCCGTGTGGTGGTCATGTCCTACCACTCCCTGGAAGACAAGATCGTCAAGGGCTTCTTCCAGGCCGGATCGAAGTCCTCGGCGCCGCTCGGCTTCCCGGTCGAGCTCGAAGAGCACAAAGCCGAACTCAAAACCCTGACAAAGGGCACCGAGGTACCCACCGCCGCTGAAATCGCCGAAAACCCCCGCGCAGCTTCCGCCCGGCTGCGCGCCGTCGAACGCATCAAAGCCAGGAGAGCCGCATGAGCACCGCCGCCGTCAACAGCTACCCCGTTGCCCAGGGCGCCACTGCCCGTGCCCTGCCCGGCCTCCGCCCCGGCCTTGACCAGCCCCGCAAGGCACGCACCCCGCTGTCGGTGGTCCGCTCCGTGCCGCGCAAGCGCCGCGCACCGTTCGTGGTGCTCTGCTTCGGGCTCCTGGCGATTGCCCTCATGGCCGTGCTGGTCCTGAACATCTCCGTCTCCTCAGCCCAGTACCAGCTGGTCCAGCTCCGCAGTGAACAGACCACACTGACCAAGCAGAACCAGGACCTCACCCAGCAGGTGCAGAACTTCGACGCCCCGCAGAACCTGGCGGCCAAGGCCACGGAGCTGGGCATGGTGGCTTCGGTCGCCAAGGGCCAGATCGACCTCTCCACCCTCAATGTCACCGGCAAGGCCAAGCCGGCCGTCAAGGGTGATGCCCCGGGCGCCGTCATTGCCGCACCGGCCGTCGCCGGGCAGCTCACGGTTGTCCCGCCGGCCACGGAGAACGAGCCTCTCGCCCAGCGCAAGGCGGCGGACACCAGGCCGGCCGACACCAAACCGGCGGACACAGACAAGGCGCCGGCAGCTGTGAAGCCCGCACCCGCACCGAAACCCGCCGCCCCCGCCGTGGAACTCCACGGCGGCTCGGTTCCCGCCCCCGCACAGAAGACGCCGGGGCAGTAGCGTTCACTGACCACCAGCAAGGCAAGCAGCAAGGACTCACCGTGGCGAAGAACTCCGGCAGGGCAAGCAAGGCGAAAGCCCCAAACCCCACCCGGCGGCTCCGCGTGGGGCTTGGCATCATGCTGGCGCTCCTGCTGGTGGTCGGCGGCAAGCTGTTCATGGTCCAGGGCCTGGACATCGGGGGACTGGCTGAGGCCGCCCTCAACAACAGGCTCACGCCCACCGTGCTGCCCGCGGAGCGCGGCAGCATCCTCGATTCCTCCGGCGCGGTCCTGGCCAGCAGCGTCATCCGCTACAACGTCGTCGTGGACCAGACAGTCAACACCAAGACCGAAACCTTCCGCCGGTTCGAGACCATCAACGGCAAGGACGAGCTCGTCAAGGTCACCCGGGACCAGGGCATCTCCGAACTCGCCGCCGTGCTCGGCATGGACCGCGGCACCCTCCGCGATGCCCTGACCGGAACCCAGCGCTACTACATCGTGGCCAAGGACCTGAAACCGGACGTCGAGGACAAGGTCTCCAAGCTGCAGATTCCCGGCATCGTCACCGAAGGCACCAGCAAGCGGGTCTACCCCAACGGCTCCGTGGCCGGCGGAATTGTGGGTTTCCTCAAGGACGGCAGCACCGGACAGGCGGGCCTCGAGCAGACCCAGGACGAGGTACTCAAAGGCACACCGGGCAAGCGGCTCTTTGAAATCGGCGCCGACGGACTGCGCATCCCGGTGGGCGTGGACCAATTGACGCCGGCGGTGAACGGCAAGGACATCAAACTCACGCTGAATTCGGACCTGCAGTACTTCTCCCAACAGGCGATCCAAAGCCAGAAGGACAAGCTCAGTGCCGAGTGGGGCGTGATTGTTGTCCAGGACGTCAAGACCGGCAACATCGTGGCCATGGCCGATACCGATTCCCCGGATCCGAACGACCCCGGCAAGGTTGCCGCCGAGGACCGCGGGGTCCGGGCCGTCACCGCCGCCTACGAGCCCGGCTCGGTGGAGAAGATGATCACGGCCGCAGCTGCGATTCAGGAAGGGAAGTCCAGCCCGCTGGACAGGTTCACCATTCCACCGACCTACACAGTGGACGGCCAGACCTTCAGCGACGCGTTCGAACACGGCACCGAGCAGCGGACGCTGGCGGGCATTGTCGGCTATTCCATGAACACCGGCACAGTCATGGTGGGCCAGCGGCTGAGCAAGGAACAGCGCTATGACTGGCTGCGGAAGTTCGGCATCGGCGATGCCCCCGACATCGGTCTGCCGGCCGAATCCAAGGGCATCCTGACCCCGGCCGACCAGTGGGACGGGCGCCAGCAATACACAGTGCTCTTCGGCCAGGGCGTCGCCCAAACCACCCTCCAGACTGTCCGGGCATACCAGAGCATCGCCAACGACGGCGTGATGCTCCAGCCCCGGCTGATCGACAGCTACATCAACCCGGACGGTGCCGAGGAAAAAGTCCCGGCCAAGGCCCCGCAGCAGGTCGTCTCCAAGGAAACCGCCAAACAGGTCCGCGACATCCTTGAGAGCGCCGTAACCGAGGGCGAGATCAAAGAGGCTGCGATCGACGGGTACCGGGTGGGCGCCAAGACCGGCACATCCGAATCGCCCTGCGACGACGGCAAATCAGGGTTCTGCGGCTATACAGCCTCCATCATCGGAATGGCGCCCATGGACGATCCGCGGTTTATTGTTGAGGTGGTCCTGCAACGGCCCAAGGGAAGCATCTTCGGAATCACCAACGGACCGGTGTTCCGTTCGGTGATGAGCCAGACGCTGCGCACATTCAACGTCCAGCCCTCCACCGGCGAACCCGCGCGGCTGCCGCAGTACGCCAAGTAGCGCCTGTTCCACCTGGCACCCGGAAGTCACCAGCCGACGCCACACCCATTGCCTGCGCGCCGGAGCATTTCCGCGTGCGCAGGTCCCGATCTACCAGTGCCCGATTTTTTTCAGTGCCCGATTCATTCAGTGCCCGATTAGTTCAGTGCCCGATCCACTAGCACCACAACGGAGATCCACTTGTCAGAGCTCACCGACCCCGATGCTTCCGCGCCGTCCGGCCATGACTCCACCCAGGGCTTCCGGCCCACTGCGGTTGCCGCAGTGCCGCTGGCGGACATTGGCGCGGCGATCGGCGTCGCCGTTCCCGGTGCATCCGGCTCCGTCCAGGTCACCGGGATCTCCCTGAACTCCCGGTCGGTCCGCCCGGGAGACCTGTACGTGGCCCTGCCGGGCGCCACACGGCACGGGGCCGACTTCGTGTCCCAGGCCGTCGACGCCGGCGCCGTGGCGGTCCTGACAGACGACGCCGGGGCGCGCCTGCTGGCCCTGGGCCATGACATCGCCGTCCCGGTCCTGCTGGCCCACGAGCCGCGCAGCGTGGTCGGCCGGCTGTCCGCGCTCATCTACCAGAGCAGGCCCGACGGCGCCGGGGCACCGGCCCTCTTCGGGGTGACAGGCACTAACGGCAAGACCACCACCACCTATTTCATCAATGCCCTGCTGCGGGCGCTGGGTAAGCGGACCGGGCTGATCGGGACGATTGAGATCCTGGCCGGCGGGGAGCCGATCCCGAGCCTGCTGACCACTCCCGAATCCACGGATGTGCACGCACTGTTGGCGCTCATGCGCGAACGCGGGCTCGATGCCGCCTCCATGGAGGTTTCCTCGCACGCCGTGTCCTTCCACCGTGTCGACGCCGTGGTGTTCGACGTCGCCGGCTTCACGAACCTCACCCAGGACCACCTGGACCTGCACGGGACCATGGAGGAATACTTCCAGACCAAAGCCCGGCTGTTCTCGCCGGAACGCGCCCGCGCCGCCGTCGTGACCATCGATGATGACTGGGGCCGCAAGCTCGCGGCCACCGCCGAAATCCCGGTCACGACCCTGGCCACGGCCGGGACCGACGGCGCCGGGCCGGCTGACGCCGACGGGACCGCGGATTGGACTGTGGTCCGGACTGCTCCGCGGGGCCTCGGTTCAGACTTCGTCCTCCGGCACCGCGACGGCGCCGAGCTGCGCGTCCACACGGGCCTGCCGGGCGGCTTCAACGTCGCCAATGCCGCGCTGGCCACGGTGATGGTCCTCGCCGGCGGCCACGAGCCGGCCGCGGTGCAGGCCGCCCTCGACGCCGCGGATCCCTTCACCGTTGCCGTGCCGGGCCGGATGCAGCTCGTGTCCACGGCCCCGGCCGCCGTGGTGGACTTTGCGCACAACCCCGACGCACTGTCCCGTGCCCTCGAAGCCGTCCGGTCCCCGGAACCCGGATCCAGAGTGATCATCGTTTTCGGCGCCACCGGACAGCGGGACCAGGGCAAACGCCCCGCGATGGGTGCCATCGCGGCGCGGCTGGCGGACACCGTGATTGTCAGCGACGACGATCCCCACGACGAGGACGCGGCGGCCATCCGCGCGGACGTCCTTGCCGGGGCCCTCGCGGCCAAGGACGACGAAGGCCTGGACTGCACAGTCCTGGAGGTCTTCCCGCGCGACGCCGCCATCCTGAAGGCCGTAGAGCTCGCCGGAGCCGGGGACACCATCCTCGTGGCCGGGCGCGGTCACGAGGTCTGGCAGGAAGTCAAGGGAATCAACCTGGCACTGGATGACCGGGTGGAGCTTCGGAACGCCTTGACAGCACGGGGATTCACCGTTCTCGAAGACCACCGGATAGAGTCCTAAACCGAGATGATTGCATTTACAGCGGCGGAAATCGCCGACATAACCGACGGCCGGCTCGCCGCGGAACCGGGAATTACCCCCGCCTCCGTGGTGACCGACTCCCGCGAGGCCACGGCGGGTTCCCTCTATGTGGCCAAACCGGGGGAGAACGCCGACGGACACGACTTCGTCGGCGCAGCCTTTGACCGGGGCGCCGTATTGGCGCTCGTTGAGCGCGAAGTGGCCGACGCCGCCGGAACGGACTATCCCGCCGTCGTCGTTGAGGACACTGTCCTCGCCATGGGCGCGCTGGCCGCCGAAGCCGTCCGCCGGATCCGCACCAGCCGCGCCGCGGCCGGCGCCGCTTTCACCGTGGTCGGCATCACCGGCTCCGCCGGCAAAACCACCACGAAGGACCTGCTCGCCGGAATCTTCGCGGCCGCCGGCGCCGAAGGTGCCACAGTTGCGCCGCAAGGGTCCTACAACGGCGAGATCGGCGTGCCGCTCACAGTCTTCAAAGCCGACTTCGACACCCGCTACCTCGTCATCGAGATGGGTGCCACGGGCATCGGCCACATCCAATACCTCGCGGACATGGTCCGGCCGGAGATCGGCGTCGTCCTCGGCGTCGGCTCCGCCCACGCCGGGGAGTTCGGCGGCGTCGAGAACATCGCGGTGGCCAAGGGCGAACTCGTGGAGGCGCTCCCGGCCGGGGGCACCGCCGTGCTGAACCTGGACGACTCCCGCGTCGCCGCGATGGCCACCCGGACCCGGGCCCGCGTGCTCGGCTACACCTCACGCGCGGCCGGCACAGGCCAGGACAACACCATCCAGGCCGACGTGGCCCAGGCCAATGTGGTCAGGGCCGCGGATGTGGAACTGAACGCCGACGGCCACCCGGAATTTGAGCTCTACCTGCCCGCCGACGTGACGGACGGGAAAGCACAGCAAGGGCCAACCCGGCACCACGTCGCCGCCAAGCTGATCGGCGCCCATCACATGGCCAACCTCCTCGCGGCCGCGGCTGCGGCGCACGCGGCCGGCATCCCCGGGGCGCAGATCGCCGCCTCGCTCAGCGCGCAGACCGCCGCCAGCCGCTGGCGGATGGAACGCACGGAGCGTCCCGACGGCGTGACCGTCATCAACGATGCGTACAACGCCAACCCGGAGTCCATGCGGGCAGCACTGCGGACGCTGGCCGAGCTGGGCCGCGGCCGCCGCACCTGGGCGGTCCTGGGCGCCATGCTGGAACTGGGCCCGGATTCCATCCGCGAGCACATGGCAGTCGGCACCCAGGTGGTGCGGCTGAACATCTCCCGGCTCGTCGTGGTGGGCCGGGAGGCGCGGTCGCTGTATGTCTCCGCCGTCAACGAAGGCTCCTGGGGCGACGAATGCGTTTTCGCCGAGACGGCGGACGAGGCCTATGAGCTTCTCCAAGCCGAGCTCCAGCCCGGCGACCTGGTCCTGTTCAAGTCTTCGAACGGCATCGGGCTGCGCCACTTGGGGGATCGGATAGCATTACCCCCACATGCCACCCAAGACTCTCCCGAGCGATCTGCTGAGGGAACTGCCGCAACCGCCACAGAAGGGAGTGCACAGCTGTGATTGCACTGCTGATGGGCGCCGGAATGGCGCTGCTCCTCGCGTTTGTGGGCACCCCGCTGTTCATCCGGTTCCTGGTCCGCAAGGGCTACGGACAATTCATCCGGGACGACGGACCCACTTCCCACCACACCAAGCGGGGCACGCCCACAATGGGCGGCACCGTGGTGGTCGTGGCGGTCCTGGTCAGCTACGGGCTCACGCACCTGATCATGTGGATGATGAACCCGCACTCACCGGGGCCAAGCGCCTCCGGGCTTCTCCTGCTCTTCCTCATGGTGGGCATGGGGCTGGTCGGATTCCTGGATGACTTCATCAAGATCTCCAAGCAGCGCAGCCTGGGCCTGGACGCCAAGGCCAAGCTGATCCTCCAGGGCGCTGTTGGCATCATCTTTGCCGTGCTGGCACTGAACTTCCCGAATGCGGCGGGCCTGACCCCGGCGTCCACCCAGATCTCGCTGGTGCGCGATATTCCGTGGCTTAACCTCGCGTTCGCCGGAACCGTACTCGGCGCCATCTTGTTCGTGCTGTGGTCCAACCTGATCGTCACGGCCGCGACCAACGGCGTGAACCTCACCGACGGCCTCGATGGCCTGGCCGCCGGCGCTTCCGTCATGGTGTTCGGGGCCTACACGCTCATGGGCATCTGGCAAAGCAACCAGGCCTGCGGATCCCCCCGGCAGGCCGGCAGCGGCTGCTACTCGGTCCGCGACCCCCTGGACCTGGCCCTGCTGGCCGCCATCCTGAGCGCGGCGATGGTCGGGTTCCTGTGGTGGAACACCTCGCCCGCGAAGATCTTCATGGGCGACACCGGCTCCCTTGCCATCGGCGGCGCCGTCGCAGCCTTCGCGATCCTGTCCCGCACCGAACTGCTGCTGGCCTTCATCGGCGGGCTCTTCGTCCTCATCACGCTCTCGGTCATCATCCAGGTGGGCTACTTCAAAATCACCAAGGGCAAACGGTTCTTCAAGATGGCACCGCTCCAGCACCACTTCGAACTCAAGGGCTGGGCCGAAGTCACGGTGGTGGTCCGGTTCTGGATCCTGTCCGGGTTGTTTGTCGCCGCCGGCCTGGGCATCTTCTACGCCGAATGGGTGGTGCTGCTGTGACCGGTCCCATCCCCGCCCCGCTCACCACCTCGCCCCGGCTGCAGGGCCTCACCACCTGGGACTCCGACTGGGCCGGACTGCGCGTCGTGGTCACCGGCATCGGAGTCTCCGGCTTCGCCGCCGCCGACACCCTCATTGAACTCGGCGCCCGGGTGGTGGTGGTGGACGCCGCCACCAGCGCCAAGGCGCTGGCCCAGGCCGACACACTCCGGATCGTCGGCGCCGTGGACGTCCTGCTGGGCGAGGCAGCGGTGGAGTCCGTTCCGAAGATCGACGGGCAGAAGCCGGACCTGGTGATCACGTCCCCGGGCTGGCGCCCGGACCAGGCCCTGCTCGCCGCAGCGGCGCGGGCGCACATTCCGGTGTGGGGCGACGTCGAGCTCGCCTGGCGGCTCCGCGAACGCGAGGGCCGCAAGACCGCCGACTGGCTGGCCATCACCGGCACCAACGGCAAGACCACCACGGTCGGCCTGACCGAATCCATGCTCCAGGCCGCCGGCCTGAAAGCGATCGCCGTAGGCAACGTCGGAACCCCGATCCTGGACGCCCTGCGGGATCCCGTGGACTACGACGCCTTCGCGGTGGAACTGTCCAGTTTCCAGCTGCACTGGAGCCACTCGGTGTCGCCGGTGGCCAGCGTGTGCCTCAACGTCGCTGAAGACCACGTGGACTGGCACGGCTCCTACGCCTCCTACCTCGCCGACAAGGCCAAGGTCTACGCCAACACGAAGAAGGCCTGCATCTACAACGCCGAGCAGATCGAGACCGAACGCATGGTCGAGGACGCGGACGTGGTTGAAGGCTGCCGGGCCGTGGGATTCACCACACTGACCCCGGCCATCAGCATGCTCGGCGTCGTGGAAGGGCTGCTGGTTGACCGGGCGTTCATCGCCGAACGCAAGGACAGCGCGGCCGAACTCGCCTCGATCGCCGACCTCGGACCGGTGGCGCCGCGCCACATGGTGGCCAACGCGCTGGCAGCCGCTGCCCTGGTACGGGCCTACGGGGTGGAGCCATCGGCTGTGCGCCAGGGCCTGCTGAACTACCTTCCGGGAGACCACCGGATCCAGCTGGTGGCCCGGCATGAGGGTGTGCTGTGGATCAACGATTCCAAAGCCACCAATCCGCACGCCGCCGCCGCCTCGTTGTCCGCGTTCCAGAATGTGGTGTGGATCGCGGGAGGTTTGTCCAAGGGCGTGAATTACGACTCCCTGATCCAGGAACAGGGCAGCCGGCTCAAGGCCGTGGTCCTGATCGGCGCGGACTCCAGCGATCTGCAGGCCGCCCTGAAGCGACACGCGCCGGATGTCCCCGTGATCGGGCAGGGCAAGGGCGAGACTGAAGACGTGCAGACTGCCGGTACGGCCAAAGCCGACGCAGGCCCTTCGCCGATTTTCGGCGAGACTGTGATGGCCCAGGCCGTTGCCTCGGCGGCGCAGCTGGCCGCCTCCGGGGACACTGTGCTGCTGGCCCCGGCGGCTGCTTCCATGGACCAGTTCTCTTCCTATGCTCACCGTGGCGATGCCTTCATCGAAGCTGTCCGCGAGCTCGTGGAAGGGCAGGCTCAGACCAGCGAGGAGTAACAATGGTCAGCACGCCCACACGTACGACGGCGGCACGACCCGCCGCAGGCGGGGCCACCAGTGGCACGCCCGCCGGCCGTCCGGCCCCTTCGGCGGCGCGGCCAACGGCCGGCGGCCCCGCCGTCACCCCCGCGGCCCGGGTGCGTGCCTGGAGCCGCGGATTCTGGTCCGCGCTGGAAGGCACCGGCAAGTCGCGCAACGGATCCACGTACTACCTGATCCTTGGCTCCACCCTGGCGCTGACGGCGATCGGGATCATGATGGTCCTCTCGGCCTCCAGCGTGGAAGCCATCGCCGCGGGGGAGTCGCCGTACTCCGCCGCCCTCAAACAGGGCGGATTCGCCGCGATTGGCGTCTTCGCGATGCTGGTCCTCTCCCGCGTGAACGTCGTCTGGCTCAGGCGCTTCGCCTGGCCGCTCATGTTCCTGGCCATTGCGCTGCTGGGCCTGGTGCTCCTCGTGGGACGCAGCGCGCTGGGCAACCAGAACTGGATCGACGTCGGTCCGTTCACGTTCCAGCCCTCCGAAGCCGCCAAGCTCGCCCTCGCGCTCTGGATGGCCACCGTGCTTGACCGCAAGGCCAAGCTCCTCCACGAATGGCGCCACGCGCTCATTCCGGTCGTGCTCCCGGGCGCCATTGCGGTCCTGGGCCTCATCCTGGCCGGAAACGACCTCGGGACGGCCATGATCGTGATGATCATCGTGGCCGCCGCGCTGTTCTTCGCCGGCGTGCGGCTGTACCTTTTCGGGTTCGCCGGGGCGGTCCTGGCCCTTGGCGCGATGATCCTCGCCGTCACGAGCCCGAACCGGATGTGCCGCATCCTGTCATGGACGGGCCAGACCTGCGCCGACGGCTCCGACCTGAACTACCAGTCCACCAACGGCCTGTACGGGCTCGCGTCCGGCGGCTGGTTCGGCGTCGGACTGGGCCAGAGCCGGCAGAAGTACAGCTGGATCCCGGAAGCGCACAACGACTTCATTTTCGCGATCATCGGCGAGGAACTCGGACTGGTCGGCACGATCGTCGTCCTGGTCCTGTTCGCCATCCTCGGCACCGCCATCTACCGGGTGGTCGTCGCCCAGCACGATGTCTTCCACCGCGTCCTGGCCGGCACGATCATGGTCTGGCTGCTGGGCCAGGCCAGCGTCAACATGGCCGTGGTCACCGGGCTGGCACCGGTGATCGGTGTCCCACTGCCCTTCATTTCCTATGGCGGCTCGGCCCTGCTGATGTCGCTGTGCGCAATCGGCGTCGTCCTGTCCCTGGCCCGGGCCCAGATGGACCCCGGCATGCAGCCGAAGAAGATGCTCAGGTTCGGCCCGGCCGCCTTCGCCAATTCCGTCCGGAGGGCCCGCGCTGCCCGGGCTGCAAGGACTGCCGCCAGCCGGTCCGCCGCCAGCACGGCCTCCAGCCGGTCCGCCGCCCGCACGGCCGCCCGGCCCAAGGCCCCCGCGGGCAAGAGCCCAGCCACCAAGAACCCCACCAAGAACCCCGCCAAGAGCCCCGCCACCAAGAATCGTACGAAAGCGTAAACAGCCCTTCATGAACACCGAGTCGCCCTTGTCCGTGGTCCTTGCCGGCGGCGGAACCGCCGGCCATATCAGCCCGCTGCTGGCAATTGCCGGCGCCCTCCGGCAGTCCCGCCCCGGAGTGCAGCTCCTGGCTGTCGGGACCCCCGGGGGAATGGAAGCGCGGCTCGTCCCGGCGGCCGGCCTGGACCTTGCCACCATCAGCCGTGTCCCGCTCCCGCGCAGGCCTTCCGCGGATCTGCTCCGGCTGCCGGGCCGGATGGCCGGTGCGGTGAAGCAGGCGGGTTCCATCTTGGACGAGGCAGGCGCCGACGTCCTGGTGGGGGTCGGCGGGTACGTGTGCACACCGATGTACCTCGCTGCCCGGCGCCGGAAGATCCCAATCGTGGTCCACGAGGCCAACACCCGTCCCGGCCTGGCTAACCGCGTTGGCGCAGGCCTCGGCGCCCACGTGGCAGTGGCCTTCGCCGCGACCAAACTGGGCCGCGCCGCCCGGCACGTAGGCATGCCCATGCGCCCCGAAATTTCCGGCCTCGACCGCACGGCCGCCCGGGCCGGTGCACGGCAGGCGCTCGGCCTGGACGCGGACCGGCCGACGCTCATCGTCACGGGCGGGTCCTCGGGCGCCCAGAGCATCAACCGGTCCCTCGCCGCGGCCGTCGGGGCCCTCGCCGACGCCGGCGTGCAGACCCTGCACATCACCGGTCGCGGCAAGTCCGTCCACGACGCCGACGGCAAACCGCTCGCCGCGCCAGGCTACCGGCAGGTGGAGTACGTCGACGGGATGGAAACCGTCTACGCCGCGGCGGACCTGCTGTTGGCCCGTGCCGGAGCCGCCACGGTCTGCGAGGTGGCCGCCGTGGGCGTGCCTGCCGTTTTCGTGCCCCTGCCCATCGGCAACGGCGAGCAGGCGTTGAACGCCGCGGGCCTGGTCGCCGCGGGCGGCGCATTGATAATCGATGACAAGGCCTTCTCCGCCGACTGGATCAGCGGGAACATCATTCCCCTGCTG
The DNA here is from genome assembly GCF_056399305.1 of Arthrobacter sp. 01N444. Classification (NCBI taxonomy): domain Bacteria; kingdom Bacillati; phylum Actinomycetota; class Actinomycetes; order Micrococcales; family Micrococcaceae; genus Arthrobacter; species Arthrobacter sp. 01N444. Next base: position 88,326 of record NZ_JBFTRB010000003.1, read on the forward strand.
CTGGACACGGACAGGCTGGCCCGGATGGCAGCCAGCTCCGAACAGCTCGGCATCCGCGACGCCGACCGGCGCATGGCCGATCTCATCCTCGGCGTGGCGTCTTCGAACGAGCGCAGCGGGAACCGGCAGCGTCCGAAACAGCAGCGTCCGAAACAGCAGGGCACGAACCAGCACGGCAGGAAGCAGTAGAGCAATGACCCAGCCCCAACACGGCACGCATGCCCTGGAATCCCTCGGCCGCGTCCACTTCATCGGCATCGGCGGCGTCGGCATGTCCGCCGTTGCCCGCATCATGGTGGCCCGCGGCATCCCGGTGAGCGGCTCTGACGCCAAGTCGCTGCCCGTCATGGCGGACCTCGCGGCCGCCGGGGCGCGGATCGCCGTCGGCTATGCTCCCGGCAACCTGGGAGACGCCCAGACGGTGGTCGCCGGCTCGGCGATCCGGCCCGACAACCCCGAGCTCGCAGCGGCCCGTGCCGCCGGACTCCCGGTGCTGCACCGCTCCGAGGCGCTGGCCGCCACGATGGCGGATGACACGGTGGTGGCCGTCGCCGGAACGCACGGCAAGTCCACCACGACCTCCATGATCACGGTGCTGCTGCAGGGCGCCGGGCTGGACCCGTCTTTCGCGATCGGCGCCAACGTCCCGGCGCTCGGAGTCAATGCGGCACACGGCACGGCGGGCATCTTCGTCGCCGAGGCCGACGAGTCGGACGGCTCCTTCCTGAACTACCGCCCCACGATCGCCGTGGTGACCAACGTCGAGCCGGACCACCTGGATTTCTACGGCACCGCCGAGGCCGTCTATGCCTCCTTCGACAGCTTCACGGCCCTGCTCCCGGCGGACGGCGTCCTGGTGGCGTGCGCTGACGACCCCGGGGCCAGGGCACTGGCCGAGCGCACCCGGGCCCGCGGCAACACCCGCGTGGTGCTTTACGGAACCGCCGCCGACGCCGCCATCCGGCTGCACGACGCGGGACCTGGCCGGATGGGGATCTCGACGACGGCGGGCACGTTCGGCGTCGAACTGCAGGTTCCGGGCCGGCACAACGCACTCAACGCTGCCGCCGCCTTCGCCGTGGCGATCGAACTCGGCGTCGCGCCCGGCACCGCCGCGGCGGCATTGGCCCACTTCTCCGGCGCCTCGCGCCGTTTCGAGTTCAAGGGGGAGGGCCGCGGCGTCCGCGTCTACGACGACTATGCCCACCATCCCACGGAGGTCCGCGCCGCCCTGTCCGCGGCAAGGGCCGTCGCCGGGGAGCACAAGGTGCACGTGCTCTTCCAGCCGCACCTGTTTTCCCGGACACGGGAATTTGCCCGCGAGTTCGCCGAAGCGCTCAACACCGCGGACACGGCCCTGGTCCTGGACATCTATCCTGCCCGCGAGGATCCCATTCCAGGGGTCACCAGCGGGCTGATCGCCGAGCACCTGGGCTCAGGCGGCCGCCTTGTCGGACCCGACGGGGAGGCTGTGCAGGCACTGCTGGCGGCCGCCGGGCCCGGGGACATCGTGCTGACCGCCGGCGCCGGTGACGTCACGGCCTACGGGCCGCTGATTGTCGAGGCCCTGACAGCCGAGGCCGCCGGTGCCTAGCACCAGGCGCCCCACCTACCGTGGCGGGTCCGGCACGAGTGGGTCCGGCACCGGCGGATCCGGCTCCCGGCCGCCGTCCGCCGGTACGGGCACGGATGTCATTTCTGCGTCCAAGACCGCCACGGACACCGCCGCGGACACCGCCGTCGGTCGGTCCCGCAATCCGCAGAACCTGCAGAACCCGCAGGCCACCCCGGACAACGGGCCCGGAAAGGTGCTGTCCTTCCCCGAGCCCAAGGGCAAGCGCCGCCGGCGGATCCTGCTCAGCACCATCGGGATCGTGGCCGTGCTGATGGCGGGCATCGTCGCGGCCGCCGTCTACTCGCCCGTGCTGGCCCTGCGCACGGTCACGGTGGAGGGTACAAAGATGCTGCACCCGGATCAGGTCCAGGCCGCCCTCGCGCCCCTTCAGGGCAAGCCGCTGCCGCAGATCAGCGAGGAGGAGGTCACAGCCCTGCTCAAGCCGCTGGTCCAGGTCAAGGACGTCACCGCGAAGGCGCTGCCGCCCGCCACCTTGCAGGTGCACGTCACCGAGCGCATTCCCGTGGCCCTGGTCAAGCAGGGCAAGACATTCCAGCTGGTGGACGTCGACGGTGTCCAGCTCAGCACCACCGCCGATGCGGCCTCGGTATCGCTGCCGGTGATCGACGGCGGCAGCGGAACGCTGCCGAAGGACCTGTTCCAGGCCATCACGGCAGTGCTGGGGGCCCTGCCGGCGGATGTGCTGGCGCGGCTCTCCAACGCCTCTGCCGCGTCGGCCGACGCCGTCGAACTCAAACTCGTCGACGGGCAGACAATCGTCTGGGGCAACGCGGGGGAGAAGGAGCTGAAGGCACGGGTCCTTTCTGCCCTCCTGAAGGTCCCGGCCGACGCCAAAAACCCGGTGAAGGTCTACGATGTCAGCGTGCCCCGGCACCCAGTCACGCGGTAGCCGGCAATCGGATCCGCCGCGTCACGGATGTCCAGCGGACGTCCAGCTGCCCGCGGGACTACTTACAGGGGCTATTTGCCCGGTAATCGCGCGACACGCGGCGCCGGTTATTGAATGTCCCCTGCATAGGAAATACCGTCACAGACATGAGTTACTTGACATAACTATAACCTTCAAGTCGAAGGTTAAGGTTCAAAGCTTCAAGCAGGACTCGATCAGTTTTCGCATTAGTACACGAACAAGGGACACGTAACGTGGCAGCTCCGCAGAATTACTTGGCCGTCATCAAGGTCGTCGGCATCGGCGGCGGTGGCGTGAACGCAGTCAACCGCATGATCGAGGTCGGTCTTCGCGGCGTCGAATTCATCGCCATCAACACCGATGCCCAGGCATTGTTGATGAGCGATGCCGACGTCAAGCTCGACGTCGGGCGTGAGCTGACCCGTGGACTCGGTGCTGGCGCGAACCCTGAAGTTGGCCGGCAGGCCGCGGAGGACCACGCCGATGAAATCGAAGAGGTCATCCGGGGCGCAGACATGGTCTTCGTCACCGCCGGCGAAGGCGGCGGAACCGGCACCGGCGGCGCCCCCGTCGTCGCCCGGATCGCACGGTCCCTTGGCGCCCTGACCATCGGCGTCGTGACGCGCCCCTTCACGTTTGAAGGCCGCCGCCGTGCCGGCTCCGCCGAGGCCGGCATCGACGCCCTGCGCGATGAAGTCGACACCCTGATCGTGATCCCGAACGACCGCCTGCTCTCCATCAGCGACCGCAACGTCTCGGTCCTGGACGCGTTCCGTTCCGCCGACCAGGTCCTGCTCTCCGGTGTCCAGGGCATCACGGACCTCATCACCACCCCCGGCCTGATCAACCTCGACTTCGCCGACGTCAAGTCCGTCATGCAGGGTGCCGGTTCCGCGCTGATGGGCATCGGTTCTGCCCGCGGCGAAGACCGCGCCGTGAAGGCCGCGGAGCTGGCCATCGCCTCCCCGCTGCTGGAAGCATCGATCGACGGCGCGCACGGCGTGCTGCTGTCCATCCAGGGCGGCTCGGACCTTGGCCTCTTCGAAATCAACGAGGCAGCCCGCCTGGTCCAGGAAGTCGCCCACCCGGAGGCCAACATCATCTTCGGCGCCGTGATCGACGACGCCCTCGGCGACGAGGCACGCGTCACCGTCATCGCCGCCGGCTTCGACGACGTCAAGGCCACCTCGCCGTCCATGGACCAGTCCCTGCCGGCCGCGCCGCAGCGTCCCGCGTCCCCCGCCCCCGCCCCGGCGCAGGCACCCGCCTCCGCCCCGGTTCAGCCGCTGCACGCCACCGTCGGCGCCTCCGGCTACGGCGGCTGGGGCCAGCAGCGTCCCTCTGCCGTACCGGCCGATTCGGGCTTCGACGTCGACCTTCCGGCCGTCGTGGAGCCGGACCTGTCCGGCCGGCACTCCGATGACCTGGATGTCCCGGACTTCCTGAAGTAAATAGTTCCGCACCTGCATGGCACCGCCGTCCGGCGGTGCCATGCTGCTTTGCGGCGGGTTACGGTGGATTGTATGAACGCAGGTATTCCGGACATGTTGATGGCGGTGTTGTGATTGTTTTGCTGGCGGGCTGAAGTCCGGCCGGGCGTATGGGTGGCTTTCACCGACGCCGGAGCCGGGAACCTGGCACTGCATGTCGGTGATGACCCCGTGGCGGTGCGCCGCCGGCGCGCGGAGCTCGAAGCGGCCGCCGGGCTCGGCGGGCGCTCCTTCCGGTACATGAACCAGGTCCACGGCAGTGACGTCGCCACCATCGTTGGGTCCCCGGCCGCGGACTCCGCGGGTGAAGGTCCGGCCGCGCCCACGGCCGATGCCATGGTCTCCCTGACTGAGCCGCTGGCCGTCCTGGTGGCCGACTGCGTGCCGGTGGTGCTGGTCGGCGAGGATCCGGCCGGGGCGCCGGTGCTGGGCGTCGTCCACGCCGGACGGCCAGGCGTCGCCGCCGAGGTGGTGCCAGCCGCTGTGGCCCGCCTCCGGGAGCTCGGTGCGGACCGCATCAGCGCCTGGGTGGGCCCCTCGGTCTGCGGGCGCTGCTATGAAGTCCCCGGCAGCCTGCGCGCGGACGTTTCCGCGGCCGTGCCTGCCACCTGGTGCACCACCTCGACCGGCACCCCTGGTCTGGACCTGCCGGCCGGAGTGCGGAGCCAGCTGGAAGCTGCGGGCGTCGCGATCGAATACTCCGGGGGATGCACCCTCGAGGACGACACCCTCTTCTCCTACCGCCGCAACAGCCACACCGGCCGCTTCGCCGGGCTGGCGTGGACGGACGGCACCCACGGGACTGACGGCACTGACGGGACTGACGGGAAAAGGGAGTATGGCCATGACTGAACCGGCGCAGCGCCCGGACGCACACGCCGTCCAGCCCGTCACGGCGCCGGGGGAGAACCATGAGAACCGAACGGACGCGCTGGAAGGCCCCCGTCTGGCCCAGCTGGAGGCGAACCTCGCGGCCGTCCGCCGCCGGATCGACGCCGCCGTGGCCGCCGCGGGCCGGCAGGCGGTGCCGCCGCGCCTGATCGTCGTCACCAAGTTCCATCCTGCGCTGGACGTCCGGCGGCTGGCGTCGCTGGGGGTCACCGACGTCGGGGAGAACCGGGACCAGGAGGCCGCGGAAAAGGCGGCGCAGCTTCAGGACCTTGGCCTGAGCTGGCACTTCATCGGTCAACTCCAAAGCAAGAAGGCCAAATCCGTGGTGAAGTACGCCGCGTCCGTGCACTCCGTGGACCGGGAAGCCGTCGCCTCGGCCCTGGCCAAGGCGATGGCCGTCGAAGCCGACCGCACCGGCCGCCCGCCCCTGGACTGTTTCATCCAGGTCAGCCTGGCCGAGCAGGCCGGCGACGCAGCAGCGGCCCACCGCGGCGGCGCGGCGCCCGGCGAAGTCCCCGCGCTGGCCGAACAGGTCGCCGGTGCCGGCGGACTGAGGCTCGCCGGCGTCATGGCCGTGGCCCCGCTCGGGGCGGACCCGGCGGCTGCCTTCGAAAAGCTGGCGGGCATTTCCGGGCGGCTGGCCGAACAATTTCCCTACGCCACGGGAATATCCGCCGGCATGAGCCAGGACCTCGAAGAGGCCGTCCGCTTCGGGGCGACACACCTGCGCATTGGCTCCGATATTCTCGGTCCGCGTCCGGCCCTGCGGTAAGTTCGACATATTGGAAGGTAATGGCGGGGATTCCAAGGCTGTCTAGTCACTAAGCGGCCCGCTTACGGACAAGATTAGGAGTCGACCATGGCTGGCGCTCTGCGCAAGACAATGATCTATCTTGGGCTCGCCGACGGCGACGAACACTACGAGTCTGAGCACCCCACACCGCACAAGGATGAGGACGAATCCATGGAGCAGGACCGCGAGGAACGACGTGCTCCGGCGCCCGTCCGCGAGGTCCCCCGGGAAGAGCCCCACGCCGCTGAAGAGGAATATCGCGCACCTGTGACACCCATCAAGCGTGCGGCATCGAGCCGCGAAGAGACCACCGGACTCCGGCAAATCACGACCATCCATCCGCGGTCGTACAACGACGCCAAGCTCATCGGCGAAAGCTTCCGCGACGGGATCCCCGTCATCATGAACGTCACCGACATGGGCGAGGCTGACGCCAAGCGCCTCGTGGACTTCTCCGCCGGTCTTGTTTTCGGCCTGCGCGGCAGCATCGAACGGGTGACGAACAAGGTCTTCCTGCTCTCGCCGTCGTACGTCGAAGTCATTGGCGACGACAAGAAGGTCAGCGAGACGCAGGCAAGTTTCTTCAACCAGAGCTAGGCCCGAATATTCGGTACTGATGCCAGGCGGGGACACCTGCCTGGCATCCGTGCGGAATTATCCGTGTTGAAATAGAAGTGACACTTTCCTTAGGACACTTCGGTATCCGGAATGAACATGGAGATATGAGTTAGCTCATGGGAATTGTTTTGGGGCTCGTCTATATCGTTCTGTTGCTTTTTTTCGTGGCATTGATCATCCGTCTGGTCTACGACTGGGTGCAGATGTTTGCCCGAAGTTGGCGGCCGCGCGGTTTGGCACTCGTGACCGCTCATGCTGTGTATTCGGTCACGGACAAGCCCCTCAAACTGCTCCGCCGGCTCATCCCGCCGCTGCGGTTGGGCGGAATGTCGCTGGACATAGGCTTCCTGCTGCTGTTCGTGGCCGTGAGCGTGGCGATGTGGATCGTCAAGGGCCTGGTGTACGCCCAGCCGATCGCGGCATAGGCCGCAGCCGCAGCCGGGCAGCGACCTGCCCGGCCCAGGCCCAAACCGAAAGTAAACTCCGGTTTGACACTGCGGTGTTGAATTAGAGGAACCAGACCATATTTAGGTACCGTAGTTTGACGGCCGGAAGGCCTACTGACTAACTAGACCAACGAGGTGACCAGATGGCTTTGACGCCAGAAGACGTTGTCAACAAGCGCTTTCAGCCGACCAAGTTCCGCGAAGGCTACGACCAGGACGAGGTTGACGACTTCCTGGACGAGATCGTCGTCGAACTTCGGCGCCTGAACCAGGAGAACGACGAGCTGCGCAAGAAGCTCGCCGAATCCGGCGCCGGCACGCCTGCCAGCTCCGCAGCCGCCGCACCCGTGGTGGAAAAGGTCCCGGCACCCGTCAAGGCCGAGAAGGAAGACACCGCCAAGGCCGAGGCCGAGGCCAAGGCAAAGGCGGCCGCAGAAGCCGCTAAGAAGAAGGAAGCCGAGCAGGCCGCCAAGGCCGCCCAGGTTGTCGAGCCGGCGCGCAGCGCCGCCACCCCGGCGTCGGAGTCCGCCGCCGGCCTGCTCGCCATGGCGCAGCAGATGCACGACAAGCACGTCGCCGACGGCGAGCAGCAGCGGGACAAAATCATCGCTGAAGCTCAGATCGAGGCCAGCAGCCTCGTCAACGATGCGCAGGAAAAGTCCCGCAAGATCCTCGGTGCCCTCGAGCAGCAGCGCTCCGTCCTGGAACGCAAGGTCGAGCAGCTTCGCGGCTTCGAGCGCGACTACCGCTCACGCCTGAAGGCCTACATCGAAGGCCAGCTCCGCGACCTGGACGCCCGCGGCTCCGTCGCGGCCCCCGAGGTTGGCGAAGCCAGCTAGGGCAAAAAGCAAGTATTCTGAAAGCCGGTGGCTGAGGATTCCTCGGCCGCCGGCTTTTCCCTTTTCCCGCAACGTGCCGGCACCGGCCCAGGTGCCCGGCGCTTGCCGGTACCTGAACCCGGTCCCCGCACTGGCTCCCGATCGAAAGCCTTATGACTGACGCACCATCACCAGACGCCATGCAGCCTGTCGAGGCGGCACAGCCCGGGCGCGCCCGGCCGCGGCGGGCAAAGCTGTTTGTCCTGTTCGCTGCCTTCGCGGTCTTCGCCTACGTGTTCGACCAGCTCACCAAGCTCTGGGTCACGACCACCATGACCGAGGGTGAGCGGATCCCCGTGCTTCCCCCGCTGCTGCACTGGTTCTACATCCGCAACTCGGGGGCGGCGTTCTCGATCGGCGAGAACGTCACCTGGGTGTTCACGATCATCATGGCGGCCGTGTCTGTCGCGATCCTGCTGCAGCTGCGCAAGCTCGGTTCGCTCTGGTGGGCCCTGGCGCTGGGGCTGCTGCTCGGCGGCGCACTCGGCAACCTGACGGACCGGCTGTTCCGCGAGCCGTCCTTCGCGATGGGCCATGTGGTGGACTTCATCCAGCTGCCAAACTTCGCGATCTTCAACATCGCCGACTCCGCCGTCGTCTCCGCCGTCGTGATCATTTGCCTGCTCACGCTCCGCGGAATCTCCCTGGACGGCTCGCGCCATACGAAGGATACGGTGGCCAACGATGTCTGACACTGCCTCAGGAAACGCCGCTGATATGGCGGCCGATATGGCCGCCGAAGCCGGCACCGCACCAGCCGGGCACCACCGCTTCACCGTCACGGAGGACCTCGCCGGTTCCCGTGTGGACGCCGGACTGGCCCGGCTGATGGACATCTCCCGCTCGCAGGCCGCAGTCCTGATCGCCGAAGGCAACGTCACCAGCAACGCAGGGAAGGTCGGAAAGTCCCTCAAACTCACCCTGGGCACCGTGCTTGAGGTCGTGGTGCCGGACCGCAGGGACCCCCTGGAAATCGTGGAGGAAGTAGTGGACGACCTGTTGATCCTGCTGGACGATGACGAATTTGTAGTCATCGACAAACCGGTCGGTGTCGCCGCCCACCCTTCGCCCGGCTGGGTGGGACCCACGGTGGTGGGTGGCCTCGCCGGGCTCGGCTACCGGATTTCGACGTCGGGCGCCCCGGAGCGCGCGGGCATCGTCCATCGGCTCGATGTCGGCACTTCCGGCGTCATGGTGGTGGCCAAGACCGAAAATGCCTACACCGTGCTCAAGCGCGCCTTCAAGGAGCGCACCGTGGACAAGGTCTACCACGCCGTCGTCCAGGGCCTTCCCGATCCGCTGGCGGGCACCATCGACGCGCCCATCGGCCGGCACCCGGGCCATGACTGGCGGTTTGCCGTGACCGAGGACGGCCGTGATTCGGTGACGCACTATGAGGTCCTGGAAGCTTTCGGGAAGGCCTCACTCGTGGAGGTGCACCTCGAAACGGGCCGCACCCACCAGATCCGCGTGCATTTCTCGGCCCTGCGCCACCCCTGCGCCGGTGACCTCACCTACGGCGCGGACCCGAGGCTGGCCGCCACCCTCGGCCTCACCCGGCAGTGGCTGCACGCCCGGGAACTGTCCTTCGACCACCCGCGGACAGGGGAGCGGGTTACCGTCGCCAGCGAGTACCCGCAGGACCTGCAGTACGCGCTGACGGTCCTGGAGTCCGGAAACGCCTGAGCCGCACGGCACGGGCGGCCTGAATCCACGGGGTTCTGCCGGGCCGCCCGTTGCCGCCGTTCGGTGCCCATCGCCGTGGCTGCACGCCGCCGTCGTGGCACGGCACTAGAATGGTGCGGTGACTTCCAGCAACGACTCGTTTGTCCATCTCCACAACCACACCGAGTACTCGATGCTGGACGGTGCCGCCCGGCTCGGTGAGCTGTTCGACGAAACCGAACGGCTCGGCATGCCGGCCCTCGCCACGACGGACCACGGCTACCTGTTCGGCGCCTTCGACTTCTGGAAGCGCGCAACAGACCAGGGCATCAGGCCCATCATCGGCGTCGAAGCCTATGTGACTCCCGGGACCGCCCGCACGGACAAGACCCGTGTGCGCTGGGGCGAGGAGTACCAGCGCAAGGACGACATTTCCGGCGGCGGCTCGTACACGCACATGACCCTGCTCAGCTACAACAACGTGGGCATGCGGAACCTTTTCCGGGCCTCCTCGATCGCCTCGCTGGACTCGGTCTTCGGTAAATGGCCCCGGCTGGACCGGGAGCTGCTGAACACCTACTCGGAAGGGCTCATCGCCACCACCGGCTGCCCGTCCGGCGAGGTCCAGACCCGGCTGCGGCTCGGCCAGTACCGCGAAGCCCTGGAGGCCGCGGCGGAGTTCCGCGACATCTTCGGGGCGGAGAACTACTTCTGTGAGCTCATGGACCACGGCCTGGACATCGAGCGGCGCGTCACCGGTGACCTCCTGCGCCTGGCCAAGGACCTGAACCTGCCGCTGGTGGCCACCAACGACCTGCACTACACGCACGAGCATGACGCCAAGGCGCATGAGGCCCTGCTGGCCATCCAGTCCGGTTCCACCCTCCTGGAGCCGACCTACGACAACGGCGGCTCGCGCTTCGCCTTCTCCGGCAGCGGCTACTACCTGAAGTCACCGCAGGAAATGCGCGAATTGTTCCGCGACCACCCCGAGGCGTGCGACAACACGCTCCTGATCGCCGAACGCTGCGAAGTTTCCTTCAACACCGGCGCCAACTACATGCCCCGGTTCCCCTGCCCGGAGGGGGAGGACGAAACGTCGTGGCTGGTCAAGGAGGTCGACAAGGGACTCCGCTACCGCTATCCCCAGGGCATCCCGGACAAGGTCCGCAAGCAGGCCGACTATGAGCTCGAAGTCATCACCTCGATGGGCTTCCCGGGCTACTTCCTCGTCGTCGCCGACTTCATCAACTGGGCCAAGAACAACGGCATCCGGGTCGGTCCCGGACGTGGCTCCGGCGCCGGCTCCATGGTGGCCTACGCGATGCGCATCACCGACCTGGACCCGCTGCACCACGGCCTGATCTTCGAACGCTTCCTCAACCCGGACCGCGTCTCCATGCCTGACTTCGACGTCGACTTCGATGACCGGCGCCGTTCCGAAGTGATCGACTACGTCACCCGCAAATACGGCGACGAGCGCGTGGCGATGATCGTCACCTACGGCACCATCAAGACCAAGCAGGCCCTCAAGGATTCTTCGCGTGTGCTGGGCTACCCGTTCAGCATGGGCGAGCAGCTGACCAAGGCGCTGCCGCCGGCGGTCATGGCCAAGGACATCCCGCTGGCCGACATTCAGAACCCCCAGTCCAAGCGCTACAGCGAGGCCGGCGACTTCCGCCAGCTCATCAGCACCGACCCGGAGGCCGCCAAGGTCTTCGAGACGGCGCTGGGCATCGAGGGCCTGAAGCGGCAATGGGGCGTGCACGCCGCCGGCGTCATCATGTCCTCGGACCCCATCATCGACGTGATCCCGATCATGCGCCGTTTCCAGGACGGCCAGGTCATCACCCAGTTCGACTACCCGACGTCCGAAGGCCTCGGCCTGATCAAGATGGACTTCCTCGGGCTGCGAAACCTGACGATCATTTCCGATGCCCTGGAAAACATAAAAATGAACCGCGGCATCGAGCTCGACCTCGAGACGCTCGAGTTGGATGACACGGCGTCCTACGAACTTCTTGCCCGCGGAGACACACTGGGCGTCTTCCAGCTCGACGGCGGTCCCATGCGGTCCTTGCTCAAGCTGATGAAGCCTGACAACTTCGAGGACATCTCCGCCGTGCTGGCCCTCTACCGGCCCGGACCCATGGGCGCCAACGCGCACACCGACTACGCGCTGCGCAAGAACAAGATCCAGGAAGTCATCCCGATCCACCCGGAGCTCGAGGAACCGCTGTCCGAAATCCTCGGCGGGACCTACGGGCTGATCGTGTACCAGGAGCAGGTCATGGCCGTGGCGCAGAAGCTCGCCGGCTATACCCTGGGCCAGGCCGATATCCTGCGCCGCGCCATGGGCAAGAAGAAGAAGTCCGAGCTGGACAAGCAGTTCGCCGGCTTCTCCCAGGGTATGCAGGACAACGGCTATTCCATGGCCGCGGTCAAGACCCTCTGGGACATCCTGCTGCCGTTCTCCGACTACGCCTTCAACAAGGCGCACTCGGCCGCCTACGGCGTGATCTCCTACTGGACCGCGTACCTGAAGGCGCACTACGCGCCGGAGTACATGGCTGCCCTGCTGACCTCAGTGGGCGACGACAAGGACAAGTCGGCGATCTACCTCAACGAATGCCGGCGCATGGGCATCACGGTGCTGCCGCCCGACGTCAACGAGTCAGCCCTCAACTTCACCCCTGTGGGCACCGACATCCGCTTCGGCATGGGCGCCATCCGCAACGTCGGCGTGAACGCCGTCGAAGCCATGGTGGCGGCGCGCGAAAAAGAAGGCGCCTACACCTCCTTCAAGGACTACCTCCTGAAGGTCCCGGCAGTGGTCTGCAACAAGCGCACCATCGAATCCCTGATCAAGGCCGGCGCCTTCGACTCGCTCGGCCACCCCCGGCGGGCCCTGGCCATGATCCATGAAGAAGCGATCGACTCCGTCATCACCCTCAAGCGCAACGAGGCGATCGGCCAGTTCGACCTCTTCGCCGGCTTTGAGGACCAGGAGCCCGAGGCGTCGCTCAGCACCGAGATCCCGGACCTGCCGGAATGGGAGAAGAAGGACAAACTGGCGTTCGAGCGCGACATGCTCGGCCTCTACGTCTCCGACCACCCGCTGCAAGGACTGGAAGGGCTCCTGAGCCAGCACGCCGACCGGTCGATCACCTCGATCATCGCCGAAGACGGCCCGCCGGACGGCTCGATCGTGACCATCGCCGGTATGATCACCTCGCTCAGCCGGCGGATCGCCAAGGCCAGCGGCAACGCCTACGCCCGGGCCGAAATCGAGGACCTCGCCGGTTCCATGGAGGTCATGTTCTTCGGCCAGGTCTACGGCCCCATCGCCTCGGTGCTCGCGGAGGACCTGATCGTGGTGGTCAAGGGCCGGCTGCAGCGGCGCGACGACGGCGCCGTCACCTTGAACTGCATGGAACTCTCCGTGCCGGACCTCAGCGACAGCCAGAACGGGCCCGTGGTGATCACCATGGCCACGCACAAGGCCACCGAGGCCGTGGTCACCGAGCTGGGCGACGTGCTGCGCACCCACCGCGGAAATTCGGAGGTCCGCCTGCACCTGCAGGGCGACACCCGGGTGGAGGTCATGGGCCTGCCGGTGCACCTGCGCGTCAACCCGAGCCCGTCACTGTTCGGCGATCTGAAGGTGCTGCTCGGCCCGACCTGTTTGGATAACTGACATGCAGGGGGTTGCTGGCGGCCAGGCAAGGCTGAGCGATCCAGGGCACCCTGAGTATCGCCGCCCCGCGAGGGTTCACGCACAGCATCCGAGGATCATGTTTTCGGGTTGAGCGTTCCCCGGGCGATGCTGTCGGCGGAGTGGGCCGGGTTCCCGTTGTATGGCTGGTTGGAGACGTCCACGATGGGGTACTGGGCCAGATCAATGCCGTCCGGGATGGTGAAGATGCCGGATTCATTGTCGAGGACACCCAGGCTGACCATTCTGGACAGGTCGGCAGAGCCGACCCACACTCCCCGGAATCCGGTGATGTGGTCGTTGGAGAGCCGGATGATCAGGTGCCGGGTTCCATCGGGGAGTTGCTCCACCCGGGCGTCTCCGCTCCCGGTATGTGCGGGCAGCGGAGTCAGGGACGTTTGGGCGACGACTGTCGAAGCGGGACCCGACTGGGTGGAGGTGGGTGTGGGAGTGCCGGTGTGTCCGAGAACTCCGGCAGCGGTCCATCCGGCGGCCGTGCCAAGAACGATTCCGGCCGCAGCCGCGATAACCCACAGACCGGGACGGCCATGCCTGTCTTTGGCGCGGGGCCGCAGTGGTATCGGTGCCGGCTTTGTGCCGCCGCCGTGGTTCGGGCGCGCCTCCGCCGCGGCAGGTTTCTCCGGTGCAGGGTGCCCGGAGCTGGGCTGGCTCAAGGGATCCGTTGCGAGGGCCGGCGAGAGGCCGAGGGCCTGATGGATGGCGGCCCAGTTCTGGCTGCCGGGTTGCTCGAGTTCGATGCCTGCGGTGTCGAGGGTGGCAACGTGCACGGTATGTTGCAGGCCTCGGAGGGTTTCGCTGCACGTGGGGCAGCTGGCGAGGTGGTCGGCGTCGGCGTCCGTGCCCAGGGGCTCGCCAAGGGCCAGCAGACTAAGAAGTTCGGCGTCAAGGTGTTCCATGTTCCACCTCCAGGCGGGTGCGTAAGCGGGTGAGGCTGCGCCGGATGTGGCTTTTGACAGTACCGAGCGGCAAGTTGAGGCGCGACGAGATCTGGTCGTGAGTCAGGTCTTCATAGAACGCCAGCCGCATTATTGCTTGCTGTGGATCCCCTAAATGCTCCAGTTCTTCGTCCAACGTCAGGCGGTCGGCGACCTCTTCTACGTCCCCGGCGTCCGGGCGGGAAGCGGGGTCAACGACCAAGAGAGTGGCTGCTTGTTCGAGATGGCGCTGGCGGGAGCGAGCGGACAAGGCGTCGGAGATTGCATTGCGGGCGATCCCGATCAGCCATGCCGGCAGCCGCGCCGCCTCCGGGCGAAACGTGGTCCGTGATTTCCAGGCCCGAATGAAGACCTCCTGGGTGACGTCGTCGGCAGCGGCACGCTCTCCCAAGGATCTTAGCGCCAGCGTGTAGACGAGCGGACTGAACCGTCGGTACGCCTCCGCGAGGACGCGTTCGTCGCCGCCGGCAAATGCGTGGTCGAGACCGGAGTCCCAATCGTGCGATGCGGCAGCCTCCATCAGGTGCTCCTTTGAGCGGCAGTGGCCCCTGTTGCACCACATTATGCCGCTCGCGCGGGGACTCCGCCATGGTCGAACTGGGTCAGCCTTCCGGGCTGTCGCTGTGTGCGTGCCGGTGGGGCCGCGGTTGATGCGACCCCACCGGGCGAGAAAACAGGATGCCTGCTGGAGCTCCGGTTGGCTTACTCGTGGTGGCCTTTGTGTCCGCGCGATGAGGAGTCCACTACCTGTACGGCGGCCCCAAGGTTGTTGTCGGCGAGGCTTCCCCAGGCGTAGACGATGGTGTTTTTCCCCGCAGTGACCTTGATGTCGGCCGGGCCGATCAGCGGGGCAGTGGTTCCCTCGGCTGCGACCGAGGCCGGGACGGTTCCGGCCTTGAGAGTGAGGGTCTTTTGATGCCGGTTGGTGAGTCCCTCAATGACCGCGTTGCCACCGGCCAGGACATCGACGGCGGGCGCCGCAGCGACGTGCCGGACGGTCAGCTTGCCCTTTCCATCCGGGCTGGCGGAGGTGTCATTGGTGAAAAGGGTGGCCGTGGGCGTCCCGTCAGCGGCCAGATGTGCGACCGCTGTGTAGTCCCGACCTTCTTCGAGGTCCACTGTGACCGGGCCTATCACGGGGTGGTCGGCGCTGGTGGCGTCGGCGCCGGTGATGGCGACCTTGTGGTCTCCGTCGGGGACGTTCAACGGCCCGGCCAATGTGCCCGGTTTGAAGTTGTCCAGGGCGAGTTTGCCGTCGACCCAGACATCGACGGTAAGGCCCGGAACGCCGTGGAGGACGGACAGTTTTGCCGTTCCCTCGTCGCGGTGATGCCAGGTCCCGGCCTGGGCCGGGGCGGCCAGGGCCAGTGCTGCCAGCAGCGTCATTGCTCCGGTGGCTGCAGAGAGTGTCTTGCGCATTTCCAACTCCTCATCGGGGCCCACATGGGGGCGGTGGTTGTGCTTACACCCTTAATACCGGCCGAAGGCCGTCGCCGGATGCACCACCGGGGAAGTTTTAATGTGCCGTGTTAATTTGCCGTGGCCCGTAGAGGCGTCTGTCAGATCTCGTAGTCGAGCGGAACGGGCTGGCTGTAGGCCCCGGAGTGGTAGAGCAGGGGAACACCGTCGTCGCCGACCTGGCCCTCCACCACCTCCACCACCACGACCGCGTTGTTCTCGAAGGAGAGCCGCATCTGGACCTTGCCGATCAGCCAGCCGCTGACTCCCTTGAGCACGGGCACCTCGTGGGGTCCGAGCTCCCAGTGGTCGCCGTCGAACCGGTTGCCGGCCCGGGCGAAACGGTCGGCGAGCTCCTGGTTTTCCAGCCCGAGCATGTGCACGCCAATGTAGGTCGTGTTCGCCACGGCCGGCCACGAGCTGGAGGTCCTGGCCATGTTGAACGTAAAGCGCGGCGGCTTGGCGGACAGCGAGGCCACGGAGGTCGCCGTGAATCCGAACGGGACGCCGTTGTGGTTGGCCGTGATGATGGCCACGCCCGCCGCGTGCCGGCGGAACATTTCCCTGAATGTTCCCTCGAAAATACCTTCATCTGTGGCCACTGCGATCCAACTCCCTGCTGCACGTGCGTGTCGTACTTCTACTCTGCCAGCGTATTGCGCAGGGGAATCGAGTGCGGCATTTTCTTTACGTCTCCCGTCATGTGCTGCCGGCCGGCGTCATGCGCCGCGGGAATCCTTGTTACGGTTTGTTGCATGACACAGTCCGCAGTCGACGGCCCCGTCCACCACGCCGGGGAGCCCGCACAGCCCGAGCGGCGTCCCGAGGGGCAGCCCGGTTCCGGGGGGACATGGCGGAAGGCCGCGGTCATCGCGGCCGCCGGCATCCCGGTGGGGCTGCTTTGGTGGCTTCTGGCGCCGTCGGGCCTGAATCTCCTGACCGGAAACCCTGACCTCGCCGCCGGCACCAACACCGCCACCTGGCTGCCCCGTGACCTTGTGCTGGCGGGGCTGTGCCTGCTCGCAGGGTGCATTGCCGGGTCGTTCGTCGCCGGCAACAAGCACCAGCAGCCCGGCCCCGGCACTGTTGTCCTCGTGGTCCTCGCCGGCGCTGCCGGTGCGCTCATCGCGTGGGGAACCGGTGTGCTCAGCGCCCAATGGTGGGGAGCGCCGGCAGATACTTCGGCCAGCGCCAGCGTCGCCTTCTCCCTGCGCTCCTATGCGGTCCTCGCCATCTGGCCGGCAGCGATCGCCCTGGCCATCTTCCTGAACAGCCTCTTCCCGGGCAACGGCGGCAAACCCCGCCGCGGCGGGGCACGTAAAATGAACGGGTGAGCCTAACTCCTGACAGCCCCGTGACCCCGATGACCGCCGCCCTTAACTTCCGCACGGTGGACGTGCGCGGTGCGCACCTGTCTCTCGCCGGACTCCGCGCAGCCGTGCCCCGGGCACAGTCCGGGACGATGGCCGACGCCGAGGGCAAGGTCCTGGATATCATCTCCGCCGTCCGCGCGCGGGGCTTCGGGGCACTGCGGGAGCTGGCACTGGCTTTCGACGGCGTCGAGCAGACGCATCCCCGCGTCCCGGCCGAGGCGCTGCGTGCAGCCCTCGAGAACCTGGATCCCGCCGTCCGCGCGGCCCTGGAGGAGTCCATCAAGCGGGCCCGCGCCTTTGCCGACGCCCAGCGCCCGGCGAACATCGACGTCGAACTCGGCGAGGGCGCCGTCGTCAGCCAGAACTGGGTGCCGGTGGCGCGCGTGGGGCTCTATGTCCCCGGCGGCCTGGCGGTCTACCCGTCCTCGGTGATCATGAACGTGGTCCCGGCCCTGGCCGCCGGCGTCGAATCGATTGCCCTGGCCTCGCCGCCGCAAAAGAACTTCGGCGGCCTCCCGCACCCCACGATTCTGGCTGCGGCCTGCCTGCTGGGCATCGAGGAGGTCTACGCGATCGGCGGAGCACAGGCCATTGCGGCCTTCGCCTACGGCATCCCGGCCGACGCGTCCGACGGCGGCCACCTCCCCGGGATCGACCCCGTGGATGTCGTCACCGGTCCGGGCAATATCTTCGTGGCCACCGCCAAGCGCCTGGTTAAAGGGGTTGTCGGGATCGATTCCGAGGCCGGCACCACGGAGATCGCGATCCTCGCGGACGCCACCGCCAGTCCTGCCCTTGTGGCCGCGGACCTCATCAGCCAGGCCGAGCACGACCCCAAGGCTGCATCGGTGCTGTTCACCGACTCCGAAGCCCTCGCCGCAGAGGTCCGCGTGGAGCTTGAGCGGCAGGCCGCTGCCACCAAGCACTCCAGCCGCGTCCGCGAGGCGCTCTCGGGCCCGCAGTCCGGGGTGGTGCTGGTCGAGGACCTGGAGCAGGGCATTGCCGCCTGCGATGCGTATGCCGCGGAACACCTTGAGATCATGACCGCCGACGCCGCCCGGGTGGCCGGCCGGATCCGCAGCGCCGGTGCGATCTTCGTGGGGGACTACAGCCCCGTGAGCCTGGGGGACTATTGCGCCGGCTCCAACCACGTGCTGCCTACCAGCGGCACCGCGGCCTTCTCCTCCGGACTGAATGTGACCACGTTCCTGCGCGCCATCCAGGTCATCAACTACAGCCGGGCCGCGTTGGAGCAGGTCAGCGGCCATATCGTCAGCCTCTCCGGCGCGGAGGACCTGCCGGCGCATGGCGAGGCCGTCACGGTGCGGTTCGCCGCACGGTAGTTCAGGACCCAGACCACTACATGTAGTAATTACAGGCTTGTTATTCGGCTACATCTAGTCGTAAACTGAGGTCACAGCGGATTGCGACAGGGGAGGAACCGACATGTATTGCCCGTTCTGCCGAAACCCTGATTCGCGCGTCGTGGACAGTCGGATCGCCGACGACGGCTCCGCCATCCGGCGCCGCCGTCAGTGCCCCGAATGCGGCCGCCGGTTCACGACCGTGGAAACCACGAGCCTGACCGTCATCAAGCGCTCCGGGGTCGGCGAGCCGTTCAGCCGCAGCAAGGTCATCAACGGCGTGCGCAAGGCCTGCCAGGGCCGCCCGGTCACCGAAGACGATCTCGCCTTGCTGGCGCAGGAAGTCGAGGAGGCGATCCGGGGCTCCGGCGCCGCCGAAATCGAGGCCCACGAAGTCGGGCTGGCGATCCTGGAGCCGCTGCAGCGTCTCGACGAGGTTGCCTACCTGCGGTTCGCCAGCGTCTACCAGGCCTTCGAATCGCTCGAGGACTTCGAATCGGCGATTTCCCTGCTTCGCCATGAGGCAGAGACCAAGGGCCGGGACGGCAAGAGCCCGGACAAGCGGCCGCTGCAGGCGCCGTCGTAAATGTCCTGATTGTCCTGGCGACTGCGTCCCAGGATCCACCACAGACTCCGGTGGTGGCAGCGGAGGGGAAGCCGCAGCCACCACCGGCTCCACCTCACCGCTCCACAAAGAAATTGAGCTATCACTCCGGGTCGTTCCCAGCGTTCAGAACGACCCGGAGTGACAGCTCAAGTGGTTTTACGGCGCGATGGGCCTTTATTTTGCCAGCTTGTGCTTGAGGGCAATCTCGATGGCCGCGCCCACGATCCCGGCGTCGTTCTTCAGCTCGGCCGGGACGATCGGCGTGCGCAGCTTCATGTGCGGCAGGTACTCGTCCGCACGCTTGGAGATGCCGCCGCCCACAATGAAGAGCTCGGGGGAAAACAGGAATTCCACGTGGGAGAAGTAGCGCTGCAGCAGGACGCTGTACTGTTCCCAGCTGAGGCCCTCGCGCTCACGGGCCACGGCTGAGGCCTTGGTCTCGGCGTCGAAGCCGTCAA
This sequence comes from Arthrobacter sp. 01N444, assembly GCF_056399305.1. Taxonomy (NCBI): domain Bacteria; kingdom Bacillati; phylum Actinomycetota; class Actinomycetes; order Micrococcales; family Micrococcaceae; genus Arthrobacter; species Arthrobacter sp. 01N444. The sequence goes on from NZ_JBFTRB010000003.1 coordinate 107,584, forward strand.
TCTCCAGGTGGCCGAGTTCGGCGTTGGGAACCAGCTTGCCGTCGAAGATGAACGCCGAGCCGATGCCGGTGCCAAGGGTGATCACCAGCACCGTGCCGGCGACTCCCTCGCCGGCACCGAAGCGGGCCTCGGCGAGTCCGGCGGCGTCGGCGTCGTTGATGACCTCCACCGGGCGGCCGAGACGCGCCGTGAGCATGGCATCGATGTCGGCTTCCAGCCACGACTTGTCCACATTCGCGGCCGAATGGACCACGCCGTGCTGGATGATGCCGGGGAAGGTCACGCCCACGGGGCTGCTGGCGTCGGGGGCATCGGAACGGGCCGAGAGCTCGGCGACAACCTGCGCGACGACTTCGGCCACCGACTCAGGAGTGGAGGGCTGCGGCGTCGGGAAGCGCACGCGGTCACCGATCAGCTTCCCCTTCTTCAGGTCCACGATCCCGCCCTTGATTCCGGTCCCACCGATGTCAATGCCGATCAGGGGGGCGTTCTTCTTCGACTTTTCGTCCTTCTTGGCCAATGTCGTTCCGTTCGTGGCAGGGGCGGGCTGTAGTGACCGGGCAGGGCCGGCGGTGAAAGAGCGGGGTGGCTCCGTGAACTAGCGTGTGGAGCAGACGGTCAGGGCAGCGTGAGGACCTCGGCACCGGACTCCGTCACGAGCAGGGTGTGCTCGAACTGGGCGGTGCGCTTGCGGTCGCGGGTCACGACGGTCCAGTCATCGGCCCACATGTCCCAGTCAACGGTGCCCAGGGTCAGCATCGGCTCGATCGTGAACACCATACCGGTTTCCATGGTGGTGTTGTATGCCGGGGCCGCGTCATAGTGCGGAATGATCAGCCCGGTGTGGAAGGCTTCGCCAACTCCGTGCCCGGTAAAGTCGCGGACCACGCCGTAGCCGAAGCGCTTTGCGTAGGACTCGATGGTCCGGCCGATCACGTTGATTTCGCGTCCGGGAGCCACCGCCCGGATGGCGCGGGTCAGCGATTCCCGGGTGCGCTCGACGAGGAGGCGGGATTCCTCGTCGACGTCGCCGACCAGGAAGGTGTAGTTGGTGTCGCCATGGACGCCGCCGATGAAGGCCGTGATGTCGATGTTGAGGATGTCGCCGTCCCGGACCACCGTGCTGTCCGGGATCCCGTGGCAGATGACCTCGTTGAGGGACGAACACAGGGACTTCGGAAAGCCCCGGTATCCGAGGGTGGAGGGGTACGCGTTGTGGTCCAGCAGGAACTCATGGCCCACCCGGTCCAGCTGGTCGGTGGTGACGCCGGGTTCGATGTGCCTGCCGACCTCCACTATGGCCTGGGCGGCGATCTTGGAGGCGATCCGGATCTTCTCGATGGTCTCCGCCGACTTGACCTCGGACCCTGTGAACTTCGCAGGAGCCGGCTTGCCCACATATTCCGGACGCGGGATGGACGGCGGCACGGGAAGCTGCGGGCTCACTGTCCCCTGGACCAGCGTGCCGATGGGTGCAGTTGAGGCTAGAGAAGGCATAGATTGATCATATAAGCCCCCGGGCTCGCCCCGGAAAATACAGCCCGGAAAATACACCCCGGAAAAGACACCCGGACACGCTCCGGGCCATGAAGGAGCCCCGATGCCCGAATACTGGTACAACGTCAACACCCACGAGATCGAGGAAGACGCGATGTCCGACTGGAGCCAGCTGATCGGACCGTACAAGACCCGTGAGGAAGCCGAACACGCCCTGGAAAAGGTCAAGGCGCGCAATGAGGCTTGGGACAAGGACGAGGACGACTAGCCCGTAGGGCCTGCTGCGCCCGCGGGAACGTCCCCCGGCGATCGCGGACCGGACACCGCGCAGGCTGACTGATTTTCTCCCGGCCCGTGATTCTCACCCTGTGAGGGTGGGTGCGAGCCGGTTGCCGACAGCCATACTGGGAAAATGCCGACGCGCGTTGCCCGCACCCGCGGCGCCCGAATATCAGACCTCGCCAGGCTGGCCCTTGCCTGGGCTGCCTCGACTGTAGCCCTCATTATCACCGGCGCCCTGCTGCCGGGGTTCTCTGCGGCCAGCTGGTGGTCATACGCCGCCGTGGCGGCGGCAGCCGGCCTCGTCGGCCTGGTCCTGCGCCCCGTGCTGGTGGAGATCTCGGCCAGGGTGGGCTGGGTGGCAGTACTTCTTACCGCCCTGGTGGGGCAGGCCCTGATCATGTACGTCGCCATCCGTCTGGTGCCCGGCATCGAGTCGACGCCGTTGACAGCCCTCGCCGCTACCTGGGTCAGTGCCGTGGTGGGCACGCTCATTTCGTGGGCCACCACAGCCGGAACCGATGACGGCCTCATCACCTCGCTGGCAGGACGGGCACGCCGGCAGGAAACGGTGACCGATCCGGAGGTGGACGGTGTCCTGTTCGTCCAGCTCGACGGGGTCCCCTTCCCGGTGCTGCAGTGGGCTATCCAGTCCGGGGGAGTGCCCCATCTCCGCCGCTGGCTGGCCTCGGGGGATTATCAGTTCCGTGAATGGACTCCCCAGCTGCCTTGCACGACGCCGGCGAGCCAGATGGGCATTCTGCACGGCACGGTCGCCGGGATCCCGGCCTTCCGGTGGTATGACCGTGAGCTCCAACGCGTCCTGGTGGCCAACCGTCCGGCAGACGCCCGGGTGATCGAGGACAGGCACAGCACCGGCCAGGGACTGCTCTGCGACGACGGCGTCTCCATCTCGAACCTGTTCACCGGTGACGCGCCCCGCTCGTTTTTGACGATGAGCCGGGTAGAGGTCCGGCGCGGCTCGACCCAAACCCGCCGGGCGTTCGCCTGGTTTTTTGCCACCCCGAACGGCTTCATGCGCAGCTTCACGCGGACCGTCGCCGAGATCTTCAAGGAGCGTTGGCAGGCCCGGAGACAGGTCAAACGTGACCTCAATCCGCGGGTGCGGCGGGACTGGACCTTCGCCCTGCTGCGGGCAGTCACCAACGGTCTGCTGCGGGACCTGAACACGGCGCTGGTGGCAGAGGAACTGCGTCGCGGCACGAAGTGCATCTATGTCGACTACGTTGACTACGACGAGATCGCCCACCACGCAGGCATGTTCCGCCCCGAGTCGCTTGCAGCCCTGGATGGCTTGGACCGCACGCTCGGTGCCTTGGCCGAACTCGCCGGGTCCGCTCCCCGCCGCTACCGGCTGGTGGTGCTCTCGGACCACGGCCAGTCCCAGGGCACGCCGTTCGCGGACCGGTATGGCCAGGCGCTTGGTGATCTGTGCGCGGAACTGATGCAGGAACACGTTCAGAACGTGGACGCGTCCGTCGAGGGGCTCGGGCGCGCGGACTCCCTCGCCGGCGACGTTGCCACTGGCGGATTGTCCGGGAAGCTCGCCGGCCGTGCGGACGAGGTGCTGACCAAGGCACAAGAGACGCCGGCACAGCAGACTTCCGGCCCGGGCGGCGCGGAGGATCCGGTGGTCGTGTTGGGCTCGGGCAACCTGGGCCTGGTGTACCTGCGCGGTGACCGGCGCCTGAGTCTCCAGACCCTCGAGCATCGGTGGCCTGCCCTGGTCCCTGGCCTGGCGGGCCATCCCGGCGTCGGGTTCGTGGCCGGCATCGATGAGGACGGCGGGGCGTGGGCGATCGGAAGCGGCGGGCGCGTCAATATCACCAGCGGGGCAGTGGAGGGCACCGACCCGCTGGCCGGTTTCGGGCCGCATGCGGCGCGGGTGCTGAATCTCGCGCTGATGCACCCCGAGGCGCCGGATCTCTATGTCAACAGCGCGGTGGATCCCGTGACCGGCGACGTTGCAGCGTTCGAAGGCCTCGTGGGATCCCACGGGGGACTGGGGGGTTGGCAGGACCGCGCCGTGCTGATGGGCCCGGCCGATCTCATGGCGGGGCTGCCCGAGCGGATCGAGGGTGCCGGGGAACTCCACCGGGTGCTGGTGGCGATGCTTGAGTCCTGTGGCCAGCGCGCCACGACGGCGTCCCGCGGCTGAGCGACCAACGGGGGGATTTCCCGGGGCGGGTCCAATCCGAGGCCCTGGGCTTACGAGGGCGCGACCCAGGTCTGGCCGGGAGCGAGGACGACTGCCGTGCAGCCGGGAGCCTGTTCCGCCACGGCAGCGGCGAACCGGCGGCCGGGCCGCTCGAGCCAGCTCCGGGCAAAGTAGGTGACGAACGGAGGGTGCAGCGTCCCCCAGTGCACCGGCAGGGCGAACCGTGCGCCGCTCATCGCGACAGCCCGGGCGGCGGTCTCCGGAGTCAGGTGTCCCGCCGAGAGCCTCGGTCCCCACCCCCAGACCGGCACCAGGGCGACATCGATCGGCCCTCCGGCCATGGCGGGGAGCGCGGCCATCTCCGGGAACAAGCCCGTGTCACCCGCAATCCACACGATGCCCGACTGGCCGCGGACGAGCTGGCCATTGGCGTCGTTGGGCCGGTGCGGCATTGGCCGGCTGCGATGCTCGGCCGGCACCTGGCGAATCTGGACGCCGCTGCCTACCGGGGTCCAGCCGTCGCCCAAGGAAACTGTGTGCGCCAGCTTTCGGCGACGCAGCCAGGCCACGTTCGCCGGCGCGCTCATCAGCGGTGCCCCGGGCAGCATGCGCAGGGAGCGCAACTCGGCGTGGTCGTGGTGCAGGTGAGAGAGGAGCACCGCGTCCGGTCGGTCCCACGAGACCGGGTCCGGACGCGGTGCCAGGCGTCGGAGCAACCCGGCATGGGAACGGAGCAGCGGATCGGTGAGGATCCGAACCCCGTCGAGATCCAGAACCACCGTGGAGTGACCAAGCCAGGTGATTCTCATGTCGGGCGTAGCCCGTTTTCGTGTCAGGCCAAGGCCTTTGCCTTGAGGGAATCAAACTCGGTCTGGTTGATGGCTCCGGAATCAAGCAGCGCCCTGGCATCGGCGATCTGGCCGGCCGGGCTGGCCGTCGAGCCTGCGGCCTGCTTGATGTACTCCTGCTGGGCAGCCTGCTGCTGGGCCAGCATCTTCATCTGACGATCGGTCATGCTCCGGCCCCGGGCGATCAGGTAGATGAGGGCGCCGAGCCAGGGAACGAAGATCAGCAGGATAACCCAGCCGGCCTTGGCCCAGCCGCTGAGCTCGTGGTCGCTGAACAAGTCCATCAGGCAGCGGAACCACACCATCAGCGCAGCGATCCAGATGAAGAACCAGAAACTCCAGAGCAGAACGTCCCAGAAGCTATTCGTGTCCATCGATACTCCTCGAATCGTGTCCGCCGGAGCCTGACCTTACGCTTAGCGCATGAAACCGTCGGGGCCGGCGGAACATCTTGAGGTCCTAATGCGGACCTTATTGGTCAGCCTGCCCGCACCTGAGGCGCAACGCATCGCCCGTGAAGGATGAGGTCTTGCAAAAGAGGCCCCGGATCCGGGAGGTCAGGGGCCCGCTGGAGCGGAACTAGAAGGAGTGTTCCGGGCCGGGGAACTGGCCTGAGCGCACGTCGTCGCCGTAGGCTTTTGCGGCGTCACTGAGCGACGTGCGGAGGTCGGCGTACTGTTTGACGAATTTCGCCATCTTTCCGCCGCGCAAACCGGCCATGTCCTGCCACACCAGGACCTGTCCGGTGGTGGCGCTGCCAGCGCCGATGCCGACCGTGGGGACGTCGACGGCGGCATCCACGGCGGCTGCCGTGGCGGCCGGGACCATTTCCATGAGCACGCTGAACGCGCCGGCGTCGGCCAGCGCGACGGCGTCGTCGATCAACCGCTGGGCGTCATCGCCGCGGCCCTGGACGCGGTAGCCGCCGAGGGAGTGTTCGCTCTGCGGGGTGAAACCGATGTGCGCCATGACTGGGATGCCGGCCTGGACCATGGCGCGGACGGTCTCGGCGTAGAACTTTCCGCCTTCAATCTTGACGGCGTGGGCCAGGCCCTCTTTCAGGAACCGGACGCCGGTGGCAACCGCCTGCTGGGCCGAGACCTCGTAGCTGCCGAACGGCAGGTCAGCGACCACCAGGGCCCGCCGTGCGGAGCGGGCGACGGCGCGGCACAGCGGAAGGAGCTCGTCCACCGTCACGGGAAGGCTGGTTTCATTGCCGAAGACGTTGTTGGAGGCCGAATCGCCGACCAGGAGCACCTCGATGCCTGCCTGGTCAAAGATTTCTGCGGTGTACTGGTCATACGCGGTGAGCATGGCGAAGCGCTCACCGTTGGCCTTGGCCGCCTGGAGATGATGCGTGCGGATCCTGGCCACCGGTTTCCGGGCCGCCTCCGCAGCCCCGCCGGCGCCGCCGTCGGCAGTCCCGCCGGTGCCACTGGCCGACGTGCCCGAAGAGGCGGCCGCTGAAGCCGCTGCCGGGCCGCTGCCGTAGGGGGCCGCAAGTTCTGCGGGCGTGCTGGAATCGGAGCTGTTACTTGAGGCCATGCCACGAGCGTAGTGCGAGACGAAGTGCCGCAGCTACCGCGGGTTGCCCCCGCCCGGCGTGAATCACGTCACACGGGTGGCCTGCGCGAGGGCGCAATGCCCCTTCCCGCCGCGAATTCGTCCGGCTTTGTGTTAACGGTGTGTTACGCGGGGGTCCGGCTTCAGCAATCGGTGGCAATGCTTAGTAAAGTGAACCGTGAGCAGCCGCGGGGCCCATGTATGCCGGGCCCGGGGCGGATGGAAGAACCGGAAAGAGGCCAGTATGGACCGCCAGCAAGAGTTTGTCCTGCGGACGATCGAAGAGCGCGATGTGCGGTTTGTGCGCCTGTGGTTCACCGACGTCGTGGGATCGCTCAAGTCCGTGGCGCTGGCCCCGGCCGAGGTGGAAGGCGCCTTCGAGGAAGGACTCGGATTCGACGGTTCCTCGATCGAAGGCCTGGCCCGCGTCTTCGAATCCGACATGCTGGCCCAGCCGGATCCGGCCACGTTCCAGATCCTGCCGTGGCGCGGCGAGACCGAGGCCACATCGCGGATGTTCTGCGACATCCTGACGCCCGACGGCGAACCTTCCGCCGCGGACCCGCGCAACGTCCTCAAGCGCACCCTGGCCAAGGCCGCGGACATGGGCTTCACCTGCTACACCCACCCCGAGATCGAGTTCTACCTGCTCAAGTCCCAGGAGCCGGGCCCGGACGGTTCACCCATCCCCGTGGACGAGGGCGGCTACTTCGACCACGTCCCGGGCGGCGTGGCCCAGGACTTCCGCCGGACCGCCGTGACCATGCTCGAATCGGTGGGCATCTCGGTGGAATTCAGCCACCACGAGGCAGGCCCGGGCCAGAACGAAATCGACCTGCGCTACGCCGACGCCCTGCAGACCGCGGATAACATCATGACGTTCCGCACGGTCATCAAGGAAGTCGCGCTGCAGCAGGGCACCTATGCCACCTTCATGCCCAAGCCCTTCACCGCCCACCCGGGTTCCGGCATGCACACCCACTTTTCCCTCTTCGAAGGGGACACCAACGCCTTCTACGAGGCCGGTTCCGAGTTCCAGCTTTCCGAGACGGCGCGCCAGTTCATCGCCGGCATCCTCAAGCACGCCCCCGAATTCACGGCCGTGACCAACCAGTTCGTCAACTCCTACAAGCGGCTCTGGGGCGGGGGAGAGGCACCGAGCTACCTGAGCTGGGGCCACAACAACCGCTCCGCCCTGGTCCGCGTCCCGCTGTACAAGCCCGGCAAGGGCCAGTCCGCGCGGATCGAATACCGTGGCATCGACTCCGCCGCCAACCCCTACCTGGCCTACGCCGTGCTGCTTGGTGCCGGCCTCAAGGGCATCGAGGAGGGCTACCAGCTCCCCGCGGCGGCGGAGGACGACATCTGGTCGCTGAGCTCCGCGGAACGCCGCGCCATGGGACACGACCCGCTGCCGGCCAGCCTGCACGACGCCATCCGGACCATGGAGGATTCCGAGCTCATGCCGCAGATCCTCGGCGAGCAGGTGTTCGAGCACTTCCTGCGCAACAAGCGGGCAGAATGGCAGGACTACCGCCTTCAGGTGACGCCCTACGAACTGCAGCGCAATCTCGGCATTCTGTAGGTTGCCCCGATGAGCCTGGCACGACGCCTCATTGCCGCCGGCTTCAGCGATCTCGACAAGGGCGAGCGGTTCCTGGCGGCCCGGGAGCTGGAGGGACTCGACCAGGATGCCCTCTTTGCGGGGCTGCAGCTGGCGGCCAACCCCGACACGGCCCTGCAGTCCCTGGTCCGGCTGATCGAGAAGCACCCGGAGCTGCGCAAGCTTGCCGTCGCAGACCCGGAAAGCAGCGAACCGCTGTACCGGGTCCTGGGGGCCTCCGAGGCGCTGGGCGAGTTCCTCATCCGCCACCCCGAACACCTCGATGCCTTCGACGTCCGGGTCAGTCCGGAACCGATGCCCGCGGACGCCGTGGCCCTGCGGACGCGCCTGCTGCAGTCGGTGCGGGCCGATCCCAAGTCTGCCCGGCCGGTGGCGGCCCTCAGCGGTCAGGAAGCCTACGCTGCCCTGCGCACCGCCTACCGGCGCGGGCTCGTGGAGCTGGCCATCAAGGACCTGTGCGCGGCCGATCCGCTGGACTTCATGCCGGCCGCTGGTGCGGAACTGGCGGATCTCGCCGGCGCCGCCCTCGAGGCGGCCCTCGCCGTGTCCCGGGCCGAGGCGGCGGAGAAGTTCGACGCCGCGGAGGTGGCCGACGTCGGCCTCGCCGTGATCGGCATGGGCAAGTGCGGTGCCCGCGAACTGAACTACATTTCCGACGTCGACGTCATCTACGTGATCGAGTCCGGCGCGCTGGAGGAGACCCGGGCCACGACCATCGGCACCGTCCTCGCCTCCGGGATCTCGCGCGCGATCATGTCCACGAGCCGCGAACCCGGGCTGTGGGAAGTCGATGCGAACCTCCGGCCCGAGGGCAAGTCGGGGCCGCTGGTCCGGACCCTCGCCTCGCACGAGAGCTATTACGCGCGCTGGGCCGAGAGCTGGGAATTCCAGGCCCTCCTGAAGGCCCGGACCATCGCCGGCGACACCGTCCTGGGGGCCCGCTACGAGGCAGCCCTGACGCCCCTGATCTGGTCTTCGGCCGGCCGGGAGGGCTTTGTCGAATCCGTCCGCGCCATGCGCCGCCGCGTCACCGAGCATATTCCGGCCGATGAGGAACAGCGGCAGATCAAGCTGGGCCGCGGCGGGCTGCGCGACGTCGAATTCACCGTCCAGCTGCTGCAGCTCGTGCACGGCAAGTCGGATGAATCCTTGCGCTGCCGGGACACCACCTCGGCCATCGCCGCGCTCTCCGCCGGCGGGTATATCGGCCGCTCCGACGCCGCGGAGTTCGACCGCGACTACCGCTACCTGCGGCTGCTCGAACACCGGATCCAGCTGTTCCAGCTGCGCCGGACGCACCTCATGCCGGTGAACGAAGCGTCGTTGCGTTCCCTCGCCAAGGCGGTCCTGGGACCGTTCTCCGCCGAGCGGCCCAAGCCGGACGCCCTGGTCGCCGCATGGCGAAAAACCAAGCGCTCCGTGCGGGAACTCCACGAACGAATCTTCTACCGCCCCCTGCTCAATACTGTCGCCACACTGAGCAGCGAAGAGGCTCGCCTGACCCCGGAAGCCGCCCAGGGCCGCCTCGCCGCCCTCGGTTACCTCGATCCCCCCGGCGCCATGCGGCACATCGAGGCCCTTACCGCCGGCGTGAGCCGGCGCGCGGCACTCCAGCGCCAGCTCCTGCCCATCCTGCTGGACTGGCTCGCCGACGGCGTGGACCCCGACGCCGGGCTGCTCGCCTTCCGGCGGGTCAGCGAGGCCCTCGGCACAACGCACTGGTACCTGGGCATGCTCCGGGATTCGACGGCCGCGGCCGAGCGTCTCTGCCACGTGCTCGCCAACTCCCGGCTGATCGCGGACCTGCTGGAGGTTTCGCCCGAATCAGTGGCGTGGCTGGGCACGGACAAGGAACTGGTGCCGCTCAGCTTCGAATCCCAATGGCTTGAAATCACCTCGAAGATGTCCCGGCACGCGGACCCGGAGAGCGCCATGCGGCTGATCCGGCTGATCCGGCGCCGGGAGATCCTCCGGGTCGCCATCGCGGACAGCGCCGGACTGCTGGACCAGGACCAGGTGGGGGAAGCCCTCGCCGATACGGACCGGGCCGCCGTGCTGGGGGCCCTGCGCGTGGCGGAGACAATCATCACCGCCGGGGAACCGCTGAAGACCCACGTGCTGGTGGTTGCGATGGGCCGTCAGGGCGGTCGGGAGATCGGCTACGGCTCGGACGCCGACGTCATGTATGTCCACCGCGGACTCCCCGGCGTGCCGGAAGAGGAGGCACAGGCTCAGGCCCTGCAGATCGTGGGCAAGCTCTCCAGCCTGCTGACCCAGCCGCTCAGACCGGCGATCCTGGCCGAGCGGGTACTCGCGGTGGACGCGGACCTGCGCCCCGAAGGCAAGAGCGGGCCCATGGTGCGGTCCCTGGAGTCTTATGCCGAGTACTACCGCCGGTGGTCCCTGGTCTGGGAGTCCCAGGCGTTGCTGCGGGCGCGCCCCATGGCCGGCGACGACGCCCTGGCCGAGGATTTCGTGGCGCTGATCGACACCATCCGGTACCCCGGGTCTTTGTCTGACCAGGACGTCCGGGAGGTGCGGCGGGTCAAGGCCAGGGTCGAGGCGGAGCGCCTGCCGCGCGGCGCCGATCCCGCCCGTCACCTGAAGCTTGGCCGGGGCGGGTTGAGTGACGTCGAGTGGCTGGCCCAGCTGCTCCAGCTCCGGCACGCCGGCCGGCATCCGGAGCTGCGGACCACGTCCACGGTGGACGCGCTCGAGGCGGCCGCGGCCCTGGACCTGATGGACGCGGGGGACACCGTCATCCTCCTCCGGGCCTGGCGGCTGGCGAGCCGGATCCGTTCGGCCAACGTCATCTGGACCGGCCGGCCCTCGGACCTGCTGCCCTCCTCCCGCCGCGACCTTGAGGCGGTGGCCCGCTGGTGCGGCTACGGACAAGGCAACGCCGCGGCGCTGGAGGAGGACTACCTGCGGTTGAGCCGGCGCGCCCGGGCGGTCTTCGAGCGGGTCTTCTACGGCCAATAGCGCCCGGCGGCGGCCTGCCGGCTGCTGACAGGGCCTACTGACACATGCTGCGGGCGGTGCTACCTTTGGCCAATGGCCAGGCAACTTTTTGTGAACCTTCCCGTCCGGAATCTGGATAAGACCGTTGAATTCTTCACGGCGCTGGGATTTTCCTTCAACCCCGACTTCACCGATGAGAACGCCACCTGCATGATCGTCAACGACGGCGCGTACGTGATGCTGCTCGTCGAGTCCTACTTCAAGACCTTCACCTCGAAGTCCGTCGCCGCTACGGCCGGCACCGCCGAGGTCATCATGTCCTTCTCGCTGGAGAGCCGCGAAGCCGTTGACGAGGTCATCCGTACCGCCCTGACCTCCGGGGGCACGGCATCGGAGGAGGCCCAGGACTACGGCTTCATGTACACGCACAGCTTCCAGGACCCGGACGGACACCTCTGGGAAGTCTTCTGGATGGATCCGGCCGGACCGCCCAAGGACGCTGCGCTGTAGCCCCTTTCCTTGAGGCGGCGGGCGCCGCCGGCGCGGGTACGCTGTCTACATGTCTGGACATGTATGGCTGCTGCCTTTAAAGAACCTCGACGACGACGCCCGGGCCATCAAGCTTGGGGAGATCGCGCTGCTGGAGCTCGGCGCTGGGCAGCAGAAGTTGGTGGGGGACCCGCTGCGGATGATGCTGATCGGGCTCGAGGAAGAGTCCCGGCACCCGTTCGCCGTGGATGAAAACGGGGCCGCCGTGGGAGTCCTGACGCTCCAGACTGGGGCGGCGACCCTCGCGGGCTGGCCAGAGGACCACACGGCCTGGCTCCTGCGGGGCTTCCTGATCGACCGGCGGCAGCAGGGCAAGGGCCTCGGCACCCTCGCCGCGGAGGCCGCCGTGCGGGAGGCCGCCAAACTGACGGCGGACCTCGGCAGCGGCCAGGCCGGCGTCGTACTCTCCGTCAACGAACTGAACCCTGGCGGCCGAGCCGCATACCGCAAGGCCGGATTCGAGGACCGCGGCCGCTACGAAGGCGGCGACGCCGGCCTGCAACGCATCATGTACCGGGCATTCTGACCGAAAGCGCATCTTGACTGGGACGATGCGTGCCGCAGTATTGAACCAAGACCAGCCGCTGGAAAGGTGCATGATGGGTCACTCACAGATGCAGGTAGAACCGGTCATCCAGGAGCTCCACATCCCCGCCGGGCTGGCAGGGCCCGTTGAGTTGACGATGGACGTACGCTGTTTCCTTGTGCCGCACACTGGGGGATTGCTGTTGATCGATACGGGCCTCAAGGGCAGCGAGGATGCGATTGCGGCGGCCTTGGACCGTGTCGGAGCAGCATGGAGTGACATCACCGACGTCGTCCTCACCCATTGGCATCCGGACCATGTCGGCGGCCTCGGCGAAGTCGTGGAACGGAGCCCGTTGGCAGCGATCTGGGCGGGCGCGGCGGACGTTTCCCAGATTCCTTCCGCGGTGCCGCTGCGCCCGCTCGTGGAACGTGACAGGGTCCGCGATATTCAGATCGTGCAGACGCCTGGCCATACCGCAGGACACATCAGCTTGCTGCACGACGACGGAATGCTTTTCGTAGGGGACGCTGTGGGGACAGCAGGAGGTGTGATGAGACGGGCGCCGGAGCAGTTTACAGCGGACTCTGCGCGGGCCGAAGAGTCGCTTCTGAGACTGAGCTTGCTGGAGCCGGACAGGATGCTCTTTTCCCACGGACCGGAGATCCCCGATCCCGTAGGGGAATTGCGCCGGCTTCTTGCCGTCAACCAGGGTTGACGCCTCTCCCGGTTGTCAACTAAAGTTGACGCCGGAGGTGCTTCATGCAGACATTGATAGGTTCCATGGACGGCAAAGGGCCGGCCGAGGCGCTCTACGCCGTGGCGGAACTCCACAAAGAACTGGCGCGCACGGAAACCGAAGTAGTGCTGCGTGCCCGGCAGGCCGGACTGTCCTGGGAGGCCATTGCGGTGTGCCTTGGCGTCAGCAAGCAGGCCGTGCACAAGAAGTACGGAAAGCGCTGAGGTGCTGGAAAGCGCTGAACCAGAAGGCCGGCCACGGGATGAACCCGTGACCGGCCTTTTTATACTGGAACTGTTGCGGACGAACAGTGTCGGGCCGCTTATCTAACTAGACGCCGTAGTAGAGCTCGAACTCGTACGGGTTCGGGCGCAGCGAAAGCGGACGGATCTCGTTCTCGTACTTGTACTCGATCCAGGTGTCGATCAGGTCCTGGGTGAAGACGCCGCCGGCCTGCAGGAACTCGTTGTCCTCGGCCAGTGCATCCAGGGCCTCCTCGAGGGTGCCCGGAGCCTTGGGGATGTCCTTGGCTTCTTCGGCCGGGAGCTCGTAGAGGTCCTTGTCGATCGGAGCCGGGGGTTCGATCCGGTTACGGATGCCGTCGATGCCGGCCATCAGCTGGGCAGCGAACGCCAGGTACGGGTTGGAGGAGGGGTCCGGCGCGCGGAACTCGATGCGCTTGGCCTTCGGATTGGACCCCGTGATCGGGATACGGATACCGGCGGAGCGGTTGCCCTGCGAGTAAACCATGTTGACCGGGGCTTCGAAACCCTTGACCAGGCGGCGGTAGGAGTTCACCGTCGGGTTGGTGAAGGCCAGGACAGCGGAGGAGTGCTTCAGCAGGCCACCGATGTACCAGCGGGCGGTGTCGGACAGGCCGGCGTAGCCCTTCTCGTCGTAGAACAGCGGCTCGCCGCCGGTCCACAGCGACTGGTGGCAGTGCATGCCCGAGCCGTTGTCACCGAAGACAGGCTTCGGCATGAAGGTCACGGACTTGCCCCAGGCATCGGCGGTGTTCTTGATGACGTACTTGAACTTCTGCAGGTCATCAGCCGCGTGGGTCAGGGTGGTGAACTTGTAGTTGATTTCAGCCTGGCCGGCGGAGCCGACTTCGTGGTGGCTGCGCTCGACCTCAAGGCCGGCCTCGTCCAGGGCAACGCACATAGCGTCGCGCAGGTCGGCCTGCTTGTCGGTGGGGGAGACCGGGAAGTATCCGCCCTTGACCGGGGTCTTGTAGCCGAGGTTTCCGCCCTCTTCCTCACGGCCCGAATTCCAGTGTGCTTCCTCGGAGTCGATCTTGTAGAAGCTGCCCTGCGGGGAAGACTGGTACTGGACGTTGTCGAAGACGAAGAACTCGGCCTCGGGAGCGAAGAAAGCGGTGTCGGCAATGCCGGTCGAAGCCAGGTAGGCCTCCGCCTTCTCGGCCACGCCGCGGGGATCGCGGTGGTACGGGTCACCGGTACGCGGGTTCACGATCGAGAAGTTCAGTGCAAGGGTCTTCTCCATGCGGAACGTGTCGATGAACGCCGTCGTGACGTCCGGGATGAGCTGCATGTCAGACTCGGCGATGCCCTGGAAGCCGCGGATCGAAGATCCGTCGAAAAGCTGGCCGTTGACGAAGAAGTCGGCGTCAACGCTCTTGGCAGGCACGTTGAAGTGCTGCTGAACGCCCGGGAGATCGGTGAAGCGGATATCGACGAATTTGATGTCTTCGTCCTTGATGAACTTGAGGACTTCGTCCGCAGTCTTGAACATCTATGCTCCTTACGCATATGAAAGATCTGGCCGTCAGGCACATTTGTCCAGCGCAGTCCAACAGCGGAGAAGGCAAAAAAGCTTCCCCGCTTCGCAGTCGCTAGCAACTGTTACCACCCTAAGGACAAGGGATTTCCCCGCAGTGTCCGCATTGTTTCGGGGAGGTTACAGAATGTCCTGACACGTAAACGCTAGTCGCCAGTCCACACTGTGGCCTATCTGGTCCACAATGTGACACCCTACCTCCCACACTATGGACAGGCCAGAGCCGATAAGCTTGGAGGGTGGTTGATCGCAAAGACATCGGTTCATGGCTCACCGGGCCGGACACATCCGGCATCTCCAGGTACCCGGGGGAGCGGCTCGGGCTGCCCGAGTCCGGGGCAGGGTCGATCGCCCGTGCCGGCCGGCGCATCCTGGCGATCTGCATTGACTGGGGCATCGCGATGTTGATCAGCAATTTCGCCTTCGGCGGCGACTCCTGGGCCACGCTTGCCGTGTTTGCCATCGAGCAGATCCTGCTGATCGGCACCCTCGGCTACGGCATCGGCCACCGGATCGTGGGAATCCACGTGGTCCGGTTGGGCGGCGGCCCGGCGGGTCCGCTCGCGGCCCTGGTGCGCACTCTGCTGCTGTGCCTCGTTATCCCTGCCGTCATCTTCGACCCGGACCAGCGCGGCCTCCACGACAAGGCCATGAATACGGTGCTCGTCCGGATGTAGCAACCCGCGGCCGGATGCGCGACGGCGGCGCCAGGCAACCAGGCGCGGCGGGCCCCCGTCCGTTTGCCACAAATGGCCGCTAACCTCCCCCGCATTGCGGCCATGTGCGTCAGTTGGGCACAGCGATGGTGTCAGGGCGCGGCGGCCCCCCCGTCCGGTTGCCACGAACGGCCGCTGACCTCCCCGTTGCGCGGCGGCCCCCCGTCCGTTGGCCACGAATGGCCGCTAACCGCCCCGCATTGCGGCCATGTGCGTCAGATGGGCACAGCGATGGTGCCGGGGCGCACAGAAACCCGAGGTCCTCGGCGGACTAGACCCCCGCCGTCTCCTGGGCCGGCGTCGGCGCAGCCTCTCCCGACCGTTCCGTCAGGTATCCGTGGCGGCCGGCCCAGCGCTCAAACCACACCGTCGCGAAGGGGAAGACGGCGGAGAGCCCTGAGAGCAAGGCAACCCGGAACGGCCAGCGGAGCATTGCCCACAGGCTCAGTGCCGCAATCGCGTAGCCGATGAAGAACGCCCCGTGGATCGGACCGGCAATCTCCACGCCGAGTTCCGTCGTCCTGGTGATCCATTTGAGCACCATGCCGAGCAACAGCGCGGCCCAGCTGAACGCTTCGGCGATCGCCAGCCCCCGGAAGATGCGGATCATCGTGGCGGTCGAGGGAAGTTTCATGCGTATCTCCTGAGTTCTTGCGTCCGTTTTCGCGGTGTCCGGTGTCGCTTTGTCCGGTACCTCGCGTCCGGTGTCGCTTTGTCCGGCACCCCGCGTCCGTTGTCCCGGGTCCGGTGGCCCGGCGCCGGGCGGGCCGACGTCGGGCAGTAAGAGAAACGCCCCGGCTGGCGGCCTGAGGGGGCCGTGAACCGGGGCGATTCTGTACTGCGGGCAATTCCATCATGCGGTGCGGTACTGCCGCCCGCCTAGCGTCCGCGGGTCGGACGGGCCTTGTAGGGATCGATGCCCTTCGGGATGGGCAGGCGGCCGCCAAGCGAGGAAATGCGCTTCGACACGGCGCTGACCTCGGTCTTGGTCAGTTCGCCCTTGAGTTTGTTCATTTTCCTGGCGATCTGACTGAGCGGCACCTGGCCCTCGCCGCGGCCGCTTTCGATCACGTGGATGGTGACGTTGGGGAGGATGCGCGCAAGGCGCTTGCGCTCGGCGTCGACCAGCGGCTTGACCCGGTTGCTGGGGCCTTCGCTGACGAGCACGACGCCGGGACGGCCGATGGCGCGGAAGACGGCATCCTGCGTGCGGGGGTTCACGGCGACGGGCTGGTCCTCGGTGATCCAGCCGCGCTTGAGCGTGCCCAGCGCGGCACCTGACGCGCCGGGCTGGTTCTCGATCTGCGCGAACGCGGCGCGCTCGGCACGGCGGGACAGGATCAGCGTGGCCGCAAGGGCGCCCAGGGCGATGCCGATGATCAGGCCGGTGATCCAGTTGTCGAGCAGGAAACCGACCAGCAGGCTGAGGGCAACAACACCCAGGAACGCCAGCAACATGAGCCACGGAACCATGGGATCGTGGCGGCGGGTCATCTGGAAGACCTCGCCGATCTGCTTCAGCCGGCTCGGCTTCTTGACCTTTGCTTCCTTGGGCTTACGGGAGAAAAGACCGCGCTTCGGAGCTTCGGAAGCCGGGCTGGAGTTGCTGGGATCAGGGGAATTCGCCATAGTTCCTTAATTCTACGTGATGGACGGCCAAGGGCCGGCACCAGAGTCATCCGGTGCCGGCCCTTAAGTGGAAGGGTGTCAGAGCAGGGTTCAGGAATGTGCCGCGAGCAGCGAGCTGGCTTCCTGGCGGGTGCTTCCGGAGCTTTCGATGTGTGCGAGTTCGGCCGGGATTTCCCAGCCCTTCTTGCGCATCGCGGTGGCCCAGAGCCGGCCGGCGCGGTAGGAGGAACGCACCAGGGGCCCGGACATGACGCCCAGGAAGCCGATCTCGTCGGCTTCGTGCTGCAGGTCGACGAATTCCTGCGGCTTGACCCAGCGGTCCACCGGCAGGTGCCGTTCGGAGGGGCGCAGGTATTGGGTGATGGTGATCAGGTCGCAGCCGGCCTCGTGCAGGTCCCGCAGCGCCTCGGAGATTTCCTCGCGGGTCTCGCCCATGCCCAGGATCAGGTTCGACTTGGTCACCATGCCGAGCTTGCGGCCCTGGGTGATGACGTCCAGGGAGCGCTCGTAGCGGAACGCCGGGCGGATCCGCTTGAAGATCCGGGGCACGGTTTCGACGTTGTGGGCGAAGACCTCGGGCTTGGAGTCGCAGATCGCCGCGATGTGCTCGGGCTTGCCGGAGAAATCGGGGATCAGCAGTTCGACGCCGGTGCCCGGGTTCAGTTCGTGGATCTTGCGGACCGTCTCGGCGTAGAGCCAGACGCCCTCGTCGGCGAGGTCGTCGCGGGCCACGCCGGTGACGGTGGCGTAGCGCAGCGCCATGGCCTGGACCGAGCGGGCCACCTTGGTGGGCTCGAACATGTCCACGGGCGAGGGCTTGCCGGTGTCGATCTGGCAGAAGTCGCAGCGCCGGGTGCATTCGGAGCCGCCGATCAGGAAGGTGGCTTCCTTGTCTTCCCAGCATTCGAAGATGTTGGGGCAGCCGGCCTCTTCACACACGGTGTGGAGGCCTTCCTTCTTGACGAGGTTTTTGAGCTGGACGAACTCCGGGCCCATCTGGACCTTGGCCTTGATCCATTCCGGCTTCCGTTCCACCGGTGTGGCCGCGTTTCGCTGCTCAATGCGCAGCATCTTCCGGCCTTCTGGTGCCAGTGTCACAGTAGAGCTCCTTCTGGGGTTGCAACTAGGGCTTGTTCATTCTTGCGCAGTTCTTCGGTGATCCGCGACATGAGGTCCGCCGGGGTGACGTCCCTGCCAAGTTCCTGGGCGATCGTGGTGACTCCGGCGTCGCTGATCCCGCAGGCGATGATCTGGCCGTAGGGGGCGAGATCGTTGTTGCAGTTGATCGCGAAGCCATGCATGGTGACACCTTCGTGGACGCGGATGCCGATGGCCGCGATCTTGCGGTCCGGACCCTTTTCGTCCTGTTCGATCCACACGCCAGCGCGGCCCTTGATCCGGACGGCGGCGATGCCGTAGTCCGCCAGGACGGCGATGATGACCGCTTCCAGCCGCTCCACGTAGTCGCGGATGCCAGCCTTGTTCTTCAGTTTGATGATGGGGTAGCCAATGAGCTGGCCGGGGCCGTGCCACGTCAGCTTGCCGCCGCGGTCCACGGCCACAACGGGAGTTCCGTCAAAGGGCCGTTCGTGGTCTTCGGTGCGCTTGCCTGCGGTGTAAACCGCGGCGTGTTCGAGCAGCAGTACAGTGCTGGGCGCGGTGCCCGCGAGGACCTTTTCATGCAATTCGCGCTGGATGTCCCATCCGCGCGTGTAATCGACGAAGTCCGGGGCGAGACCCAGCTGTTTGAACTCAAGAGTCATGGCATCAAGCTTAGACCCCGCCGCACCCACCTCCCGTTTGTGTGCTTAAGCTCTCATGCCTGTGGATAACTTCTGCACGATTCCGCGCAATCGACTATTCCTTGGGTATGGAAGATCTCCCGCCGGCCGCCGGTGCGGCCCCCCAGGTTCCCGGTTACGACGTCGGACGGCTGCTGGGGCGCGGCGGCAGCGCCACGGTCTGGCTGGTGACCGAACAGTCAACGGGCCGCGAGTTCGCCCTGAAATGCTTCGATGCCGACCGCGCCGCACCGGAAGAATCCGAGGCCGGGGACGTCATGCGGCGCGAAGTCCGGATCCTCTCCGCCCTGGCACACAGCCACCTGCTTCGCGTGCACGCAGTGGTGCGCCTGCCGGTTCACGACTCTGGCGGCAGCGGCCTCGGGCTTGCGCTGGACTACGCACCCGGCGGCTCGCTGGCGACGCTCGTGGGAAGCCGGGGACGCCTGGGTCCCGGCGAAACGGTGACGGTCCTGACTCCCATCGCGCAGGCCCTGGCATACCTTCACGGCCAAGGCTTCACCCACGGTGATGTGGCCCCCGGCAACGTGCTCTTCACGGCTGACGGCAAACCGCTGCTGGCCGATCTCGGCGTCGCGCGAATGGTGGCCGACGCCGCTCCGGTCGCCGAAGAGGGCACAGCAGGATTCCAGGATCCCGCCCCGTCGGACGCTGTGCGGGCCGGGCTGCAGCCCGAACGCGACATTTACTCCCTGGCCGCCCTGGGCTGGTATTGCCTCACCGGACGGGCCCCCGAGCCCGGCCCGCATCGTCCACCGCTGAGCCTGCTGGTCCCGGAGGTGCCGGCAGCGTTGGTTGCCGCCCTCGAAGCGGGGCTGGGCGGGGAGCGCCGGGAGCGTCCCCCGGCGGCGGAGTTTGCCGCTCTGGTCTACCGCAGCGCCCGGGCGGAGCCCGTCGATCTGTCGGTCTCCGTGCACCCCACCGTCATCCCCCAACTGCTCACGCGCAAGGCTGTGCAGTCTGGCCCGGGCCGGCGCCCAGGCGCTATCCGGAAAGCCGGACTCCACCGCGGATTCCGGCGGACCCCCGCGCAGCGGGCGCTGCTGCCCGCTCTCGCCGCTGCAGTCCTGCTGGCCGGCACCTGGCTGCTGGCCGGTGGCGGGCCGGCCTCCGACGCCGTCGCCGGGCTGTTTCCAGGGTTTGTGTCCGGCCACGATGCGCCGGTGCAGACAGGAAGTCCCGTGGGCCGCGAGGGACCGGCGGCGCCGTCGGAGGGGCCGGTTGGCGGGCCGCCGCCCCCCACCGCCGACGGCGGGGCCACCGCCATCCTTCCCGATCTTGAGGCACTCCTGGCCTCCGCCGACCCGGTGGAGGCGGTCCGCGGCCTGGCCCGGCTCCGTTCACTGGCACTGAGCTCCGGCGACTTCAGACTGCTCGATGCCGTCAACGCCCCGGACTCGGCGGCCGCCGCCTCGGACGGCCGCATCAAAGCGCAGCTCAGCGCCTCCGGCCACGTCCTGGCCGGATTCTCGACCTCCCTGACCCGGATCGAGACCACCGCGGAGAGCAGCCCCGCCCGGGCAGTGGTGGCCATCACCACAGAGCCTTCTGCTTACCGGGAAATCGATGGGAACGGCGCCACGGTGGCCGAAGTACCCGCCGCCTCCGCACAGCAGCTTCACCTGGTCCTGGTGCCCGTCGACGGGCGCTGGCGGATCCAGGACGTGCTACCTCCGGGGCCCGGAGCCGGCTAGGGTTCCACGCTTCAGGGCGCGGTGGTAACCTCCCACCGAGACGGCTGCTAGCGAGAGCCTGACGCCGGAGAGGGACGCCATGTCGACCACGGTTCCGAAGAAGCAGATGACCGTCATTCAAGCAGCGTTCATCGGGGTGGGTTCCATGGTGGGCGCGGGAATCTTCGCGCTGCTGGGCGCAGCCGGCGCTGTCGCCGGCTCGGCTGTGTGGGTGTCCTTTCTGGTGGCGGGCGCCATCGCCGGCCTACAGGGGTACTCGTTCGCGAAGCTCGGCGCGACTTACCCATCGGGCGGGGGCATGCTGGCCTACCTGGCCCGGGGGTTCGGGGAGGGGCACGCTACAGGCATCGTTTCGTGGCTGTTCTACGTGACCGGCGCGATCGTGGGGGCAATGGTGGCGTCGTCCTTCGGTGGATATGCCAGTGCAGTCCTGACCGGTCGCGACCCAGGCTGGGCCAAAGTGTTCGCGGTCGCGCTCATCCTGGTCATGACCGTCCTGAACGCGGTCGGTTCCACGGCGGTCGCAAGAGTCCAGTCGGTGATCGTGAAGATGGTGCTGGCCATCCTGTCCGTGTTCGCGATTGTCACGATCGCGAACTGGAACCCAGCGCTCCTGGATCCGGCCGGCTACCCGGGCGTCCGCGAGATCATCGCGAGCGTGGCGTTGACGTTCTTCGCCTTCCTCGGGTTCGGCGTCATCACCTTTACCGCGAAGGATCTGCCTGACCCGTCCCGTCAACTGCCCCGCGCCATGTATCTGGCGCTGGCGATCGCCACGACGGTGTACGTCGCCGTCTCGCTGGGAGTTTTCGGGACCCTGACCGCCGACGAGGTCGTCGCCTACGGCGCCACTGCGCTGGCCGAGGCCGCCAAGCCGACGCTGGGCCAGTTCGGCTATGTGCTGATGGTGATCACCGCCCTGCTCTCCACTTCCGGGGCGGTGAACGCCAGCCTCTATCCTTCCGTGGGGATGACCCGGCATCTCGCCTCGGTGGGACAGTTTCCACCGGTCTTCGGCCGCTCCGTGGGCCGCAGGCAGGTGCCGGTTGGGCTGCTGGTCATGGCCGGCCTCGCGGCGGTGATGGTGGTGGCGTTCAACCTCAACAGCATCGCGTCGCTTGGAAGTGCGGTGGCCTTGCTCATTTTCTCCGCGGTCACGATGGCCCACTTCAAGGTGTACCGGGAGACCGGGGCCAAGCTTTTGGTGCTTATCATCGCCCTGATTGCGACCTTGGGAACGTTCGTCGTGTTCTGCACAACCACGCTCGTCAATGAACCCGCCACCGCCGCCGCGCTGGTGGTCATCCTTGCACTGGCGCTGATCACCGATTTGCTGTGGAAGCGCGCCCGAAACCGCGCAAATTAGCACCCCGGCGATCTGACGTATAGGGGAGTTGGGGACTATTCCCTGCTAATTCCTAGGTCCATGCTGTAGGCACCGAGCACTTTCTGTGATAAGGGGGGCAGTGGGCATGTTCAAGCCGACGAGTACTCGCCCCAGGCGGTTTAGCTCCGCCTGGCCCGTGGCGCAGACCACGGGGCACTGGAGGGTGTGGCTCACGTGAGCGAACAGGCAGTGACCCGGCCGAAGGCACCACCGGCCGTGTGGATCTCCTGGGTGGCCCTGGCATTGATGACCACGAGTTCGGTGGCCAGTCTCCGTGCGGCCCCGACCATGGCCGTCTACGGCCTCGCCTCAGTCTTCCTCTACGTGGTTCCCGCGATCGTCTTCCTCCTCCCGACCTCCCTCGTGTCGGCCGAGCTGGCCTCCGGATGGAAGGGCGGCATCTACAACTGGGTATCGTCCGGAATCTCCAAACCGATGGGCTTCCTGGCGGTCTGGTGCCAGTTCGCGATGACGATTTTCTACTATCCAACCCTGCTGGGATTCGTCGCGAGCACGCTCGCCTACGTCTTCAACCCGGCGCTGGCCAGCAGCGGCGTGTGGACGGCCTTGGTGATCGTGGTGTTCTACTGGGCCGGCGTGTACGTCTCATCCCGCGGCACGAAGGGTGTGGCGGGCCTGGCCAGCGGTGGCCTGATCATCGGCACCCTGATCCCGGGCGCCCTGCTAGTCATCCTGGGTGTGGTCTTCCTCGGCCAGGGCAATCCGTCCGCCGCTCCGATGACCGCGGCGAATTTCTTCCCCGAATGGGCCGGGCTGGCCAGCCTGGTGCTGATCGTGAATAACTTCCTGTCCTACAGCGGCATGGAGATGAACGCTGTGCACGTGTCCTCGCTGAAGGACCCGGGTAAGGAGTATCCGAAGTCGATGTTCCTGGCCATGGGACTGGTACTGCTGATCTTCATCCTGCCGGCGCTGGCGATCAGTTGGATCGTTCCGGCCGATGAACTCTCCCTCACAGCCGGTGTCATGCAGGCCTTTGACGCGGTGCTGGCCTCCTTCAACCTCCAGGCGCTGACACCGATCCTCGGGATCATGCTGGTGGCCGCCTCCCTCGGCGGCATGCTGACCTGGCTGGCCGGTCCGTCCAAGGGCCTGCTGCTGATCTCGCGTGAGGAAGGATACCTCCCGCCGTTCCTGCAGAAACTGAACAAGAACGGCATCCAGCAGAACCTCCTGGTGGTCCAGGGGCTCGTCACCACCGTGATCGCGCTTGGCTACGCGCTGATCCCGGATGTTTCCAGCGCGTACTGGATCTTCTCGGTGATCACCACGCAGGTCTACCTGATCATGTACCTGCTGATGTTCGTGGCCGCCGTCCGGCTGCGCCGCAACGACCCGGACCACGCGCGTGGCTTCCGGGCGCCAATGCTGGTTGGGCTCTGCGGCGTCGGTTTTACCGCCTCCCTGGCCGCCCTGCTCGTCGGGTTCGTCCCGCCTTCGCAGTTTGGCAACGGCGATCCGGCCGTCTATTTCCTGATCGTCGCCGGCGGCGCGCTGGGACTGGGCCTGCTCGTGCCGTTCCTCTTTTACAGGTTCCGCAAACCCTCGTGGAAGCTGCCGGAGCAAGACGCTCAGACGGAGGCACCTAGGTCATGAGCACGCATCAGGAGTCCTCGACCAGGCGCAGCCGCTCGGTCGTTTACATAGTTGCCATGATCCTGCTGGTGGTGTTCGCCGTCGTCGCATTGCTGAATTTCCGGTCGGCGAGGGAGACACAACAATCCCTGGCGAAGGCCGACCAACTGATCGCGGCGATCGAATCAGCCGGCGGGACGGCACCCTCGCGCGAGCAGATAGCTCGGGTGCTCGGTGACGACGGCGGTGCCGTTTGCGCGAACCCGAACAGCGCGTTGAGCCGGGCCACCTTCTTGAGCCAGCTGGCGAACGGGGCAACCGGGCCGGGATACAGGCCGGTGATCGGGAACGCCCGGATCGCCGTCGGCGAGCTCGCGATTATCAAGGTCTATTGCCCGGACCAGCTCGCTGAGTTCCAGGAGTTCATCGACGACCTCAAGACGTACCACACGGGTGGTGCGTGAGCCGTGGACCTGCGCGCCCGCATCACCGATCTGATGGGTCCGGCACGGGAGGAGCTCGCCGAGTTTGTGGCCATCCGGTCGGTGGCGGATGCGCGGCAGTTTCCCGTCGAGGAGTGCCAAGGCTGCCCAATGGGTGCTGGACAAGTTCGCCGGACTCGGATTTACGGATGTGCACCTCGAACGGACCCCGGACGGCTCCGACGCGGTGGTGGGCTCCAGGCCCGGACCCGATCCGGACGCGCCCACCGTGCTCCTCTACGCGCACTACGACGTCCAGCCACCCCTCGATGACTCGGCATGGCGGACCCCGCCCTTCGAGCTCACTGAAGTGGACGGCCGCTGGTACGGCCGCGGCGCCGCCGATTGCAAGGGCAACATCCTCGCCCACCTGCTCGCACTGAGGGCACTCGGCAGTGACGTACCGGTGAACCTGTTGCTGGTGGTCGAGGGGTCGGAGGAACAGGGCACCGGCGGGCTCGAGGCGTTCGTCGCCGGCCACCCGGACCTGCTCCGTGCCGACACCATCCTGGTCTGCGACACCGGCAACGCCGCCGTGGGCCACCCCGCCGCGACCGTAACTCTGCGCGGGATGGTCAATGTCGTGGTGACAGTGGAGGCGATGGCGTCAGAGCTCCACTCCGGCATGTTTGGCGGTGCTGCCCCCGACGCGCTCGCCGCACTGATCGCCATGCTGGCATCACTGCGGGACCGGCAAGGCAACACGACGGTCATGGGATTGGACAACGCCCAGACCTGGACCGGTGCGCCCTATCCGCCAGGGCAGTTCCGCACCGACGCCGGCGTCCTGGAGGGAGTGTCCTTGCTGGGGGACGGCACCGTGTCCGACATGCTCTGGGCGCGGCCCGCGGTCACCGTGCTCGGCATCGACTGCCCGGCGGTGACCGGCTCGACGGCGGCGATTGTGCCGCGGGCCGCGGCACGCCTGAACCTGCGCGTCCCGCCGGGCATGGCGGCCGCCGACGCCCACACGGCGTTGGTCAGCCACCTCAAGGCGGCCGCGCCCTGGGATGTCCCCGTCACGGTGGACCTCGAGGCCATCGGGTCGCCATTCCAGGCGGCAGTCGGCGGACCGGCCTTTGAAGCCATGAGCGCCGCGATGTCCCAGGCCTACGGCACGCCCATGACAACCCTGGGGCAAGGGGGATCGATCCCGCTCTGCAACGTCTTCGCCGACACCTACCCGGACGCGGAGATCATCCTGCTCGGCGTCGAGGAGCCACTCGCCCTGATCCATGCACCGAATGAGAGCGTCGATCCGGGCGAGATCAGGGCCCTGGCAGAGTCCCTGGCCCTCTTCCTCCAGAGGTACGCGACGCTGCACGGCTAGTAGCTGCGGCTAGCCGCGCCCTGCCACCCAGGCGGCGGCCCCGGCGAGGGACGGGTGCTTCCAGGCGAAGCTGTTCTCCGCCAGGACGGCCGGCTCCAGCCGCTGGCTCGCGAGCAGCAGTTCTTCGGCGAGATCGCCCATCACCAGCCGCAGCACCGGGGCGGGTACCCGCAGCGCCGCCGGCCGGTGCAGCGCCCTGGCCAGTTGCGTGATCAGGGAATTCACATCTGCGGCTTCGGGGGCGCAGACGTTGACCGGCCCGGACACGGGCGCCGAGAGAAGGAAGGAAAAGGCGGCGGTCACATCCGGCAGAGTGATCCACGGCCAGAACTGCCGGCCATCGCCGAGCGGGCCGCCGACACCCAGGCGCAGCAGCGGCAACAGCCGGCCCAGTGCGCCGCCGGAACGGCTCAGGACGACACCGGTGCGGGGCGTGACCACCCGGACTCCGGCAGGCGCCTCATGCGCCGCAGCCTCCCAGTCGACGCAGATCCGGGACAGGGTGCCGGTGCCGGCCGGCGCGTTCTCGCGCAGCACCGCCGTACCGGCGTTGCCGTAGTAACCGGAGGCCGACTGGCTCAGGAACACGGCGGGCGGCGCGTCGGTGCGCGCCATGGCGGCCGCGAGGGTCCGGGTAGCCCCCAGCCGGGAGGCGCGGAGCTCGTTGACCCGTGCCTTGGTCCAGGGCCGGTCGCCGATTCCGGCGCCGGAGAGGTTGACCACCGCGTCCGCGCCCTTCAGTGCGGTGTCGTCGATCCGGCCGGCAGCCGGGTCCCACTGGAACTCGGCTGGGGACGCAGGGGCACGCCTGACCAGGGCGACGACGTCGTGCCCCTCGCTGCGCAGTGCACCCGAAAGGGCAGTTCCGATCAGCCCGGAGGCCCCGGCAATAAGGATTCGCATGATCCATCTCACCATGCCCGGCACGGCCGCGAAACCTCCCGGGCCGTAAGGACCGTTGTGGCTATGATCGAACGATGACCCCCTCGAGTTACTTCCGTTTCCCGCATCTGCACGGCGATCTGGTCACCTTTGTGGCCGAGGACGACGTCTGGATTGCACCCGTGGGCGGGGGCCGCGCCTGGCGCGTATCCTCCCTGCAATTGCCGGCCCGCAACCCGCGCTTCACGCCCGACGGCAAGCGTCTGGTCTGGACCGTCGTCCAAGGGACTGCCCCGGAAGTCGTCACGGCCAACGTCGACGGCGGCGGCTACAGCCAGTTGAGCTACTTCGGCCACCCTTCCACCCGGGTCAAGGGTTTCACCCCCGACGGCGACGTCCTGGTGACCAGCGCGTTCCGCCAGTCCGACAGCCGTCACACCCACGCCTACAGCCTCCCCGTGACCGGCGGCTGGGCGCAGGAACTCCCGTTCGGCCCGGTCGAGTCGGTGGCCTTCGGCCCCGTCGTTGGCGATGAACGCCCTGTGGTGCTCGCCAGTGTCCTCTCGCGTGAGCCGGCCTGGTGGAAGCGCTACCGCGGCGGCGCCGCCGGCAAGCTGTGGATCGACGCAGACGGAAACGGTGAATTCGTCCGGCTCGCTGCCGCGCTGGACGGAAACCTCACGGACCCGCTGTGGGTCAAGGGGCGGATCGCGTTCCTGTCCGACCACGAGGGTTACGGAAACCTCTATTCCGTCCTGCCCAACGGCAGCGACCTGCGGCGCCACACGGACCACGAGGACTTCTATGTCCGCCACGCCGCGACCGACGGCGAACGCGTGATCTTCGAATCGGCCGGTGAGCTCTGGCTGCTGCCCAGCCTCGACGCCGAGGCCGTCAAGCTCGACATTGTGCTCGGTTCCGCCTCGCAGGCGCGCCGGCCCGCCCCGCTGAAGCCCTCGAAGCACCTTGGCGACGTCGTACCGGACCGCACGGGCGCGTCCAGTGCCGTCGAATCCCACGGAACCGTCCACTGGCTGCGGCACAAGGACGGCCCTTCCCGCGTCCTCGAGGCCACCCCGGGCGTCCGGGCACGGCTGCCGCGGCCCTTCGGCGAGGGCCGGATCGCCTATGTCGCCGACCACGACGGCGTCGAGGCCCTGTACCTGAAAGCCATTGCGGCGCCCCTGGCCGGAGCGGCTGCGGCAGCATCGAAGGCCCCGCAGCCGGCCGTGCAGTCCGCTGCCGAGTCAACGGCCCGGCCCGCTGCTTCCGCCGAGGACGCAGGCATGCAGTTGCCGAAGCCGGTGTCCGCCGCCGCGCTGACCGGCGCAGGATCAATCCCCGCCGCTGCAAACGGTTCCGTGTCCGGCCCGGTCGCAGCGGTCCCGGACCCGGCTGCAGCAGACGCAGCCGGCTCCATCTCCGGCTCCGAGCCCGACCGGGCCGGTGCGGGCGCCGCCGTGGAGGCCGCGCCTGCCTCCGATGAGCTGACGCGGATCGACTTCCCCAAGCCCAGCCGGACCAGCGCCATCGAAGCCAGCCCGGACGGGCGCTGGCTCGCCGTCGGCACGGCGTTCGGTGATATCTACCTTGCCGACACCCGCACGGGCACGATATCCCAGCTGAGCAGCATCGGCGAGGGCAGCATTGAGGGATTCACCTGGTCCCCGGACTCCGCGTGGCTCGGCTGGTCCGAGCCGGTCACGTCCTTCGGGTCCCGCAGCCGGCTCCGGATCACCCGGATCGACGGCGGCACTGGAGCTGCGATCATTGACGTCACCGACGGCCGGTTCCGCGACGAGTCGCCGTCGTTCACCCCGGATGGCAAATACCTCGCCTTCCTCTCCAACCGCAGTTTCGACCCGGTCTACGACGGGCACTCCTTCGATCTGTCCTTCCCGAGCCCGATCAAGCCGTACCTCGTCGCCCTCGCCGCCGACACACCTTCGCCCTTCGGCCCGAGCGTCGACCTCCACGCCGACGCCGACGCCGAGGCAGGTGCCGCCGGAACAGCGGGTGCTGCGTCCGGGCCCCAGCCGGCGGCAAAACCCGTGCCGTCCGTGCGGGTCGACGCCGAGGGCCTGGCCCACCGCGTCATCGGGGTCCCGGTGCCGCAAGGCAACTACGCCGGACTCACCGCCGTCGCCGGCGGCCTGCTCTGGCTGGACAGCGAGCTCGCCGGCACCACCGGTGAGGGCCGGGCCAGCCTCGAGGACAAGGGCGCGGCGCCGAGCCTGGTCCGCTACGACCTGGCCAAGCGCCGCACCGCCACGATCGTTGAGGCCCTGGACAGCTACCGGCTCTCCGGCGACGGCGAAAAGATCGTGTTCATCCAGGACAAGCAGATCCGCGTGGCGCCGGCCGCCGCCAAGGCCGATGAGGACTCCGGCCAGCTGGTCAAGGTGGACCTTGGCCGGATCCGGGTGCAGCTGGACCCACTCAGTGTGTGGGGCCAGGCCTTTGACGAGGCATGGCGGCTCCAGCGCGACTTCTTCTGGACCGAGGACATGGCCGGCCAGGATTGGGAGTCCGTCCACGCCCGCTACCGCCCGGTGGTGGAACGCCTCGGCTCCCATGACGACCTGGTGGACCTGCTGTGGGAGCTGCACGGCGAGCTCGGCACCTCCCACGCCTACGTCCGGCCCGTGGCCGCTGTCGAGAACGGCAGCAGCCCGCAGGGCCGCCTCGGCGCGGACCTGGGGTTCACCGGCGAGGGGTGGGAAATCACCCGCATCCTCGCGGGGGAGTCCTCTGACCCGCTGGCCACTTCGCCGCTGACCCGTCCCGGCGCCGACGCCAAGCCGGGCGACGTCCTGCTGGCGATCGACGGCGTCGAACTGACCCAAACGCGGACCCCGGCAATGCAACTGGTCGGCGCGGCCGGCCGCGCCGTGGAACTTACCCTGCGCAATGGCGCCGGCCATGGTGCGGCCGCGGGCGCCCAGCGCCGCGTGGCCGTGGTCCCGGTCAAGGACGAGGAGCGCCTGCGCTACCAGGAATGGGTCTCCGGCAACCGGCGAACTGTCCGGGAAGCCTCGAACGGGACGTTCGGCTACCTGCACATCCCGGACATGATGGCCAACGGCTGGGCACAACTCCACCGCGACCTCGACACCGAAACGGCCCTGGACGGGCTGATCGTCGATGTCCGGCGCAACCGCGGCGGCCACACCTCCCAGCTCGTGGCCGAACTCATCGGGCGCAAGGTCACCGGCTGGAGCATGCCGCGCGGGGAAAAGCCGCGGACGTACCCGCACCACGCTCCCCGCGGACCGGTCATCATTCTCACCGATGAGTTCGCGGGCTCCGATGGCGACATCATCACGCAGGTCTCCAAGCTGCGGGGGATCGGGCCCGTCATTGGCACCCGCACCTGGGGCGGCGTCGTCGGGATCGACAACCGCTTCGCGCTGGCCGACGGCACCGGCGTCACCCAGCCGCGCTACGCCACCTGGTTCGCCGGTGGCGTTGGCTGGGGCGTGGAAAACTTCGGCGTCACCCCGGATATCGAGGTGACCTTCCCGCCGCACGCCTACGCCGCCGGAACCGACCCGCAGCTGGAGTACGGCATCGGGGCGCTGAAGGAAATGATCCAGGAACTGCCCACGGACCGTCCGCCGCTGCGCGAGGGTTACCGCCGGGTCCGGCCCGCCCCGCTGCCTGCGCGCCGGCAGGCCGGCCAGGCCTAGGCGCTCCCGGGCGCGGCCCGCACAGACGGTCCGCGCAGGACAGATGGCAAGGCCCCCGCCACCCTGGACATCCAGGGCGGCGGGGGCCTTCGTCTTACTGCGGCCGGGCTAGGAGGCCAGGGTGGCGTCCAGGGTGATCTCGATGCCGGTCAGGGCAGCGGAGACGGGGCAGCCGGTCTTGGCTTCCTCGGCCAGCCGCTGGAAATCGTCGGCGGAAATGCCGGGGACGCGCGCGGCCAGGGTGAGGTGGCTGCCGGTGATCCCGGTACCGGGCTGGAAGGTCACGTCGGCCTTGGTGTTGATCTCCTCGGCCGTGTGGCCGGCCTGGGCCAGGGCGTTGCTGAACGCCATCGAGAAGCACGCGGAGTGCGCTGCCGCAATGAGCTCCTCGGGGCTGGTCTTGCCCTCGGCGGCCTCGGCGCGCGCCTTCCAGGTGACGTCGAAGTTGCCCAGCCCGGAGCTGTCCAGGGTGGTGTTGCCGGCGCCTGTCATCAGGTCGCCATTCCATACAGTGTGTGCGGTGCGTGTTGTAGCCATGTCCACTCCTCGACGTCGTTGTGAATCAGGGGTCCGGCTGGTGCCGGAGCCTGCCGTGATCAATCCTAGGGATTCTGTGCGGCCGCCGCACGGGGGTTCCGCTGTCAGAGGATTGTGACCCGTACAGTGTCGTCATGGAACTTACCGAAGATGCGCAGGTGCCAGGGGCGCCCGTGGCGCGTATCGCCACGATTATGGTCAACGCCGTCGACGCCGGGCGCCTGGCCCAGTTCTGGGCCGACTTGTTGGGCACGGTGGTCTCCTCGCGCTTCGAGCAGTTCGTCTGGCTGGAACCCGCCGGCACCGGAGCCCCGCAGCTGGCCTTCCAGCAGGTCCAGGACCCCACGGAGGGCAGGCGGCGCCTGCACCTGGACATCCATGGGCCCGACCCTGCGGCGTTGCGCGCCCGCGCCGAGTCCCTCGGTGCCCGGTTCGTGGAGGGCAATGACATCGGCGGCTTCCACTGGGATGTCATGCAGGATCCCGAGGGCAACGAATTCTGCATCGCCGGCGACTGACAAGCCGGTTTAACGGCGGCAGTTAAACGACGGCGGCGCCGCACCCCGGCGGGGGAGCGGCGCCGTCATGGCCGGTGCAGTCAGCCGGCTACTGCCACAGGGTCGCGATCGCGACGTTGAGCAGTGCCAGGCCGCCAACGCTGTTCGCGAGGCCCTTGCTGATCGGCTCGCCCTTCTTGTACTTGCGGCGGCCAATGAAGGCCAGGACGCCGACGATCAGGGCGATGACAAGCTTGACGCCGAGTTTGGCGTAGTTGGCGTTCATGTCCAGGGCCGGTATCAGCCCCATCATGATGATGCCCGTGATCAGCTGCAGCATTGCGCCGTCAAACTGGCGCGGGTGGACGGTGGGCTTCTTCATCTGGCCGATCCAGATGCCGACAATCATGGCGGCGCCGATGATGTGCAGGAAGACCATGACGTTATAGACGATGTTCATGGCATCAGTGTAGCCAGAGTCTTCTACGCACCGTAGTAGGACCCGCCGCGGCCCCGGGGCGGAACAGCAAAAACGGCGACGGCGGCACGGGCTCCGGTGGTTTCCCACCGGAGCCCGCACCGCCGTCGCCGTCGGTGTGCGCTTTTAGACCCTAGAGTCCGAGGTCGGCCTCGAAGGCGCCTTCCTCAAGGCGTGCCTTCAGCGTCTGCAGGAAGCGTCCTGCGTCGGCGCCGTCGACCAGGCGGTGATCGTACGTCAGGGAGAGGTACATCATCGAACGGATGGCCAGCGAGTCATCGCCGTTCTCGTCGGCGACCACTACGGCCCGCTTGACGATCGCGCCGGTGCCGAGGATGGCAACCTGCGGCTGGTTGATGATCGGGGTGTCGAACAGGGCACCCACCGAACCGATGTTGGTGATGCTGAAGGTGCCGCCGGAAAGCTCGTCCGGGCCGATCTTGCCGTTGCGGGTGCGGTCGGCGACGTCGGCGATCTTGCCGGCCAGGCCGGCCAGGTTCAGGTTGCCGGCGTCCGAGATGACCGGAACCAGCAGGCCCTTGTCGGTGTCCACCGCAATCGCCAGGTGCTCGGCGTTGTGGTAGGTGATCTCCTGCTTGTCCTCGTCGTAGGAGGCGTTGACCTTCGGGTGCTGCTTCAGGGCCTCGGCAACAGCCTTGGCGATGAAGGGCAGGAAGGTCAGCTTGGAGCCGTTCTGGGCCTGGAAGGAGTTCTTGGCCTTGGCGCGCAGCTTGGCAACCTTGGTCATGTCGACCTCGTGGACCTGGGTCAGCTGGGTGGAGATGTCCAGCGACTCGCGCATGCGGCGGGCAATGACCTGGCGGATGCGCGGGGCCTTCTGCACGGTGCCGCGCAGCGAGGACGCTGCGCCTGCGGATGCCGCGGCTGCCGGCGCAGATGCGGCGGGGGCTGCCGCGGGTGCGGAGGCGGCCGGTGCTGCCTTTGCCTCGGCAGCTGCCAGCACGTCCTGCTTGCGGATGCGGCCGCCGACGCCGGTGCCGGTCAGGGCAGCGATGTCGACACCCTGCTGGTTGGCCAGCTTGCGGACCAGGGGAGTGACGTAGCCGGACTCTGCCGGTGCGGCAGCTGCTGCCGCAGGCGCGGGAGCTGACGGAGCAGCCGCTGCGGGAGCTTCCTGCTTGGGAGCCTCCGGTGCTGCTGCCGGTGCGGGGGCGGCCGGCGCTTCCTGCTTGGGAGCTTCCGGTGCTGCTTCCTGCTTGGGGGCCGCGGCGGGCCCGGGTGCGGCCGGTGCCGCTGCGCCGGAACCGATGACGGCCAGGACGGAGCCGACCTCGGCCGTCTCGTCCTCGTTGACGCGGATTTCCAGAAGCGTTCCGGCAACCGGGGACGGGATTTCGGTGTCGACCTTGTCGGTGGAAACCTCGAGCAGCGGCTCGTCGACCTCTACGGTGTCGCCGATGCTCTTCAGCCAGCGGGTCACAGTGCCTTCGGTGACGCTTTCACCCAGGGCAGGCAGCGTGACGTCGTGTCCTTCACCGGCCGGAGCAGAATCCGGAGCAGAATCCGGAGCGGCGGCAGGGGCCTCGGCGGCCGGAGCCTCCGCGGGAGCCTCTTCTGCGGCCGGCGCAGCTGCGGCGGGAGCCGGTGCCTCTTCGGCGGCTGCGGCCGGAGCCTCTGCGGGGGCGGCCTCGCCGGAGCCGATGCGGACCAGCGGGGCGCCAACTTCAGCGGTCTCGTCCTCGGCGACGAGGATTTCCTCGATCACGCCGGCGATCGGAGAGGGGATCTCGGTGTCGACTTTGTCGGTGGAGACTTCGAGCAGCGGCTCGTCCACCTCTACCCGGTCACCGACCTGCTTGAGCCAGCGGGTGACGGTTCCTTCGGTGACGCTCTCACCGAGGGCGGGCAAGTTAACGGATTCAGACATGTCGTCCCCGTTCTCCTTATTGATCTTTAGTGCGGATGATTGCTGCCTTGGTCGAGCTTAGTGCACCCGGCTTTTCGGGCCGGGTGCACCAGGCTCTGAGTTCATGCGATGGTGCGGGCGGAGCTGCTAGCCGTGGAGGGGCTTGCCCGCCAGCGCCAGATGCGCCTCGCCCAGGGATTCGTTCTGGGTGGGGTGGGCGTGGACCAGCTGGGCCACGTCCTCCGGGTAGGCTTCCCAGTTCACGATCAGCTGTGCTTCACCGATCTGCTCGCCCATGCGGGCGCCGATCATGTGGACGCCGACCACGGGGCCGTCCTTCTGGCGGACCAGCTTGACCAGGCCGGACGTGCCCAGGATGGAGCTCTTGCCGTTGCCGGCCAGGTTGTATTCCTGGGTCTGGATCTGGTCCTCGCCGAACTTCTCCTTGGCGGCCTTCTCGCTGTAGCCGACGGTGGCGATCTCGGGTTCGGAGTAGGTGACCTTGGGGATGTTGACGTCCTCGACGATGACCGGCTTCAGGCCGGCGATCTCTTCGGCGACGAAGATGCCCTGCTGGTAGCCGCGGTGCGCCAGCTGCACGCCGGGGACGATGTCGCCGACGGCGAAGATGTTGCCGACGCCGGTGTGCAGGCGCTCGTTGGTGATGACGAAGCCGCGGTCGATCGTGATCCCGGCCTCTTCGTAGCCGAGGTTCGCCGTGACGGGGCCGCGGCCCACAGCAACAAGCAGGAGGTCGGCCTCGAAGGTCTTGCCGTCCACGAGGGTGACCTTGACGCCGTCGTCGTTCTGCTCGACGCCCTGGAAGAAGACACCGGTGGAGAACTTGATGCCGCGCTTCTTGAAGGCGCGCTCGAAGGCCTTGACGATCGTGGCATCCTCGTTCGGAACCAGCGACGGGAGGCCTTCGACGATCGTGACGTCGACGCCGAAGGACTTCCAGACCGAGGCGAACTCGACGCCGATTACGCCGCCGCCCAGGATGATCGCGCTCTTGGGGATGTAATCCATGGTGAGGGCTTCGTCGGAGGTGATGACTTTGCCGCCGATTTCCAGCCCCGGCAGGGTGCGGGAGTAAGAGCCGGTCGCGAGGACAATGTTCTTGCCCTTGTACGCGGTGCCGTTCACGACGACGGTGTCGGTGCCCTGAAGCTTGCCTTCACCCTCAATGACGGTGATGCCCTTCTTGCCCTTGATCAGACCCTGCAGGCCCTTGAACTTGCCGGCAATGATGCCGTCCTTGTAAGCGTTGACAGCCGTGATGTCGATGCTGTCAAGGGTCACGTTGACGCCGTACTTGGCCGAGTCGCGGGCGTGGTCCGCCAGCTCTGCCGAGTGCAGCAGGGCCTTGGTGGGGATACAGCCGTTGTGGAGGCACGTGCCGCCGAGCTTGCCCTTTTCGATGAGGCCGACGGTGAGGCCAAGCTGGACAGCACGCAGTGCGGTGGCGTAGCCGCCGCTGCCGCCGCCGAGTACCAGGATGTCGAATTCTTGCGCAGTTGCCTGATCGGCCACTAAAACGCTCCCTCGCGTGAACGATGACACGAGAGTACGCATCATCTGGTCTTGGAACCTGTCTGCTGTGATTGTGCCAGCCGGCCGGTTCCCTTTCATTTGTGACTACTACATTGGGGTCTGCTTCTGGGAAACAAGGTTTACCTTAGCGAACCACTAATACATGCTCCACCTTGCCATGGCGTTTGTGGAGCGCTTGTGTCCAGTGTCACGCGCCTTTGTGGCCGGGAAGGCATCGCCGCCCCGGCCACAAAGCCGCGATGCGCGCTAGACGGTCTTGGTGAGGATGTCCTCGACGTAGGCCACCAAGGTGCGGACGGTGCAGCCCGTGCCCTGTTTGTGGTTGTAGCCGTAGGGGCTGCCGTTATTAAACGACGGGCCGGCGATGTCGATGTGCGCCCACGGGATCTGTTCCCCGTCCTTGCCCTTGCCAACGAACTCGCGCAGGAAGACGGCCGCCGTCATCATGCCGCCGTGGCGTTCGCCAATGTTGGCGATGTCGGCGACCTGGGAGTCGAGGCTGGCCCGGAGTTCTTCCGGCAGCGGCATGGGCCAGACGAGCTCGCCGGCCCGGTCCGCGGCGGTCTTGATGGCGCCGGTAAGGGAGTCGGAACCCATCACGCCGGCCGTGCGGTCGCCCAGAGCAATGAGCTGGGCGCCGGTGAGGGTTGCGACGTCGATGATGGCATCCGGGAATTCCTGGCTGGCGGCGACGATGCCATCGGCCATGACCAGGCGACCCTCGGCGTCGGTGTTGAGGACCTCGACGGTCTTGCCGCCGAACATCGTCAGAACGTCCGCCGGGCGCTGTGCAGCGCCGGAGGGCATGTTCTCGGCGATGCAGAGCCACGCGGTCGCCTTGACGGGCAGCCCGAGGCCCGCGAGGGCCAGGACGGTGTTGAGGACGACGGCGGCACCCGCCATGTCGGACTTCATGTCGCCCATGCCCAGGGCCGGCTTGATGGAGATGCCGCCCGTGTCAAAGGTGATGCCCTTGCCCACGAGGGCGATCTTGGCCGTGGCCTTCGCCGGGGCGTATTCGACCTTTACGAGGCGCGGCTGCCGGGTGGAGCCCTTGCCGACGCCGAGGATGCCGCCGAATCCCTCCTTCTCAAGACGCTTCTCGTCCCAGACGGTCACCTTCACCGGCAGGCCCTTGGACAGTTCCTTGGCGGCGTCGGCAAAGGACTCGGGGTAGAGGTGGCTCGGCGGCTGGTTGACCAGCGTGCGGGTCGAGTTCACGGCCGTGCCGATCAGGGATGCCCGGTTCAGGACAGGCGCCAGCGCCTTGTCCGTGGCGAAGTCGGTACGGATGATGACGTTCTTCACCGGATCCTTGAGCCCGTCCTTGGAGGACCGGAACTCCGTATAGGAGTAGGCGCCCATCGCGGCGCCCTCGGCGACCGCCGCGACCTCGGCCAGGGTGGTGGTGGGCAGGGCCAGGGTGACGGTGGCGACGCCGGCCAGCTGGCGGACGGCCGAGCCGGCGGCGCGGCGCAGTGCCTCCTCGGAGAGCGGCTGCGTGGCGGAAAGCTTGCCGACGCCGGCGAGCAGCAGGATGGTCGCTCCCGCCTCGGGCAGGCCGGGCAGCCGGTGAGCCTGGTCCGCCGCGCCGGTGATGCCAAGAACGCTCAGTGATTCCGCCAGGGCCTCCGCGGCCTTGGCCGTCAGCGGATTGTCGAGCAGAACGGGGCCGTCAGGACCCTGTCCGACGCCGATGACGAGGGCATCGCTGGGGGACTTCTTCAAATCCCCTGCGACTGCACTAAGTTTGACTTCACTATTCTTGACCACGAGGACAGTCCTCAATTCTCTGTGATGGTTCTCGGTGATATTCGGCAGGAACTGCATGTTTGGCGTCCTGCCACGGATCCCGGGGCGCCGTCGGTCTGGGACGCAACCCGGTGTCTGCAAAACAAGCCCTAGGGCCATCACCGATCGTAGTCTCTCGACCGTGCGGAAATTCAATCGAATGAGAGCTGGAGCACACCCCGGGCAGGAATTAGCCCGGGCGCCGGGGCGTTGTATTGGTAGAGACGCTGCGAGCGGTGAGTGCTCCATGGGACTGGCCGGCAGGATCCGCCTGACTGGCCGTTCTGCCAGGCACCGCCCGAATGGCGGATTGCGCCCCGCTTCTCCCACCGCCGCCCTCGTGAAAGGAACACGCCGTGATTGAACGGATTTCCGGCTCTTTGCTGGATCCCCAGTCGCTCTATATCCGTGATGACGCGCTGTTCTCCAGCACCGAACTGCGCGGACTCAACCTCGTCATGGGGTTCACCGGCTTCGCCGACGCGGGCCACGTGGTCCGGCAGATCACCGCTGAACTGCTGGACACGCTCGATACCGAGATGATCGCCGAGTTCGACGCCGACCAGCTGATCGACTACAGGTCCCGGCGCCCGCAGGTCAGCTTCGTCGAGGACCACCTGCAGGACTACCAGGCACCGAGCCTGGCCCTCTACCGGCTGGTCGACGGACTGGGCAGCCCGTTCCTGCTCCTCGCGGGGTTCGAACCGGACCTGCAATGGGAGCGCTTCGCTCGCGCCGTCGTCGGCCTCGTCGAAGAGCTCGACGTCAACCTCGTCACCTGGATCCATTCGATCCCGATGCCCGTGCCCCACACCCGGCCGGTCGGTGTGACCGTGCACGGCAACCGGCCGGAGCTGATCGAGGGAATCTCGGTCTGGAAGCCCACGGTGGAGGTGCCGGCCGCGGTGGGCCACATCCTGGAGCTGCGGCTGACGGAGGCCGGCCGGAACATCGCCGGCTATGTGATCCATGTGCCGCACTACCTGGCCGAAGCCGAGTACCCCACGGCCGCCGTGGCCGGGCTCGAGTACCTGGGCGCGGCAACGTCGCTCATGCTGCCGACCGATCGTTTGCGCGAGGCGGGACGCGAGGTGGGCCGGCAGATAGCCGAGCAGATCGAGGCATCCGAGGAGGTCCAGCAGGTGGTCTCACGGCTGGAGACCCGGTACGACGAAAAGGCCGAGGGGACGGTCCGGAGGTCGCTGCTGGCTGATGAGAACGACCAGCTCCCCAATGCCGACGCCCTTGGTGCCGCCGTCGAGGCGTACCTGGCCCGTAAAGAACCCGGCGAATAAATACTATTTATCATGAACCGGGCATAATGGGGGAGTGACCTCTCCCCGCGCCTGGCTGATCTGGATCGTCGGGATCTTCGCCTATCTCGTGGCGGTCAGCCAACGGACCTCTTTCGGTGTGGTCGGCCTGGAGGCAACGGAACGCTTCCACGCCAGCGCCGCGGAGATCTCCTTCTTCACCGTGCTGCAGCTGCTGGTTTATGCGGCGCTGCAGATTCCCGTGGGGATTCTGGTGGACCGGTTCGGCTCCCGCGCGATGCTGGCGGGCGGTGGTGTCCTGATGGGACTCGGCCAGCTTCAGCTGGCGTTTGCCGACAACATACCCGGCGGAGTCCTGGGACGCGTCCTGGTGGGCGCCGGTGACGCCATGACGTTTATTTCCGTCATCCGGCTCATCCCGCTCTGGTTCGCCCCGGGGCGCGTCCCGCTCCTGACGCAGCTGACCGGCATGTCCGGCCAGCTCGGCCAGCTCTTCAGCGTGGTGCCGTTCGCCATGATCCTGCACTCCGCGGGGTGGACGCCGGCCTTCCTGACGCTCGGCGCGATGTCCGGCCTCGCCGTCGTGCTGGTGCTGATCCTGCTCCAGGACCTTCCACCTGGGCACTCCGCACCGGCACAGTCACAGGGGCTGCGCGCCACCGGCATTTCGCTGGGTCACGCCTGGCGGCAACCCGGGACCCGGCTCGGGCTGTGGAGCCACTTCACCGTCCAGTTCAGTGGCACGGTTTTTGCCATGACGTGGGGCTACCCTTTCCTGATTTCGGCCGAGGGGCTGGACCGCGGCACGGTCTCGGCCCTCATGGCGCTGTACGTCGCCGGCGCCATCGCCGCCGGACCGCTGATGGGCAGATTCGTTGCCCGGCATCCGCTGCGGCGCTCCACCATGGTGCTGCTCATTTCCGGATGCACCGCTGCCGCCTGGGCGGCAGTTCTGCTGGTGCCGGGACGCGCGCCGCTCTGGCTCCTGGCTGCGCTGGTGGTGACCCTCGCCGTCGGCGGCCCCGGTTCCATGATCGGCTTCGATTTCGCCCGGACCTTCAACCCGGCCCACCGGCTCGGCACCGCCACCGGGATAGTCAACGTGGGTGGCTTCATCGCCGCGCTCGTGTCCATTTACCTGATCGGGCTGGTGCTCGACGTCCTGCATGCCACCGGGTTCTCGCAGGGGGAGCTCTACGGCCTGGATCCGTTCCGCGTGGCCCTGAGCGTGCAGTTCCTGCTGCTGGCCGGGGGAGCAGGAGCCATCGTGGTGACCCGGCGGAAGGTCCGGCGCCAAATGGCGGCCCAGGGAGTCATGGTTCCGCCCCTGCTCAAGTCCCTGGCCGAGCAGCGCAGGCTGGTCGCGGAGCGCCGCCGCACGCCCTGAATATGTGGTGGGCCGGGCTGATCGGTCATCCGTATGGCTGAAGTTGTTCATTATCGGGGTTGAACTAACTCAGAACGAGCGTTGGAGATGTGGACGCCAGCTTAGGGTGAAGGCATGTTCAAACCGATCCAGTCTCTGAGGCTCCTCGCGGCACCGGCCACGTCCGTGCTGCTTCTGGGGACTCTCTTTATCCTGGAGGAGCGACATTTCGACCAGAACAGCGCCCTTCTGTTGGCGCTCCTGACCGGCGTCGCTGTGGCCGAGGTCCTGCCGGCCGCTGCCGTGGGGCTGGTTTTCGCCGCCTTGGCCCTGCAGAGCCTGAAGGTTTTCCCGTTGGTCTTTCTCTCGGGCGTGCTGAGCTACGCTGTCGTTCCGGTGGTCATCTTCGTCGCCGTCATCGGCTGGAAAGCCCGGAACCGGTGGGTCCTCCCCGTTGCTGCTGTCGTATTTGCCGGCATCATCACCGTCAACTGGTTCACCGACCAGACCTGGATCAACATCATCTTCGCCAGCCCGATCTACGGCAGGGGATTACTGCGAACCCTCACCTACGCCTTTCTGATCTTTGGAGCCTTCGCCGCCCTGAACCTCGCCGCCTGGGCCGTCGGTGTGGCAGTAAACAACGCCTCGAGGAGCCGAAGGGCGCAGCTCGCGGCGGAAACACGGCTGCGGGAGACCGCGACCGAACTCGCCATCGAACAAGAACGCAACAGAATCGCCGGGGAGCTCCACGACGTCCTGGCACATTCACTGACAGTCATCGTGGCCCAGGCCGACGGAATACGCTTCATCCACCGCACAGAACCGGAAACCGTGGAAGAAGCATCCAAGGTCATCGCCGAATCGGCGAGGACCGCCCTTGTCGAAACGCGCCGGCTCATCGAAGGCTTCTCCACGGAGCTCAGCAACCAACCGACTCACAAAATTGAAGACCTGGTGATTCTTGCCGACCGTCTGAGCTCCAGCGGCATGGCGGTCACGATCGAAACGACGGGCCAGCCATGGGACATGACCGCCGCCCAGCAGCTAACGGTCTACCGCCTGGCGCAGGAAAGCCTCACAAACGCCTTCAAGCACGGAGACCGGAGCCAGGGTACGCACCTGCACCTGGTGTGGACGGCAGGATCCCTTGAGCTCCGCA
Organism: Arthrobacter sp. 01N444; assembly: GCF_056399305.1. Classification (NCBI taxonomy): domain Bacteria; kingdom Bacillati; phylum Actinomycetota; class Actinomycetes; order Micrococcales; family Micrococcaceae; genus Arthrobacter; species Arthrobacter sp. 01N444. Next base: position 147,882 of record NZ_JBFTRB010000003.1, read on the forward strand.
TCAACTCCTCGCTGATCACCAGCCCGGCCGCGACGACAAAGGCCACCCCATCGGGCCGCGGGATAGCAGGAATGAAAGCCCGCGCCGCAGCCGCCGGCGGATGGGTGGAAACAGTCCGCGGCGAAGAGACCTTCGAAGTACTGGCCTTCCTCCCGTCGGCCGGACCTAGGCAGCAGGCAGCGGCCGCCTCCAACGGGCCCCGCCTGCGCTCATTGGAGGGAGCACAACCATGACGACCACACCGATCCGGATTGCCCTGGCCGATGACCAGCCGCTGTTCAGCGCCGGGCTCAAAATGATTCTGCGCAGCCAGGCGGACATGGACCTTGTCGGCGAAGCCGTCAACGGAGAGGCCGCCGTCGAACTCGTGCAGGAGACCTCCCCTGATGTGCTCCTCATGGACATCCGCATGCCTGTCATGGACGGCATCACGGCCACAAGGACGATCCTGGAAAAGTCCACTGGAACTGCCACCAAGATCATCGTGCTGACCACGATCCAGCATGACGAAGCCGTCGTCCGAGCCATCCAGGCCGGCGCCGCCGGTTTCCTGACCAAAGACACCACACCGGACTTCCTGCTGGCCGCCATCCGAACGGTTCACTCGGGGCACTCAGTCATCGCTCCGGCCATCACCAACGAACTGCTACGCGACTACACCACGCCCTCTTCCGGGAACGACGCCGCGCTGGCAGACCTGTCCGGAAGGGAGCGCGACGTGTTTCTCCTTACCGCCAAAGGGCTGGGAAACGCCGAAATCGCGGCCTCACTGGTACTCAGCGAAGCCACTGTGAAATCCCACGTCGGCAGCATCCTGGCGAAACTGAAGCTGAAGAACCGCATCCAGCTCGTCGCCTTCGCTTACGAAAACAACGTCCTCAACTAGCCCTCACAACAGCACCGCCCCACCCTCCGACGCCGTCCCAATACGGGAAGGACAGCCACCGCTTTGCCCAAAACAACCGAAGGAGCCACCATGAAAAAGAAGATCTTCGGCGCTGCCGTGCTGATCGTAGGCACCGGCGCCGCCCTGGCCGCGGCCGCCATCCCGGCCGCGTCGGTCACCGCGTCCCCGGAGCCCGTCCCAGGGATCATCCGCCAGGCAGAGGCCTACGCCTCAACAGATCCGATAGCCGAAAAGGGCATGCAGGAGGCTGTCCGCCGCTGCATGGCCAAGGCCGGCTTCGACTACACACCGCCCGCCGCCGAGACGACTATGGACCTCAACGGAGCCATCGGATTCAAACGGCTCACGGTCGACGCCGCCAAAGCCAGCGGCTACGCCAGCACCCGACCGCAGGGACCTCACGAGCCGGCTCCCGGGTCCGCAGACGGCAAACTCTTCGCCAATCCAGCCTTCACCAAGGCACTCACCGGGCCCGGGGACACCGCGTCAATGACCACGGTGGACGGTATGGGAACGTCCTCCGGCGGATGTCGCGGCGAAGCCATGACACAGATCTACGGCAGCGCGGAAAACTACATGCTCGCCACCGGCATCGCCTCCAACTGGTTTTTCCCGGCCGCCCTGTCCGCCTCCGGCGACTCGGGCATTACCAAAGCAGTCGCTGACTGGGCGGCCTGCATGAAGGAAACCCCTTACGCCTCGTTTTCTAACCCGGGGCAGGCCGCCGATGCCGGTAAAACTGCGGGCGGCCAGGAAGAGTTCAGAATCGCCGTGACCGACGCCGTCTGCCGGGACAAGACCGGGTTCCACGCTGCCCTGGACAAAGTCCTGGACAAATACCTGACAACCCGCATGCAGGAACTCGCCCCGCAGATCGCGAAGGTCAAAGAGATTCGCCGCGCCGCGGACTCGAACGCGGCAACGGTGGAGGCCACTGCATCGAAATAGTGCGGTTTAGTGCGGTTTGGCGAAAGGCCGGCGTCCTGTCAGCATTCGGGGGGGGGGCGGGGGGAGGACACCGCCCGTTGGCGCTGGTTCCGCCATAGTGGTTCCGACTTCGTCGCGGTTATCCACATAGCGCAACCCGGTACTGTCGCCGGGGACGCAGCCGCCGCGAAGCTGGACTTATGACAGCTCCCGATCACCTGAGAATTACCGGCCCCGAAGACATTCTGGGCTTCATCCCGCACTCCCTCGGTTACTGGCCGGAAGACAGCCTCGTGGCCATGACCTTGCAGGGGAAACGCCTCGGAGCCACCTTGCGGGTCGACCTCCCCGTGCCCGGAGGCGGCTCAGGCCGGAGGGACATGCTGGCCGGTTTTGCCCGGAATGTCGTGGCCTATCTGCAGGCGGACGACGCGGCTGACGGTTCGCTGCTGGCCTTCTTCACTGACGCTGAGGCCGGCGCCGATACGCAGACGGACAGCGCCGGCGACGGCCATGCGTGGGCGGACCTGCTCAAAGAACTCGAGCTTGCCCTTGAGGCAGCCGGATTGCCCGTGAGGGACGCCTGGATTATCGGTACTGAGTTCTGGCGCAACGCAGACTGCAGCGATCCGGAATGCTGTGGGATGCCCGGCCGTCCGGTCGAACAGATCAGGAACAGCAGGCTCAACGCCGAGATGGTCTACCGCGGCAGCAGCGTCGGCGCGGTCCCCGGCGCCCAGGGGACCACCCCGGCGCCGCTGCCGGTGGACCCCGCGGTGAGCCTTGCCGAGTGCGGCTGGGCGGAGCAATTCTCTCCTCGACGGCGGGACCGGGCCCAATTCGACCAGGTCCTCGACGTCTGGATGATGGCCATGCAGGCCGCCATTGGCCAGGAGCACCTTCCTGTCCCCACCGCGGGTGACGTGGCTAGGGGTGCCGTCCCCGACCCCGGAACCACCGACGCCGGGACCGACGCCGGAACCACCGGCTCCGGGACCGATGCCGGAACCACCGGCTCCGGGACGCCCGATCCCTGGACCAGTGGCCGGCCGCTTCAGCTCTCACCGGAACTCGCCGGCTACCTGCGGGCCAGCCTGTGCATTCCGTCGTGGCGGGACGCGGTCCTGGTGATGGCGGCCGCCGGACGGTCCGCGGCCGAACGCGGCGCCGAGGACTTCGGTATCTTCGACCCGGACCCCGGGTCCGCCGCTTTCCCCGATAACACGCCCGCCTCATGGCTCGGACCGACGCCCAGCCCCCTGCCGGGTCCAATGTCCGGCCGCACTTCCCGCACCAAGTCCGCTCCGCGGACGCCTCTGCCGGTGGCACCCGGCAGCGGCGGGTCCGCCGCCGGCGCCGTGCCTGCTGCCGGGGCTGTTCCCGGTTACGGGGAAGTCCTGCTCGGACTGGCGCCGTCGGTCCCGGACTGGACCCTGATGGGCGGGCTCGAGCGGGTCCTGGAACGGCTCGGCCGTCTTGGTGACGGGGAGGCAACGGCAGCCGCCGTGACGGCGCTGGGCTGGATCGAATGGTGCCGTGGCCGCGGCTCCTACGCCGACGCGCTCTACCGGCAGGCCCTGCAGGGCCACCCGGGGTACAGGCTCGCGGAACTGCTGGCGGAGCTTGGCCGGCGCGGCACCCTTTGCGGCTGGGCTGCCAGGCGGGAGGCGGCCTGGCAGAAGTTTGCCCCGGACGCGGCATGAGGTCCTGACGCGGCGGGCGAAGCCGCCGCGATATCGCCGACCCGGCGTCGCGAAAGGCACCCGGCCTGAAAACCGTGAGACAATGGTTGCCGAGACCCGGTTGGGTCCGTGTATCAAGTGCCCTAAATGTTCCTTGGAAACAGGGAACATTAAGGCCGCGCCAGCAGTTCTACTAAGTGGCTCTGCTGGTCGTGGTTGCACCTGATGTTGAACACGGACTTGACAGGGTCATAGTGGTGTTGCCCGTATGGTGATTCCGCAGACCGCAGCTAGAAAGGTTTTCAGTGACCCCGTCTTCCGCGAAGAAGGAACCCGCCGACCAGGCCGAATTGTCCCCTGAGGAGAAGAAGGCGGCGACCAACGCCAAGCGCGCCGCCACGCGCGCAGCCAACAAGGCTGTCAAGGACGCCGCTTCCGCAGAGGGTGGCGACACCGTAACCGGAGTCGCCAAGCCTGAGCCCAAGAAGCGCGGGCCCAAGCCCGGCGCGAAAGCCGCGGCAGAAGCCGCCGGCAACTCTGCCAGTACGTCTGACGATGACGTCGACGCCGAAGAGGATCTCGACGACATCACGCCCGACGCCGCCGAGCTCGGCGACGAAGTAGAAGGCGAGGAAGTCGCCGGCAAGGCCGCGGCCACCACCGGCTCCGGCTTCGTCTACTCCGACGCCGACGACGACGACGCTCCGGTGCAGCAGGTTATGTCTGCCGGCGCCACCGCCGACCCCGTCAAGGACTACCTGAAGCAGATCGGCAAGGTCGCCCTGCTGAATGCCGAACAGGAAGTAGACCTGGCCCTGCGGATCGAGGCCGGTCTCTTCGCTGAAGAAAAGATCGCAGCCGACGACGGCACCATGGACCCGAAACTCAAGCGCGAGCTCGAATTCGTCATCCACGACGGCAAGCGCGCCAAGAACCACCTGCTGGAGGCCAACCTCCGCCTCGTCGTCTCGCTGGCCAAGCGCTACACCGGGCGCGGCATGCTGTTCCTGGACCTGATCCAGGAAGGCAACCTGGGCCTGATCCGTGCGGTGGAGAAATTCGACTACACCAAGGGCTTCAAGTTCTCCACCTACGCCACCTGGTGGATCCGCCAGGCGATCACCCGCGCCATGGCTGACCAGGCCCGCACCATCCGCATCCCGGTGCACATGGTGGAAGTCATCAACAAGCTGGCCCGAGTCCAGCGCCAGATGCTGCAGGACCTCGGCCGCGAACCCACCCCGGAGGAGCTGGCCCTCGAACTCGACATGACCCCGGAAAAGGTCGTGGAGGTCCAGAAGTACGGCCGCGAGCCCATCTCGCTGCACACCCCGCTTGGCGAGGACGGCGACTCCGAATTCGGCGACCTCATCGAGGACTCCGAAGCCGTGGTTCCCGCGGATGCCGTGAGCTTCACCCTGCTGCAGGAACAGCTGCACTCGGTGCTGGATACGCTCTCCGAGCGCGAAGCCGGCGTGGTAGCGATGCGCTTCGGCCTTACCGACGGCCAGCCGAAGACTTTAGACGAAATCGGCAAGGTCTACGGTGTGACACGTGAGCGCATCCGCCAGATCGAATCCAAGACCATGTCCAAGCTGCGGCACCCGTCGCGCTCACAGGTCCTGCGCGACTACCTGGACTAAGCGCCACTGGTCGCAGACCGGGTAAAGGTTCTCAGCAATGCGGGGTCTCTTCCCGCCCATCCTCACCGGAGGAACGGGCAGGAAGGGACCCCGCATTGCTTTTTGCCGCCGCAGCCGGGTGCACGGCACTTAACCGACCCGGCACCTGACGAAACAGCACTTAACGAATCAGGGCCCCTCCGGTATGGAGGGGCCCTGATGCAGTGGTCTCAGGTCGCCCGGAACCCTGTAGGGTGCCGGGCTGAAACCGGTGCGGTCTAGTCGACCGGAACCGGGGCCTTCTGGTGAAGGCGGTCAGTCTCATCATGCCAGTCTGAACTGAGCGGCTTGAGGGTCGGTTCTACGGCGCGTGCGTGGTGGCCGCAGAAAAGAAGCTCACCGCCGGAGGCACCGAGAACAACTCGGACATATGCCTGTGCTCCGCAACGATCGCACCGGTCTGCGGCGGTCAGTGTGCGGTCCGCAACTGCTGTTGTCATGTTCGGCCTCCTTAGTAGATCGGTATACCTATATAACCAGCATTCGTGGCCAAACCATGGCACGGATGGCCTACTTTCGCTGTCCGCGTATCACGTCTCAGTAACGGCGGGTGGCCGGAGAGCCCCCGCGGGGAGTGGCAGACCGTCGATCACCCGGAGTCCGGCTAACCTAGGAAGTGCGTCAAATTCTGTGACTGCCGCCTGCGCACGCTGCGGTGGCTGTCCCGATCCTTTAAGGAGTTCACGACCCGTGGCACCCAGTTCTGATTACACCGCCCGGCACCTCTCCGTGCTGGAGGGCCTCGAGGCAGTCCGTAAGCGCCCGGGCATGTACATCGGCTCCACGGACTCCCGCGGCCTCATGCACTGCCTCTGGGAAATCATCGACAACTCCGTCGACGAGGCCCTCGCCGGCTTCGGCCACGACATCAAGATCATCCTCCACGCGGACAACTCAGTCGAGATCCACGACGACGGCCGCGGCATCCCCGTGGACGTCGAACCGAAAACCGGGCTGACCGGCGTCGAAGTCGTCTTCACGAAACTGCACGCCGGCGGAAAGTTCGGCGGCGGCTCCTACACCGCTTCCGGCGGCTTGCATGGCGTGGGCGCCTCGGTGGTCAACGCGCTCTCGGCCCGCCTCGACGTCGAAGTGGACCGAGGCGGCAAGACGTACAAGATGTCCTTCCGCCGGGGGGAACCGGGCCGGTTCAAGGATCCGGGCACCAAGCCGGACCCCGCGACCCTGTTCGAACCCTTCATCGACGGCTCTGTGCTCGATGTCGTGGGCAAGGCCAAGCGCGGCGTGACCGGAACCCGGATCCGCTACTGGGCGGACCGGCAGATATTCACGCCCGACGCCAAATTCTCCTACGATGACCTCGCCGCGCGTGCCCGCCAGACCTCGTTCCTGGTCCCCGGACTGAAGCTCACGGTCCGGGATGAACGCAGGATTGCCGGCACGCCCGGAGAATCGGGCCCGCATGAAGAGGTCTTCCACCACGACGGCGGCATCTCCGAATTTGTCGACTTCCTCGCCGCCGACCCCGCCGTCACGGATATCTGGCGCCTCCACGGTGCCGGGAAATTCAAGGAAACCGTCCCCGTCCTCGACGAAAAGGGCCACAGCCAGCTCGCGGAGGTCGAACGCGACTGTGAGGTCGACGTCGCGCTGCGCTGGGGGATTGGCTACGACAGCACGGTCCGGACCTTCGTCAACATCATTTCCACGCCCAAGGGCGGCACCCACCAGTCCGGCTTCGAGCAGGCCCTGCTCAAGACCTTCCGCAAGGCCGTGGAGACCAATGCCCGCAAGCTCAAGGCCGGCAACGACAAGATTGAAAAGGACGACATCTTCGCCGGCCTGACCGCGGTCCTGACCGTCCGGCTGGCCGAACCGCAGTTCGAGGGCCAGACCAAGGAAATCCTGGGCACCTCCGCCGTCCGGGCCATTGTGGCCAAGGTGGTGGAACAGGAGATCACCGCGAAGCTGACCTCCGCCAACCGCAACGACAAGGCCCAGTCCGCGCTGCTGCTGGAAAAGATCGTCAGCGAGATGAAGTCCCGCATCTCGGCGCGCGTCCACAAGGAAACCCAGCGCCGCAAGAATGCGCTGGAAACCTCCTCCATGCCCACCAAGCTGGCCGACTGCCGTACCGACGACGTCGGACGCTCCGAACTGTTCATCGTCGAAGGTGACTCCGCGCTCGGCACCGCCAAGCTGGCGCGGTCCTCCGACTTCCAGGCGCTCCTGCCGATCCGCGGCAAAATCCTCAACGTCCAGAAAGCCTCGGTGGGGGACATGCTCTCCAACGCCGAGTGCGCTGCCCTGATCCAGGTGGTGGGGGCCGGTTCCGGCCGCACGTTCGACATCAGCGCCGCCCGGTACGGCAAAGTGATCCTGATGACCGACGCCGACGTCGACGGCGCCCACATCCGGACCCTGCTCCTGACGCTCTTCTTCCGCTACATGCGTCCGATGATCGACGAGGGGCGCGTCTTCGCCGCCGTCCCGCCGCTGCACCGTGTGGAGGTCGTCAACGCCGGCCAGAAGGCCAACGAGATGATCTACACCTACTCCGAGGCTGAGCTCCATGTCCTGCTGGCGCGGCTCGCCAAAGAGGGCAAGCGCTACAAGGAGCCGATCCAGCGGTACAAGGGGCTGGGCGAAATGGATGCCGAACAGCTGGCCGAAACCACCATGGACCCGCGACACCGGACGCTCCGCAAGGTCGGGATCGAGAACGCCAAGCAGGCCGAAGAGACTTTCGACCTCCTCATGGGCTCGGACGTGGCGCCGCGCAAGGACTTCATCATTGCAGGCGCCGCCAATCTGGACCGGGAGCGCATCGACGCCTGACGTTCCGCCGGCGGGGACGGGCCCGGCGACCGAAATCTGTGCCGTCGCGGCTGCTTCGCCGGCGTCTGGTTCTCTCAACCTTTGCCCAAGGTGCTTCCGATAGCTTCATCTCACCCTTGCGGGCAAGGACGCCCGGATTGGATTCCGCAGCCGAATCCAGGAGAACCCTATGAAGCAACGCCGGAATATCCGCCGTGCGGCCATCGCCGCCTCGATCGGACTGGCGGCCAGCCTTGCGCCGCCCGCACTCGCTGACAACGGAACAAACACGGCACCCCTGCGCGCTGCCGTGTCGGCAACAAACATCATGAAACACCTCGCGGCCCTCCAGGCCGTCGCGGACGCCAACGGTGGCACGCGGGCTGCCAGCACTCCGGGATACGAAGCCTCCGCCCGGTACATCGAGCGCAAGTTGTGGGCCGCCGGCTACACCCCGGTCCGCCAAACCTTCCCCTACGAGCGCTACGACACCGTCTCGGCGTCGATGGAGCGCCTCTCGCCATCCCCGCGGACCTACGCCTATGACGCCCCGGACGGCTTCCTCGATATGAACTATTCCGGTTCCGGCAACGTCACGGCCCCGCTGAGCGCCGTCGACATCAACCTGGCCGGCGACCGGGCCTCCACCAGCGGCTGCGAGGCAGCCGACTTCGGCGGGTTCACGGCGGGCAACATCGCCCTGATCCAGCGCGGCACCTGCACCTTCCGGATCAAGGCGGACAACGCCGCCGCGGCCGGGGCGGCCGGCGTCATCATCTTCAACCAGGGCAATGCGGACCCGGCGGACGAGCGCTTTGCCCTCTTCGGCGGCACGCTGGACGCGCCTCAGGCAGGTATCCCGGTGGTCAGCACCAGCTTCGCCACCGGCGCCGAACTCGCCGGGCTGAACGGCGTCAGCATGCACCTCGCCGTGAACTCCACCGTCACCAAGCTGACCTCGTTCAACATCCTGGCCGACACCGGCGGACGCGCGGACCGCACCGTCCTGGTGGGGGCGCACCTGGATTCCGTGCCGGAAGGGCCGGGCATCAACGACAACGGCACCGGGACAGCCTCCATCCTCGAGACGGCGATCCAGCTGAAGGCGTCGGGCCAGACCCCCGTGAACAGGGTCCGCTTCGCCTTCTGGGGAGGGGAGGAGCCCGGACTTGTCGGCTCCGACTTCTACACATCCCAGCTGACGGCGAGCCAGATCAAGGCGCACGCGGTCAACCTCAACTTCGACATGGTCGGCTCGCCGAACTTTGTGCGGTTCGTCTACGACGGCGACGGCTCCTCCTTCGGCACGAAGGGCCCCAATGGCTCCGGGCTCGTCGAGAAGGTCTTCCTGGACTACTTCAAGTCCCAGAACCTGCCTACTGCGCCGACGCAGTTCGACGGGCGCTCGGACTACTCCGGGTTCATCAACAACGGGATTCCGGCGGGTGGCCTGTTCACCGGCGCGGAAGACCTTAAGACGGTGGCGGAAGCGGCAGTGTTCGGCGGGACACCAAACGTGGCTCATGACGCCTGCTACCACCAGGCCTGCGACACTCTCGCCAACGTCAACACCACTGTGCTGGAGCAAATGGCCGACGCGATCGCCCACTCGACACTGACCTTCGCCATGACCACCTCGGCGATCAATGGAACGTCCAAGGGCAACGGGTCCGGCAACGTCGACCTGCAATTCAAGGCCAGCAAGCTGCTGAAATAGCGGCGCAGATGGCTATCCTGGCGCGAAACCGGCCGCTCCGCCGTTCCTGTGGCGGGGCGGTCCGGCGTGGGGGCCGGATGACAGGAGTGGCAGGGGGCCGGAGTTAGCCGAGCAGGCCGGGGACCAGCAGCAGGGCCGTCGGCACGGCCAGGAGCAGCACGCAGCAGGCCAGGACAGCGGCGCGCAGCGGTTCCGACAACGGCGGCTGCGGCGAGAGCAGGCGGCTGACGCGTGACGCCGTCGTGCCCGCCGAGCCGCTGCCTCCGGTGGCGCCGGGCTGGCTGGGGTCGCCGTCGGCCACGCCGGGCTCGCCGAACGCCAGGCGCACCGCGGGGGTGGCCGGGGACCCGCTGGCCACAATGGCAATCGCCCTGATCAGGGTCGCCTTGCTCTCCGTCTTGAGCGCGACGTCGTCGGCCAGCATCTCGATCAGGGAGTTGACCGACTCCTGCGCCAGCCGGGTGGTGGGCAGCCACGGCAGCGCCTGGCGCCACGCGGCGAAGGCCCACAGCAGGAGGTGGTGGCGCTGGCTCAGGTGGGCGTTCTCGTGAATTAGCACGGCACGCAACTCATCGGGCTCCAGGGCGGCCATGAGGCCGTCGGAGAGAACCGTCACGGACCGTGCGCCGCCGGGCAGGCAGTACGCCACCGGCGAGTCCACGTTCAGGACCATCGTCCCCGGGCCGTCGGAGGACGGCGACGCCAGGAGGTCCAGCAGCTCGCGGTGGCGGCGGCGCTGGCGCTGGATCTTGTAGTAGGTCAGCAGCAGGGTAAATACCAGGTGCGCCGTCAGCAGGGCCGCGGCCGAGAGCGCAAAGATGTGCCAGAAGCCCAGTTCCGTGGTGGGGGCATTGTGGAAGACCATGCCAGCCAGCGCCCGCAGGCCGGAGAGCAGGTTGTCCCCGACCGGCTCGAGCCCGTAAACCAGCATGGCGCCGATCATGGACAGGCCACCGGCCAGCGCGATCGCCTGCCACAACAGCATCGCCGTGAAGGGGGAGCGGGCCGGCCACTGGGCACGGGAGAGGAGGACAGGCACCGGCCACGCCAATGCTATCGCCAGGACCGCCAGAAAATATGAGGTCCAGAACATCGGGCGCTAGCTGCGGCCCAAAAGCTTGCGCAGGGTTTCTGCCTCGTTATCCGTGACGGAACCAATGAACCGGGCCAGGACGGCTTCGCGGTCCGGAGCGGAGCCGAGGACCTCGTGCATGAGTTCCGCGGTGTGGTCCGCACGGCTCGAGACGGCCTGGTAGCGGTGAGGGCGGGTGCCGCGTTCGCGTTCCACCAGACCCTTCCGCTCAAGGCGCGAGAGTACGGTCAGCACCGTGGTGACCGCGAGGTCTTTGCCCACGTGTCCGGCGCTGCCGTCCTGGGGCTGGGTGCTTTGTGCGAGGAGGTCCCGCAGAGTGTTGGCTGTCGCAGCTTCTTGGCCTGCCCAGAGCAGGTCCATCACTGCCCGTTCCAGTTCACCGAGACTTGCCATTGCGTACATCCTTCTATGCCTGCCGCGCCGGCGTCATGCTGGGAAACTGCTGGTGCCTGCCGGGGCGGTGTGTGTGAATTCTTCGTTTACAAATTTACCGCGTTTTGCGCATTCTTTCTACATGAAGTAGAACACGGCCGCCCGGCGTGTCGCGCCGCCGACCCGGGGTGGCGGGAGAGGGCCTTTGTTCCATTGCAGGCCGTGACGTGCCGTGGGAGTCTGGGTTACGGGGAAGCGACGATGTGTTCTACACTCTGTAGAAGAATTACTTCTACGCCACGTAGAAGTTGCTCGGACCTAGCCAAAAGTAGGGACTGCCTTGGACGCCTTGGAAATCGCACGCTGGCAATTCGGAATCACCACGGTCTACCACTTCATGATGGTGCCGCTCACGATCGGCCTCGGGCTGGTGGTGGCTGTGATCCAGACGCTCTGGTACCGCACCGGCAAGCCGGAATATCTGCGCATGACCAAGTTCTGGGGCAAGCTCTTCCTGATCAACTTCATCATGGGCGTGGCCACCGGCATCGTGCAGGAGTTCCAGTTCGGCATGGCCTGGAGCGAGTACAGCCGCTTTGTCGGTGACGTCTTTGGCGCCCCGCTGGCCCTGGAAGCGCTTTTGGCGTTCTTCGTCGAGTCAACCTTCCTGGGCCTGTGGATCTTCGGCTGGAAACAGCTCAAGCCCGCCGTCCACCTGGCCTGCCTCTGGATCGCCGTCATTGGTTCCGTCTTCTCGGCCTACTTCATCATCGTGGCCAACAGCTGGATGCAACACCCCGTCGGCGTCGGAATGGTCAACGGCCGGCCCGTCATGACCGACGCGTGGGCCGTCTTCACCAACAACACGGCCCTGGTCGCCGTGCCCCACACTCTCTTCGGCGCCCTGGCCGTCGCCGGCGGGTTCCTGCTCGGCATTGCCTGGTACCACCTGTGGCGCCGCCGCCACGACGGCATCGACACCATCGGGGCCGACGGCAAGGTGATCCCCGGCGAAGCCGCCGGCATCCTCGGCCGGGACCGCAGTGACCACACCGTCTGGATCCGCTCGCTGAGGATCGGCGCCGTCGTCGCCATGATTTCCTTCGCGGGCACCGCCGTCACCGGAGATCTGCAGGGCAAGCTCATGTTCGAGCAGCAGCCCATGAAGATGGCCGCCGCCGAGGCGGCCTGCCATGATGGCACCGGCTTCTCGGTCCTCAGCGTCGGCAACCTCGGCGCCAAGAACTGCGATGACATCGTGGCCGTGATCGAGGTCCCCGGCATCCTGTCCTTCCTGGCCAAGGGCGACTTCACCACGGAGGTCAAGGGCGTCAACAGCCTGCTGGGCGAGTACCAGGCCAAGTACGGCACCACCCTGCCCGACAACCCCATCTACGGGGACCGCGCCGGACAGCAAATCCAGTATGTGCCCGTCATGGAAGTCACCTACTGGGGCTTCCGGATGATGATCGGCTTCGGCGGCGTGGCCGCCCTCGCCGCCCTCCTGGCACTGTGGGCAACCCGCAAGGGAACAGTGCCGGCCTCCCGCGGCCTCATGCGCCTGGCGGTGTTCGGGATCCTCGCACCGTTTGGTGCCAACGCGGCGGGCTGGATCTTTACCGAGATGGGCCGACAGCCGTTCGTCGTCGCCCCGAACCCGGACCCCAGCGGCATCGACCAGGTCTTCATGTTCACCGCCGCGGCCGTCTCACCGGGAGTTTCGGCTGGAGAGATCCTGACCTCCCTCGTGGTCCTGACCTCCATCTATGCTGTGCTGCTGGTGGTGGAGGTCAAGCTCCTGGTCAAGTACATCCGCGGCGGCGTGGCCTCGGCCATGCCGGAACTTGCCCACGCCCCCGTTGACGAAAACGAGGACACCACCCCCCGGGGCGGTCCCGGCAAACCCGACGACGACGTCCTGGCGTTCGCCTACTAGGCGCCCGCCCGGCAACCCACCACCCAGCAACCCACACGAAAAATACGCAGAGGATTCTCAGCATGGAACTGCTACCCACCATCTGGTTCGTTGCCATCGCGGTGCTGTGGACGGGCTATCTCTTCCTCGAGGGCTTCGACCTCGGCGTCGGCATGCTGATGAAGGGATTCGCCCGGAACAACACGGAACGCCGCGTCCTGATCAACACGATCGGCCCGGTCTGGGACGGCAACGAAGTCTGGCTCCTGACCGCCGGCGGCGCCACCTTCGCGGCGTTCCCGCTCTGGTACGCCTCGCTGTTCTCCGCCCTGTACCTGCCACTCCTGCTGGTCCTCGTGGCGCTCATTTTCCGGGCGGTCGCCTTCGAATACCGCGGCAAGGTGGACAACCCCCGGTGGCGCGCCCGCTGGGACTGGGCCATCTCGGCAGGGTCGTTCGTCGCGGCCTTCGGCGTCGGCGCCGCACTGGCCCTGACCACCACGGGACTGCCGCTGAACGCGAACGGCGACCGAGAGGGCGGCCCGTTTGCCTGGTTCAGCGGCTACGCCGTGCTCGGCGGGCTCGCCGTCGTCGGATTTTCCCTCCTGCACGGGCTCGGGTTCCTGGCCCTGAAGACCGACGGCGAGGTACGCCACCGGGCGCGGGCCTGGTTCGTCCGGCTGCTGCCCGTGCTGCTGCTGCCCATGGCCGGCTGGGCGGTGAGCCTCCAGCTCCTCAGCGGCGAGGCCTGGACCATCGCCGCCGTGGTCGGCGCCGTCGCCGCCGCGGTCCTGGCGTGGAATTTCGCCCGCAAGGGTGCCGAAGGCCGTGCCTTCATGTCGCTGGGTGCCTTCCTCCTGCTCGGCAGCGCCTCCATCTTCGGTGCCGCCTTCCCCGTGGTCCTGCCGTCCACGCTGGATCCCGCGTTCAATCTCACCGTCTCCAACGCCTCGTCCTCGGACTACACCCTGGGCCTGATGAGCATTGTGGCCTGCATCGGGCTGCCGCTGGTCCTGGCGTACCAGGCCTGGACGTACTGGGTGTTCCGGCGCCGGGTGAGCGCAGCGCATATCCCGGAGGCGCACAGCTTCCTTCCCGCGATCGCCGCCAAAGCGCTGGCACCGAAGGACTAACTTCCCAGATGAGACCGTTCCCCGCCGGCCCCTCGACCCGTTCCGCCCTCTACCTGCTGGGACTGCTTGCCGCCCTGAAAGCCCTCTCGCTCGTGCTCATGGCGCAGGCTGTGGCATCGATGCTCGCCGGGCTCGCCGCTCATGACACCGCCTGGGCAGACCAGCTGGTTCTGGGCGCCGCGGGGGCGGTGCTGCGCTCGCTGACGGTGTGGGGCCAGTCCGTGGCCTCACGCCGGGCGGCGCTCGGAGTGAAGGAGGAGCTGCGCTCGCAACTGCTGGAGCAGGCGCTCAGGAACGGCACGCGGTCTGCCGGGCCCGCCGACGGCGGCCTCGCCGTGCTGGCCACCCGGGGGCTGGACGCCCTGGATAGCTACTACACCCAGTTCCTGCCCGCGCTGGTGAACTGCGCGGCCATTCCGCTGCTGCTGGGCGCCCGCATCCTGTTCGCCGACTGGGTCAGCGCCGTGGTGATCGTGCTGACGGTGCCGCTGGTGCCGCTGTTCATGATCCTGATCGGGCGGTACACCGAGGAACGTGTCAGGGACGCCCAGTCCGCGCTGGCACGGCTCTCCGGGCACATGCTCGAGCTCGCCAAAGGCCTGCCCGTCCTCGTGGGCCTGGGCCGGGCCTCCGCCCAGCGCCAGGCGCTGGAGGACATGTCCGAGGAATATCGTTCCCGGACCATGGGGACTTTGCGCACGGCCTTTCTTTCCGCCCTGGCCCTCGAGCTCATCTCGACCATTTCCGTGGCGGTCGTCGCCGTGTTCATCGGCGTCCGCCTGGTCAACGGCGACATGGCGCTTGAGGCAGGGCTGCTTGCGCTCATCCTCGCTCCCGACTGCTACCTTCCGCTCCGGGAGCTCGGCACCGCACACCACGCCAGCGACGACGGCCGGGCAGCGCTCGCCGAAACCACAGCGGTCCTCGCGGATCCCGGAGCTGCGCCCCTGGACCCGACGCCGGCCTCCGTTCCTGCTGCCGGCCCGCCCGCCGTCACCGTGGACGGACTGACCGTCCGCTTCGGCGGACGCACGGACGCCGCCGTCGGACCGTTGAGCTTCACCGCCGCCGCCGGCCAGATCACGGCACTCGACGGTGCCAGCGGCGCCGGCAAGAGCACCGTGCTCGGAGTCCTCGCCGGGACCATCGGGACGGATGCAGGGACCGCCGTGTCCGGACGCCTCGGAGGATTCACGACGGCGGATCTCGCCTGGGTGCCACAGCATCCCGTCATGTTGGCTTCCACGGTGCTGGACGAGATCCGCCTGTATCTCGGCGTTCCCGCCGACGAAGCCGACGCCGCCACGGCCGGCACCGAGGCGGGCGCGGAAGCCGATGCGGCAGCGCAGCGGTGCCTGGCAGCCGTGGGCGCGGGGCACCTGGCGGCCAAGCACCCGGCCGAGCTGAGCCCGGGGGAGCTGAGGCGGGTTGCTCTGGCCCGCGGGCTGGCGAGGATCGAGGCCGGCGCCCGCGTACTGCTCCTGGATGAACCCACCGCCCATCTGGACCGGGGATCGGCCACACTGGTCAATCGGGCCCTCGCCGGGCTCCGGGGAAAGGTCACCGTGCTGCTCGTTGCGCACGACCGGCACACCCGGGACCTTGCCGACACTCTCGTCGCGGTTACGCCGGGAGCCGGCGGCCACCACGGCGGTGAACTTCCGGCCCTCGTCCCGCCACTGCCGGCATCCGCCGGGGGAGAGCCGGGCGTGCAGGCGGCGGCCACCCGGGCGCCCTTCCTCGTGGACGCCGCGGCGCCGGGCCAAAGCCAGACCCCGGACCCAACCCCGACCCCGGATCCGGCCCCGGGCCGCCCCGAAACCGGCCCCGCTCCTGCCGCGGCCGCCGGTTCGGTCAGCTCAATCGGCTCCGGCCCGTCCGGCCCGTCCGGTTCGGTCCCTGCCCAGTTGCGTCGCCTGCTGGCCCCGGTCAAGGGCCGGTTCGCCGCCGCCGGAGCCGTAGGCACGTTGGCGGCCCTGTTCGCCGTCGCCCTCGCGGGGCTGTCCGGCTGGCTCATCATCCGGGCCAGTGAACAGCCGCCCATCCTGTACCTGCTCACCGCGATCGTCGGCGTGAGGTTTTTCGGCGTCGGCCGGGCGTGCCTGCGGTACTCCGAGCGGTTGCTGCTGCACGATGCCGTGTTCGCCGCCTTGACCCGGCTCCGGGGCCGGCTCTGGGAGTCGCTGAGCCGCCGGGCGCTGTCCCTGCGCCGGCTCCTGCAGGGCGGCAACGTACTCGGCACGGTGGTGGACGACGTCGACACGGTCCGCGAGCTTTTGCCCCGCGTCGTGCTGCCGCCCGTGACCGCCGTCGCTGTCGCCGCGGCCGCAGTGGCCGGGATCGGACTGCTGCTTCCCGCTGCGCTGCCTGCCGTGGCCGCGGCAGCGCTGCTGAGCATCGTCGTTGCCCCCGCCCTGGCGTTGGCCGCCGACCGCATGTCTGCCGGCACCGAACAAAGCCTCCGTTCCGGCGTGCTCCGTCACGTTGCCGCAGCCCTGGACGCCCGCGCGGAACTGCACGCGAACGGCGTCAGCGCCCCCGTGCTCAATGCGATTGGCCGGGCGGACCGGGCCGCGACGGCAGCCTCACAACGGTCGGCATGGGCGGAGGGTCTCGGCCAGGCCCTGACCGTCCTGGCCTGTGCCGGGGCCGCCCTGGCCAGCGCAGTGCTGGCCGCCCCGCTCGCCCTGAGCGGCGCGGTCAAACCGGAGGCTGTTGCCGTCGTCGTCCTCGTGCAGCTGGCCCTGGTGGACCCTTACGCGGCCATCACCACGGCCGTGCGGCAGTATCCCGCGCTGCGCGCCGTGATGCGGCGGATCAGCGCGGCGGGAGTCCTGGAGGCGGGGGCGGACAGTGACGCGGACGGCGGCGCCGCAACGGGCGGACTGGTGCCCGTGGCTTCGCGGCCCGGCGGCCGGCCAGGGATTGAACTCGTGGACCTCGCTGCCGCGTGGCCTGGCGGCGGAAATGTCTTCAGCGGACTCACGGCCGAGGCCGGCCCCGGCCGCTGGCTGGCCGTCACCGGCGCCTCCGGCTCCGGCAAATCGACCCTGCTGGCCACGGTCCTGGGGTTCCTGCCGGCGGCCGGCGGCCACCTGTACCTGAGCGGACGCGCCGCCTGGTGCCCGCAGGAGGCACACCTGTTCGATTCGACCATCCGCGGCAACCTTCTCCTGGCGCGGCCGGAGCCAGCTCCCGCCAGGACGGACAGTGCGCAGCGAGGACCCGGCGGCGCCGTGGTGGCCAACGGGGACGAGCAGATGCGGGCTTCCCTCGACGCCGTCGGACTCGGCCCGATGCTGGCCCGGCTCGAGGACGGCCTGGACACCCGGATCGGCCCGGGCGGGGCCTTCCTCAGCGGCGGAGAGCGTACGCGCCTGGCCGTTGCGCGCACGCTCATGACCGGGGCCGACGTCATCCTGCTCGATGAACCGACGGCGCACCTCGATGCGGAGTCAGGCAGGCTCATGCTCGCCGAATTGCGCGACGGGCTGCGCGACCGGACCGTTGTCCTGGTCACCCACAACCCGGACGATATCGACGCCGCGGACACCAGGCTGGACCTGGACGCCGCAGCCGCGGCTTCCGCCGTGGGCGCCGCGGGCGAGGGTCCAGCGGCGGCGGCCGTGCTGGCGCGCGGGTAACCCGCCTATTAGCCTGTTGCCATGAACCGCAACGGCGAGCTCCACCCCCGGCCCGCACTCGATCCCCGGCTGTCCTGGCGGCCGGCGGAGCGCCGCGACCTCGACGCGTGGGCCGGCCTGATTGCCCGCACGGCCGCCGTCGAGCAACCCGTCTGGTTCGAGCGCCAGGCGGATCTGGAACAGATCCTGGAGTCGAAAAATAACCCGGCAACGGCAAACACCATCATCGGCTTCGATCCGGAGGGCGTTGCCCGGGCTTACGGCCGGATCACCAAGAACCGCGACGGTGACAAGGCGAACGGCTCCGGCTGCGTTGACCCCGAGTGGCAGGGGAGCGGGATCGGCACCTCGCTGCTGGGCTGGATGGAACAGCGGACCAGGGACCGCTTTGCCGAGGACGGGGGGAACGGGGACGTCCCGCGCCCGAGACTACGGCTCCATACCGAACAGCAGCACCAGCACCAGGCCACCTTGTTTGCCGGTTCCGGCTACGGCGTTGTCCGCTATTACAACGAGATGCACCGGCCACTGAACCAGGCTGTGCCTGAATCCTCCCTGGACCCCGGACTGGAGCTCGTCACTTTTGGTCCGGAGTTGCATGAACCGGTGCGGCTGGCGCACAACGCGGCATTCCGGGACCACTGGGGCAGCGAGCCCCGCGACCAGGAGGGTTGGGGCTTTGTGGTGAATGATCCGCAGGCCCGGCCGGACCTGAGCGGCGTCGTGCTGGACCGTTCTACCGGCACGGTGGCCGGGTACCAGTTGGCCACCCACGACGTCGGGGCCGCCCTGACCCGCGGCTTCCGCGAAGGCTACACGGAGCTCCTCGGCGTCCGGCGGGAGTACCGTGGCCGGGGCATCGCGCAGGTGCTTTTGGCCGATGCCATGCGCCGCTTCGCGGCCGCGGGCATGGACGTGGCCTCGCTGGATGTCGACTCGGAGAACCCGACCGGGGCCCTCGCGCTCTACATCAAGATGGGCTATGTGGCCGTCAACCGGAGCATGGCGTGGGACAAGGAGCTTCAGCCGGCAGCGCCGTAGGGGCCGCCTCGGGGAACCGCAGACCTGCGCCTGCCCGCCGGCCGTCCGCGCGCTGGTTCTTCGCGTTAGCCGTCTACGTCGTGGAGATGGTGGACGACGTCGTGCAGGAAATACTGCGCGAAGGTCAGGACAGTGAACACTGAGCCGTTGCTCCGGGTCCCCAAGCGGACCCAATCCTCCTCCGTTACCCGTGCGAAGGACGCTGCAATCTGCTCGCCCTCGGCCGTCAGCTCGACGCCGACCTGGGCTGGATCGGCGTTGGCGTAGTCCTGCTCGATTGCCGTCTTGTCCTGGTCCCAGTCATCGAACCGGGCATCGTCCTCGGACATCATGAGGGACAGGCGGTGATCGAAAAGCGTGAAGACGTCCCGGACGTGGCAGCCATACTCGAGGACGGACCACGCTGCCTCGTTGGGCCGTTCCGTCGCGTCCGGACGTCGGAGGGCTGCACGCCACCGCGGGAGCATGCTGATGACGATCCCCGGCGCCGTGGCCGGGGTCGCGGCGGAGGCATCGAAACCGCACTCGGGGCAGGGCCGCGACAGGACCCAAGTCCAGTCCTTGGAATCCGGAATGATAGGCATTCCAGCAGTGTAGGTGCATTTGTTCCGCCGGGCATCCCGGCCCGTCGCTGCAGCCGGTGCGGCACCCACGTACGAGGCCAAAGCAGCACCGCCGTCGGCCGATGCTTTGACTACGTCGGCCGTGGCCGCCCAGTTGACGGCCCCGGTCCGAAGACGGACCGGGGCCGGGACGCTGCTAGAGGCTGGCCAGCAGGTCCTTCATCTCCTGGATTTCAGCTTCCTGGGCGGTCACGATTGCCTTGCTGAGGCTGAGGGCGTCCGGGTTCTTGCCTTGGCTGCTTTCAGTCTTGGCCATCATCACCGCGCCCTCGTGGTGGGCGATCATCTGGGCCAGGAACAGCTTGGCCGCGTCGTTGCCCTGGGCGGCGTCGAGCGTCTTGAGGTCGTCGTCGCCCATCATCCCGTCGCCCATGCCATGGCCGGACGCCATCTGGGTGGGTTCGTTCCAGGTCTTGAGCCAGCCCGTCATCTGCGCGATTTCGGGTGCCTGTGCGGCCTTGATCTTGGTGGCGAGTGCGGTGATCCGCGCGTCCATGCCCTGTTTCCTGAGCATCATGTCGCTCATTTCCACGGCCTGGGCGTGGTGCGGGATCATCCCTTGGGTGAACATGGTGTCTGCCGCGTTGTGGTCTGCGGTTGCGGGGGCTGAGCTGGATGCCATGCCCATGCCGGCGCTGCCCATGCCCGGCATGGTGTTAGTGGGTGTGCTGCCGGAGGTGCCGGCGCAGCCGGCAAGGGCGATGGCGGCGGAAATGCCGAAGCCAGAAATTGTGGCAGAAATGGTCAGGGTTTTCTTCATGGGGTCAAGTCCTTCAATCATCAATCGGCGTTGTGGCACGCCTGCGGATGACACGCCCGCGCCGCTGGAAGAACGGGATGGAGCGTGTCGGGTAAGTAGGGACGCCGGGCACGACACGGCGCGATCCCGTCTTACGTCCGGCTGATGGACAGATCGCCCGGCGAAGGACTTGCGGGGCGATAGAAGTAGGCCCTGACGGCGGCGTCGCCGTGCGTGTCCGGGTTGTGCATTGAGGCCGGTGCCGTGCCAGGCGGGGGCGCGGCCAGGGACGTCATTGCCGTCGAGGGCACACAGGCCGAGTGCATTGACGCAGCGTCGGCGCAGTTCGATTGGCATACGCACGAAGCCGCTGGGGCAGCGGCCCGGCTGTCGGCCGTCAGGTCGGGACCGGCTGGGGTCGCAGGGCGCGGAGCCAAGGAGTCACGGCCCATGGTGCGCTCTTGCAGGGCATGGGCGGCCGGATGAGGTGCGAGGCCGGTCTCCGGCCGGGAAGACGACCCCGCGGTTTCCGCGGAGGATGTCACCGCGGTCATGGCATGAGCGCCATGCATTCCGGTCATGATGTGCATCCCGAGGAATCCAGCCATGACGGCCAGCAGGCCCACTAGCAGGAATCCGCGGCGAAGGGCGGTTGCGGCATGGCTCATGAAAGCTGCGGCCATGGCATTCTCCCTCCGGTTGGCTGTGTTGGACGGTAGCCAGGTTAAGGCTACAGGCTGCGCATTGGCCGGGCCGTCGTCGGGATACTTGCTCCCGCTGGGCTAGCGGACTTCGATGACGCCCATCATTCCTTGGTCCTCGTGGTCCAGGATGTGGCAGTGGTACACGGAGCGGCCGGTGAAATCCTTGAAGTGGATCCGGACCCGCACCTGTCCGTTGGCGGGTATGTTGACGACGTCACGCCAGACGGGCTGGCCCGGCGCCTGGCTCTGTTCTTCGATGATCTGCATCGGCCAGACGTGCAGGTGGAAAGGATGGTCCATCGGGCTGGGATTGATCAGGGTCCACTCCTCCACCGTCTGCGCGGCCACGGTGGTGTCCGTCCGGCTTGCGTTGAATTCACGGCCGTTGATGGTGAAAGTCATTCCCATCCCCATCCCCATACCGCCGACGGCGAAGGTCAGCTGCCGGCGAGCGGCAACGGCCGCGGTCCTCAGGTCTGCCGCTGCGGGCCGGGCCGGCACCGCCGGAGGAGGAGCGGCCGGGGCGCCGGAGACCGAGAGGGTCGCCAGCACGAGATCCCCTATGCCCTGGGCGCCGTTGGGGGCTGGCCCTGCCGGTCCCATCACGCCGGCCATGCTGCCACGGTTGTAGTAGACGGCACCGAGAGTGGCGTCGCCCTCGACAGCTGTGACCAGGACATCTGCACGGTTGCCCGGCGCCAGCAGCACCTCGTCCACGTTCCGGGGTGTGGGGAAGCGGCCGGAATCCATGCCGAGGAGCTGCATCGGCTGCCCGTCCAGGCGCAGCTGCAGGTAGCGGGCCACGCAGGCGTTCACGATCCGCCACCGCTCACGCTCGCCCGGCCGGGCGGAAAGTTTCGGGTTGCTTTGGCCGTTGACCAGGACAAGTTCACCTTCCCGGCCGAGCATCCGGTCCATGGGCGAGGGGCCGGCGACGGTTCCGGAGCCGTCCAGGGTGATGTCAGAGACGACCATCACCCGCTCGCGGCTGACGTCCACGGGCTGTGCGTCCTCGACGATGATCGCACCGAACAGGCCGGCGAAAATCTGATCGGCGACCATGCCGTGATGGTGGGGGTGGTACCAGTACACGCCGGGCGGGTGGTCCGCAGGGAGCCGGTACTCGTAGCGGAACGAGTGGCCGGGCCCGACGACGTTGAAAACGTTGTCTCCGTTGCCCTGGGGTGAAACGTGGAGTCCGTGGACGTGCAGGTTTGTCGGGACGTCCATGCTGTTGACCAGCTCGACGGCGAACACGTCCCCACCCCTCAAACGCAGGGTTGGGCCGGGGATTCCGCCGTTGTAGCCAAGCGCCGAGGCCTGCTGGCCGCCGAGCTGCACTGAGCCAGCGGACGCTTCGAGCCGGACCTGCAACTGTCCGTTGCTGCTGCGCAGCTGCTTCGGCTCGGTGAAGTCTCCGCCCGCGACGGACGCGAACCGGGAACTGACCGTCCACCAGAGCCCGGCTCCGCCGGCGGCTACTGCTGCCGTGCCGAGGCCGCCCAGCAGGAGCGCGGTCCGGCGGCTCATTGGGAGCACTATTGGTCCTCGCCGAGAACCTTTAGCTGCTCGCGGTATTGCTCCGCCGTCAGTTCACCCCGGGCAAAGCGTTCATCGAGGATCTGCCGGGCCCGGCTCCTGCCCGGGTAGGGCCCCTGCGGTCCCTGCATCCCGCTGTGACTGCCGCCTCCGGCAAACATGCGCACGGCGACCAGTACCAGCAGCGCTATGCCGATGAGCAGGAGTATGCCCCACATCCACATCCAGCCCATATTCATGCCGTAGCCCCACATCAAAACCGGTGCCCTTTCGCCTCAGACCATTGCTATTCCGATTCTTTGGCCGACCTCGGCTGACCGGTAGAGTCCGAAGGCCTCCCCGCCCGGGAGCCTCGAGCTACACGCACTCACGGATATCGAGTGCGCGCATGCCCGGCCGTGCCCCGCCGGCCAAGGAAATCGGCGTCGCGGTTTCTCAGGTACGTGGGGGATGTGGAGGAGTATCATTCCTTCCGGGGGGCGGGCCTGGAAAGAGAATAGCCATGCTCAAGGACAAGCAAGTCGGCGCAGTGCTACCGGCAGCGGACATCGCCCGTGCACGGGATTTCTACCGCGATAAGCTCGGACTCGAACCCGAGAACGCGGATGCCGAGGACAACCTGCAGTACAAGTGCGGCGGCGGTACCGGGTTCCTCCTGTACCAGACGCCCAATGCCGGAACGGCCAAGAACACGCAGATCGGCTGGGTGGTCGATGACCTTCCGGGTGCCGTTGCGGAACTCCGGGCCAAGGGAGTCGTCTTCGAGGAATACGACTTCCCGGGCCTAAAAACGGAGGACGGCATCGCCACCACTCCGGACGGAAGCTCGGCCGCGTGGTTCCTGGACACGGAGGGCAACATCCTGAGCCTCAACCACATGCCCTAGCGCCGGCCCACAGGATGCGGGCAAGGCTTCCGGGACTGAGATCGCCGGAGGCAACGCCGGATCACGAATCCCGGCCGGAGCGCGACAGCGCCGCCGGCCGGGTTTCGTTCGTCCGCGGTCCTACGTGTCGTTGCCGGCTTCCGGATCCTCTGACCACGCCATGCTGGGTCCAATGGCGTCGATCGCCTGGGACAGCGGAATGCCGGAGCCGTCGCGGCGGCCATGCTCGCCGGGGAGTGAGCGCGCCACACCTGCCAGGGAGGACGCCTTGGCCGGACCGTGCCCAGCCCAGCCGAGCAGCAGCGTGTCCTCGCCCTTGAGGAAACGGTGTGCCCGCACCCCGGCAGTCGCCCGGCCCTTGACCGGGTACTCGGCCAGGGCGGTGACCTTCGCGGCCCCGGGGGCTGTGCCCGGCAGCGCGCCTTCCGTCCCCGCGACGGTCACGACGACGGCGGCGGCGTCAGCGGGGCTGGCGGTCCCGAAGAACATCACCCGGTCCCCGGCGGCCAGCTTGATCCCGGCCATGCCGCCGGCGGTCCGGCCCTGCGGGCGGACGGCGGAGGCACTGAAGCGCAGCAGTTGGGCCTGCCGCGTGATGAAGACGAGGTCGTCGTCGTCGGACCCGGCGGGGGCAACGCCCACCACGGTGTCCTTGTCCTTGAGCGCGATGGCTTCCCAGTCTTCGCGGTTCAGCGGATAGTCCGGCTGCACCCGTTTGACCACGCCCTGGGCGGTTCCGATTGCCAGAACCTGGTCCAGCGGCGCGAAGGCCACCAGCGATTCCCCCTTGAGCAGAGTGATGAAATCCTTGGCCGCTACCCCGCCGGCCATGTTGGGGGTACCCGAGGTTGGCGGCAGCACAGGCATGTCCATGACCTGCAGGCGCAGCATGCGGCCCTGCGAGGTCACGGCGGCGATCTCGCCGCGGGCGGTGGTTTTGACCACGGAGGAGAAGACGTCATGCCGGGTCCGCGGTCCGGCCTCGGCCAGGCTGTCCTGGTTGGCGGTGCGGGCAATCTGCCCGGACACGGTGAGGATGGCCCAGCAAGGATCGTCCGCGATCTCAAGGGCCAGCGGTGCGGCCTTGCCCTTGGCCCCGGCGGCTGCGCCCAGTGCCGCGGCGACGGTGGGGGAGACGGCCTCGGATTCCAGCAGGACGGTCCGGCGCGGTGTGCCGTACTTCTCCGCGATCTCGCCGAGTTCGTCGGACACCAGGGCACGGAGCAGCGCGGGGGAGCCCAGGATCGCTTCAAGCTCCGCGATCTCCCGGCGGAGCTCCTCTTGCTCCTTCTCCAGCTCGACCCGCGAATATTTGGTCAGCTGCCGCAGCCGCAGTTCCAGGATGAAGTTGGCCTGGATCTCGGAGAGATCGTAGATGGACATCAGCCGGGTACGGGCCTCGGCCACCTCGTCGGAGGACCGGATGATCTGGATGACCTCGTCAATGTCCACGATCGCGACCAGGAGGCCCTCGACCAGGTGCAGGCGGTCCTTCTTCTTGCCCAGCCGGAAGGCTGTGCGGCGCCGGACCACATTGATCCGGTGGTCCACGTAGACCGAGAGCAGCTGGAGCAGCCCGAGGGTCTGCGGCTGGCCGTCGACGAGAGTCACATTGTTGATGCCGAAGGAGTCTTCCATCGGGGTGTAGCGGTAGAGCTGCTGGAGCACGGCAGTGGGATTGAAGCCGTTCTTGAGCTCAATGACCAGGCGCAGGCCGTGCTTGCGGTCGGTGAGGTCCACGACGTCGCTGATGCCGGTGAGCTTCTTGCCGTTGACGGCATCCTTGATCTTCTCGATCACCTTCTCCGGGCCCACCATGTAAGGCAGTTCCGTGACCACCAGGCCGGTGCGGCGGGCCGAGAGCTGCTCGATGTCCACCTTTGCCCGGGTCTTGAAGGAGCCGCGGCCGGTGGCATAGGCGTCGCGGATGCCGTCCAGGCCCACAATCCGGCCACCGGTGGGCAGGTCCGGGCCGGGGACGAACCTCATGATGTCCTCGAGCGTGGCGTCCGGGTTGTCGATCAGGTGCCGGGCCGCGGCGATGACCTCCACCAGGTTGTGCGGGGCCATATTGGTGGCCATGCCGACGGCGATGCCCGTCGCGCCGTTGACCAGCAGGTTGGGGAACGCGGCCGGCAGCACGTCCGGCTGGGTCAGCTGGTTGTCGTAGTTGGGAACGAAATCGACGACGTCCTCGTCGAGGTGGTCGGTGAGGGTCAGGGCCGCGGCCGCCAGCCGGGCTTCCGTGTAGCGGGGGGCCGCCGGGCCGTCGTCGAGCGAGCCAAAGTTACCGTGTCCGTCGATCAGCGGCAGCCGCAGGGAAAAGTCCTGGGCCATCCGCACCATGGCGTCGTAGATCGCGGCGTCACCGTGCGGGTGCAGCTTGCCCATGACCTCGCCCACCACGCGGGCGCTCTTGACGTGGCCGCGGTCCGGGCGCAGCCCCATGTCGGACATCATGTAGAGGATCCGCCGCTGGACGGGCTTTAGGCCGTCGCGGGCGTCGGGAAGGGCCCGCGAATAGATCACCGAATAGGCGTATTCGAGGAATGAGCCTTCCATCTCGGACGTGACATCGATATCGACGATGTTCTCAACGAATTTTCCTGCGGAATCGTGGCTGGGTTCCCCTGCCGGGGGCGTGGTTTGGCGGCGTGCCATAAGGCTGGTGGATCCTTCTGAGGGGTGCTGAACGGGTACTGCGTAAGTTTATGACTAGGCTAAGCCTATGGTGGATCAGCCGGCGGACGGCGTATATCCGGAATATTGGGAAGCCGATGTTGTCCTGCGCGACGGCGGCACGGCGCATGTGCGCCCCATCCACCCCTCCGATGCAGATGCGGTCCAGGCCTTCCACGTGGGCCAGTCCCAGAAGTCCATCTACATGCGCTTCTTCGCCTTCAAGTCCAAGCTTTCCAGCAAGGAACTCAAGCGCTTCACCGAGGTGGATTACAAGGACCGGGTGGCCCTGGTGATCACCATCGGCGGCGAAATCCTGGGCATCGGCCGTTACGACCGGCTCGATGACCCGGCCGAGGCCGAGGTCGCCTTCAACATCGCCGACGCCCACCAGGGCCGCGGCATCGGCTCGATCCTGCTCGAACACCTCGCCGCCGCGGCCCGCGAGAACGGGATCCGCAAGTTCAGCGCCGAGGTGCTTCCGGAGAACCGCAAGATGCTCATGGTCTTCTCCGACGCCGGCTACGACGTCAAACGCCACTTCGACGACGGCGTGGTCAGCCTCGAGTTCAACATCGACCCCACCGACAAATCCCGCGCTGTGATGGAATCCCGCGAGCACCGCGCCGAAGCCCGCAGCATCCAGGAACTGCTCGCTCCGGCGTCCGTGGCCGTGATCGGAGCCAGCCGCAAATGGGGCACCGTGGGCTACCAGCTGCTCGAGCACGTCATCGAAGGCGGCTTCAGCGGACCGGTCTATGCGATCAACCCGGAGGCCCTGGAACTGGCCGGCATGCTCTCCTTCGCCCGGCTCTCCGAGGTTCCCGGCCCGGTCACGCTCGCCATCATCGCGGTCCCGTACGACGAGGTCCCCAAGGTGGTCCAGGAATGCGCGGCCGCCGGGGTCAAGGGAATTGTGGTGGCCACCGCGGGGTACGCGGACGACGGCGAACGCGGCCTGGCGCGCCAGCGCGAACTGGTGCGGCAGGCTCGAGAAAACGGCATGCGCGTGATCGGCCCGGCGTCCCTGGGCATCGTCAACACCAACCCGGCCGTGTCCCTCAACGCCTCGATGGCACCGGCCCTGGCCCGTCGCGGCGGGTTGGGGCTGTTCAGCCAGTCGGCCGCGATCGGCGTCTCGCTCTACGCGGCCTCCAGCCGGCGCCGGGTTGGCATCTCGACCTTCCTCTCGGCCGGCAACCGCGCCGACGTCTCCGGCAACGACATGATGCAGTACTGGGAAGACGACGCCGACACCACGGCGGTGGGCCTGTACCTGGAATCGATCGGCAACCCGCGCAAGTTCTCCCGGCTGGCCCGCCGGCTGGCCCGCACCAAGCCGGTGATTGTGGCCAAGTCCGACGCCATGGGCCTGAACCTGCCGCCCGGGCACTCTGTCCGCACCACCCAGGCTCCCTCGGAAGCGCTGGATGCCATGATGCGGCAGGCCGGGGTGATCCGGGTCGAGACCATCGAAGAGCTCATGGACGTCGCCCAGATCGTCTCGAGCCAGCCGCTGCCCGGGGGCCCCGGAATCGCCGTCTTCAGCAACTCGCGCGCCCTTGGCAAGGTGGTAGCAGACAGTGCCGCCCGCCAGGGGCTCGGCGTGGAACGGATCGTGACAGACGTGGACCTGGACGCGGGCATGTCCCGGGCGCTGCCGGCCCTGCGCCGGAGCCTGCAGGAAACCCTGACCGCGGACACGGTTTACGCCGCGGTGGTCGCGCTGCTGCCGGCGCACGGTCTCACCGTCGAAAAGATCGCCGGAGTGCTGGCCGAATGCTCCGCGGCGGCCGGCAAGCCGGTGGTTGCCGCCTTTAGCGGAATCCTTGATCCCTCCATCTATGTGGAGGGAATGGTCGGCGCCGAACCTGAACAGCCGCACCAGCCCGCGCCCGCTCCGCCGGTCCCGTGCTACTCCAACCCGGGTGCGGCGGTCGCGGCCCTTGCCGCCGTCGTGCGTTACGCCCAGTGGCTGGACCGGGACCAGGGACTGTTCGTGGAGCCCGAAGGGTGCCACCCGGAGGCCGCCCGGGCGGACCTGGAGCTGCTGCTGCGCGATGTGGGCGGCGAGCAGCTCGTCCGGCTGGACCAGGACACGGCCGCCCGGCTGCTGGGCCACTACGGCATCCGGCTGGTCCCGTCCGTCGGGTTCGAGACGGCGGAGGAGGCCGTGGCCGCGGCCGGGCAGCTCGGCTGGCCTGTGGCCTTGAAGACCACGGACCCGGCACTGCGGCA
Organism: Arthrobacter sp. 01N444; assembly: GCF_056399305.1. Taxonomy (NCBI): domain Bacteria; kingdom Bacillati; phylum Actinomycetota; class Actinomycetes; order Micrococcales; family Micrococcaceae; genus Arthrobacter; species Arthrobacter sp. 01N444. Next base: position 176,181 of record NZ_JBFTRB010000003.1, read on the forward strand.
CCGGCTGGACCTGGGAGGTGTGCGGCTGGACATCCAGGACGCCGATTCGTTGCGGCGCAACGTGCTGGAGATGCGCAAGTCGCTCGAGCGGTACGGCTCGCCGTCCCTGGAAGTGCAGACCATGGTACCGGTGGGGCAGGCCTGCACTTTCCGCGCCATCGAAGACCCGCTGCTGGGGCCGGTGATCTCCTTCGGCCTGGCCGGAGACGCCGTGAACCTGCTCGATGACTGGGCCCACCGCGTGCCGCCGCTCTCCGGCTCCGACGTCCACGACTTCATCCGGGCGCCCCGGGCGTCGCGGAAGCTTTTCGGCTACCAGGGCCTGCCCGCCGTCGACGTCGCGGCACTCGAGGACCTCGCCGCCCGCCTCACCAGGCTGAAGGACAACCACCCGGAGATCGCGCTGGTGCATTTCAATCCCGTCCTCGCCGGGCCCGATGGTGCCTCGATCCTGGCCGCCGATGTCAGGATCGCGAACGCCGCCCAGCGGACCGACAGTGCGCGCCGGGCGATGCGGAGTTAGGGTCTAACCTCCCCGGCTGCAGCCCGCGTCCAGGGCCCGGCAGTTAGCAAGTCCCATGCTGATCTGTGAAAATGGAGACTATGAGCACCCAGCCTCCAGCACCCAAGCCCCTGGCGACCGCCCCCGCACGCCAGACCGCGCACCACCACGGCCTCCATGACCACAGTGCGCAGGGCCAGAGCCTGGAAGGGGCCCTCCAGCAGGCCGGTTTCTACCCCCGGCTCGTGGCCGACGTCGTCGCCGATGCCCTGGATGGCCGCGATTGCGTGGCCCACCTCGTACATCTCGAGACACACTTCGACCGGGCCGAGGTCCGCCGCCACATCACCGTCCTGGTGTTGACCGACGACATGTTGGTCATCACCCATGTCGACGACCAGCAGCTCGACGAGGCCGGCGAGCAGACCGTCGCCCAGGTGTCCACCGAGTCCGTTCCCGTCACCCAGATCCGCTCCGTGGTCTTGAGCTATGTCTACGCCCAGCCGCAGGACTACAAGCCTTCCGACCCTGTCCGCGAGCTGACGTTGTCCATTGCATGGTCCGGCGGCCAGCGCCTCGACATGGGTCCGGCCAGCTGCGGGGACCCGCAGTGCGAGGCCGATCACGGCTACAGCGGCACCATTGCCCAGGAAGACATCGTCCTGCGCATCAGCGCCGAAGCGGACGGCCTGCAGGCCGTACAGGACGCTAAGCTCTTCGCCCGCGCCCTCCGCGCTGTGAACACCGGCTCCGCGGCGCCGGTCCCGCACAACGGGCCCGGGCTGCCGCCCCGACCGCGGATGGGCGTGTTCGGAAACCGCCTCAGCCGCGGCCACCAGCGCTGACATGGCCCATTTCCGTCAGCCTGAGCCCGCCGAAGATCAGCTGCCAGTCCCGGTATTGGCTCCCTCCCTGGCCGCCGGCGCCGCCGCGGCCGTTCCGCTGGCCGCCGGTGCTGGTCCGTCCCCGCTCCCGCCCGCCCCGGCGTTCGGACACCGTTCCATCGCCGAGGTGCTCACCAGCGCCGCCGCCAGCCTGGGAGTCCCGGGGTTTGAGAACAAACTGAACCTTCCGGCCGCCAAACGCGTGTGTGTGGTGCTGGCCGACGGGCTGGGCCGGAACCTGTTGAAGCAGAAGAGCGCCCACACCCCGTTCCTGCGTGCGGTCCAGCAGGCCGGCCAGGGCCAGGTGCCCGTGTCGCTGGACTCGGCGTTCCCGTCCACCACCGCGGCATCCCTCGCCAGCTTCGGCACCGGACTGTCGGCGGGCCAGCACGGCATGGTGGGCTACGACGTCCTGGATCCGGATCAGGACCGGGTAGTGAACATGCTGGGCAACTGGGACGCCGGCGTGGACCCGCGGACGTGGCAGCCGTTCCCCACCGTTTTTGAACGGGCCGCGGAACACGTCGATGTGACGACGGTCAGCCTGCCGCAGTTCAGCACCTCTGCCATGACCGAGGCCGCGCTCCGCGGAGGCCGCTTCCTCACCGGAATCACGTCGCACGCCCGGACCGAAGCGGCCGCCGAGGCCATGGCTGGCGCCGGTCCCTCGCTGATGTACTTCTATGTCAATGAGCTCGACAAGGCCGGGCACCGCCACGGCTGCCAGTCAGCCCAGTGGGAGCACCAGCTGGAAGAACTTGATGCCACGGTGCGCCGGCTCAACGCCACCCTGCCGGCCGGCACCACGGTGCTGCTGACGGCGGACCACGGAATGGTGGACGTGCCCGAATCGCAGCGGATCGACTACTCCGCGGAGCCGGCGCTGCTCGCCGGGGTGCGGCACACCGCCGGAGAGCCGCGCATGGTCCACCTCTACCTGGAGGATAGGACGGACGACGCCGCCCGCGGCCGCCTGCTGGCCAACTGGCGGTCCCGTTTCGGGGACAGAATATGGGCCTTCACCCGTGAGGAAGCGATCGCGGGCGGCCTGTTCGGCGACGTGAGGGCCGAGGCCGCCTTGCGGATTGGCGACGTCATGATCGCGGCCCGGGACGCGCTGGCGCTTTACGATACACGCAGGGTCCGGCCCACTGCCCTTGAGGTCGTGGGCCAGCACGGTTCCCTGACGAAAGCTGAGCGTGAAGTCCCGCTGCTCTATTTCCAGGCCGACGGTAAAAAAGCGCCCCGCGGCTGACGTTCCCAGCCTGAAATTCGGGACTGAAAATCGGGACGGAAATTCCTGCCTGAATTTCCTGCCTGAAATTCGGGACTGAAATTCGGGACTGAAATCCCTGCCGGAAACGCGCACCCGGCTTTTATTGGTCGTTGCGGGTTCCGAAGACGATTTCGTCCCAGCTCGGAACGCTGGAGCGCTTCGGCTTGGCCGGCTGGCGCTCGGGCTGGTCCGTTCCGGCTTCGTTCCGGGCAGCGGCGTGGGACTCGCGGTGCTGCCGCCGGGACGTTCCGCCGCCGATCAATTCATCCAGGCCCGGGCTCGCCGTCGGGCCGCTCTTAGGGGCCGGGCGCAGTTGCGAGGCCGCGATGGTGACTTCCCGGGTCTCGGTGCTGACGCCGTCGTGCAGTTTCAGGGCATCGTCCTCCTCCGGGAGGCGCGGTGCGAGGCTCAGCCGCGAGAGCATCGAGGGCCTGCCGTCGCGCCGTCGCGTGAAGGGGTCGGTTTCCGACGGGGCGGCCGCCTCCACTGCAGGAACGTCCGGCAGACCGGGGTTGATGAGGGCTGGATTGGTCTCGGCCGGGGCGGGATCGTTCTCCGCAGCCGTTTCGGGGATGGCATCCGGTTCCACAGTTGCCGGAAGCCCGGGTGTTTCCGGGACCTCCGAGGGACGGGGGTGGGCAGCGGGGACGCCGGTGGTCAGGAGCGTGGCAAGGGCGTCGTCCGCGTCCTCGTCCACGCCGATTCGCTGGCCGCGGCGGGAACGCAGCATGTCCAGCAGCCCGTCGGCGTCTTGTTCCTGGTGGATCCTGTCCTGCTGGAGCAGCATCTGGTGAATAATGCTGTGCTGGCCGGTCGCTGTGCGGGCGGCGGCCTCGGCATCGGTTTCAAAGTCGAAGGGCCGGTCGGAGACGGCCGTAAGGCGCCGGGTCGGCACGGGGCCTTCGAGCGGCTCAAGTTCGCTCAGCTGCTGGGCCCAGCGGTTGGCGTTTTGCAGGGTCTTCCGGGCGGGGTGGAAGGTCCACAGGGCCGGCGGCTCCTCGCCGATTCCGGCCGGGCCGCCGGGCTTGGGCTCGAAGCGGGCCACCACGTTCCAGCTGCCGTCGGGACGTCGCCAGGAATCCCACTCCAGTGTTGAGGGCTCGACGCCGTAGGCCCTGAGCCGGTGCTCGACCATGTCGCTGAGGGACGCCGGGTTTTCACCGAACACCGATCGGTAGGCGTCGTGGCCCGGGGCGGGGGAGGCGACCTCCACCTTGCGGGCCTGCTGCGCGATGTACTCGCGTTCGGCCAGGACCGGGCCCTCGTAGCGCTGGACTTTCTCCAGCGGAATTCCGGACAGTTCCGCCACTTCGGCGGCGGTGGCCCCGTTGCGAATCCTGGTCTGGATGTCGCGCGGTGACATGGCAATAGGGGGTGCGGCCGCGCTGGACGCGGTCTTCGCCGACGCCCGGCTGGCTGCCACCCGAAGTGCTTCATCGATCGGCAGCTGGAACATCTCGCCGCCGGTGCCACTCAACAGGAGATGCTCTCCGTCGTCGTGGACGCCTACAAGCCGTAGATCCTGCATACAAATCCTCCACCCTGGCATTACTAACAATCGAAACTCTGCCACCAGCCGGACGCATTTCGGGTTAGGACGGCAGGCGCGCCGTGATTTTCCGCGACTTTACGCGACTTTCCGCCGGTTTTTGCCGGTCTGCGGGAGAGAGCGGGGCGAGGAGACCGGTGGGCTCTGGCATTCGGGAGGCGCTTAAGCAAAAATGACCCGACACCGGGCACAAAAACCGCATGTCCGGCGTTACAACGGTGAACCGTTCCCGGAGCCCAGGGTTACCATCCCGGCGGGCCACCCAGGAGCGGCAAATCAATCGAACGAATGCGGAGTGTGAGCAACAAATAATGGCGACTGATTACGATGCGCCGCGTAAGACCGAAGAAGACCTCAGCGAGGATTCGATTGAGGCTCTGAAGGCGCGGCGTACGGAGAAGCCTTCCGCCGTGGTGGATGAAGATGAGTCCGACCTCGCCGAAGGCTACGAACTTCCCGGCGCAGACCTGTCCGGGGAGGAACTGCTGGTCCGGGTCCTGCCCGCCCAGGCTGACGAATTCACGTGTGCCTCCTGCTTCCTCGTCCGCCACCGTTCGCAGATTGCCCGCGAAAAGGACGGCCTTAAGTACTGCAAGGATTGCGAGGGCTAGGCACGCGGCAGCCCTGACCAGGACCCCCGATCCCGGGCCCGCATTTCGGGACCGGGGAGGAGGCGACGTGAGGTGCCCTCTGGGAGTTGGGGAGAGCCGTGCAGGGGGCGGTGGGAACTAAGCGTTGAGCGCGGCGATCAGTTGCTCCGGGTGGCGGCTGGACGCCAGCCAGTACGGCGTGCGGTCCGAGGGGTCCTCGATCTCGATCCGGACCACCGGATCCACCCAGCCGCGGATACACAGGAACGCCAGCCCGTTGAGCCGGGTGCCCCGCTCCGCCGTCGCTTCTTTGCCCCGGAACGCCGTGGCCTTGCCCAGGAATCCGCGTTCAATCGTGGCCCTGCCCACCTTCAGGGTGGTCCTCGTGACCGTGATTGACGGCGTGGACAGGACCAGCAGTATGGAGATGATGACGAAGAGCACGATCGCTGCGGTGATGCCGGCCCAGATGCTGATGGGCGCCAGCATGAGGATCCCGGCGCTGGAGAACCCCGCCGCGACCAGCCAGATCCAGAAGTTCGGCCAAAGCTTCTCGGAGTAAAGGGCAGTGGAGTCGCGCGGGGCGCTCTTCGGGGCAGGCGCGGCTGCGCTGGATTCGGGCATAAGCACAGCTTTTCATCTTTCCCGGGCTATTTCACCTCGGCCCCGCCCGGCTCCAGCCCTGGATCAACCCGGATCAACCCGCATCCACCGTGCACCAGCCCCGCGGGCGGCGTGCCCGGGCAGGCCAGCGGCGGCTAGGACGATGTTCCTTGCGGGCGTTAGAGTGAGGGACTGTGACTGAAGAAAACACCGCCGTCGCCAGTGCCGCACCGACGGCCAGCGACGCAGCCTACGGAACGCCCACCTTGACGGTACAGCTGAAAATGCTCGACGACGGGCTCGAGCCGCCGTCGTACGCGCACCCGGGCGACGCGGGCGCTGACCTCCGCGCCCGCGAGGACGTCGTCCTCGCCCCGGGGGAGCGCCGCCTCGTCCCGACGGGCGTCTCGATTGCGCTCCCGGATGGATTCGTTGCGCTGATCCACCCCCGGTCCGGCCTCGCCACCAAGCACGGACTCACGGTGGTGAACGCCCCGGGGACCGTGGACGCCGGCTACCGCGGTGAAATCGCGGTGACACTGCTCAATACGGACCGGGACGAGGCGATCGAGCTCCGCCGCGGCGATAGAATTGCACAAATGGTCATTCAGCGCGTGGAGTACGCCAGGTTCCTCCCGGTCGAGGAGCTCGACGGCTCCGTCCGCGGCGGGGGAGGCTTCGGTTCCACCGGCGGTTTCGGCGGACCGGCCTGAGCGCAGGCCCCGGCAACGCCACGGGAGCCAACTGCGTTTCTGCAGTGCCGCAGGCACTGCAGCACATGCAGGCAATGATGCACGAAATAAGGAGCCGGCCGCGGGGTAGCGGGCGGCCACGCGGACAGGCGCCAGGACGGCGCCGGGCGGCGGTACAGGATCACAACTGAAGGAGACACCCCATGGTTTTTGGGCGCGGCAGGAAAGCCAAACAGGAGCAGCCGACCGGGGCCGATACGGACCAGAACGCTGTGGCCACGGAAGCTGCTGGTGACGCCGCCGCGACACCGGCCGGGAACGTTGCCGAAACCGCCGGCCGGGCCGCGACCGGCCCCTTCGACGTCGCGGAAATCGAAGACCAGGACGGGTACGTGGACCTCGGTGCGCTGCTGATCGCGCCCCGCGAGGGACTCCAGCTCCGCTTGGAGGTTGAAGAGGCGAGCCAGCGCGTCGTCGCCGTCACTATGGACCTGGAGGGCTCGAGCCTTCAGCTGCAGGCCTTCGCCGCCCCCCGTTCCGAGGGCCTGTGGGATGAAATCCGTGAGCAGATCGGGCAGTCGGTCGGCAGCCAGGGCGGCCAGGTCGAGGAGGTCGAGGGCAGCTTCGGCACCGAACTCGTGGCGAAGCTTCCCGCCGGCGGCGCGGACGGCAGCCAGGGCTACCGCGTGGCCCGCTTCATCGGCGTTGATGGCCCGCGCTGGTTCCTCCGCGGAGTCTTCGGCGGCGAGGCAGCCCTTGACCGCGACGCGGCGGCCGGACTGGAGGGGCTCTTCCGGAAGATCGTCGTGGTCCGCGGCGAGAACCCCATGCCGCCGCGTGACCTGCTGCAGCTGCGCCTGCCAAAGGACACCGCCGCTGCACCGTCGCCGCAGGCGGCCCCCGAATTCGAACAGCCCGAACGCGGACCGGAGATAACCCAGATTGGCTGATGCCGCCGGCAAAAAATCCACCGCCGCCATGTCCGTCCGGGACTTGCCGGACCGCGGGCGGGTGCTGTGCCACGGCTTCATCGAGTCCGTCACGTACGTGCCCGCCAACCAGGTGGCTTCCTTCATTGCGATCCTGATCGATCACGACGTGCCTGCGCCCGTCAGCCGTTTCCCGGGATTTGGTGTCAAAGCCGGCTCCGGTGCCGGGACGGCCAGCAGCCTGCCGGCCAGCACCCTGCCGGCCAGCGGCGTGTCCACCCACCGGGTGCGCCCCGGCGCTCAGCGCCAGCGGCCGGCCGGCCCCAAGGAGCGGCTGCGCGTTGTATGGCTGGGCCGGCGCCGGATCCCTGGCGTCGACGCCGGAACTGAGCTCCGGCTCGAGGGCATGGTCACCATCCGCGACGGGCTGCCCACGATCTTCAACCCACGCTACGAAATACTCTCCCGCCAGGAGGAGCAATGACCTTGCCCGAACACCCCGAGCGGGACCGCCCGGAGCGGCCTCAACAAGACACCGACCGGCACGAGCCGGCGGAATCCGCGGACGGCGGCCGGGACATTTCCGCCCCCGTGACCTCCGAGCCCACAACGGCCCAGCCCACAACCGCCCAGCCCACAACCGCCGCGCCCACCGTCGCCCAGCTTGCCGGGGACTACGCGGCCAAGGCCGGCCTGCACCGGTCGAGCAACGGCAACATCGACGTGCTGAAAAGCGCCGGCGGCATCCAGGGCATCGCCGAGAGCATCCTCCCGGGCCTGGTCTTCCTGATTGCCTTCACCATCGACCGGGAAAACCTAACGATGGCCGTCACGGCCTCCCTGGCGGTGGCCGCCGTCTTCACCGTGGCGCGGCTGGTTCAGCGCAAACCACTGACGCAGGCTCTGGCCGGCTTCATCGGCGTCGGCCTCTCCGCCTGGCTGGCCACCTCGACCGGCAAAGCAGAGAATTTTTACGTCCTGGGGTTCTTCACCAACGTCGGCTACATCCTGGCAATGTCGATCTCTGTGGCCGTGCGCTGGCCGATCGCCGGCCTGCTCTTCGGCTTCATCCGCAACGAGGGCCTGGAATGGCGCAAGGACCCGAAACGGATCAGGGCGTACAGCATCGGCACCTGGGTGATCGTTGCCGTGCTGGTCCTGCGGCTCGTGGTGCAGGTTCCGCTCTACTTCATGGGCGAGCAGGGCCTCGCCGCCCTCGCCACCACCAGGCTCATCATGGGCGCCCCGCTGTACATCCTCGGCATCTGGATTGCCTGGCTGATCACCCGGCCGGCCCCGGTGCCCGCCGCAGCCCCAGAGGCCAACTGACCCGTTGCGCTATCAGATATGGCCGTTCCCAGACTTCGGGAACGGCCATATCTGATAGCGCAACTATTGGGAGCGGAACTGCTCTAGCCGTCGAAGCCGTCGTCCCCGGCCGGCTGGGTGCCGTGGCCGTGCTGGTCCGAGGTCACCGGGTGCTGGTCCTCCAGCGGGGATTCGGGTGCCAGCAGGGCGCGGAGGTCGTCCTCGGCCGCGATCGTGGTGACAAAGAACAGTTCGTCGCCGCCGTCGATCACGTCGTCGCGGCTCGGCGTAATGGGCGCCTGGTCCCGCAGGATCGCGACGAGGGTGGCGTCTTCGGGCCACTGGACATCGCCCACGGTCAGCCCGATCACATGCGAGTCGTGCGGGACCGTGAACTCCACCAGCGAGGACACCCCGGTCTGCAGTGTCAGCAGCCGCACCAGGTCGCCGATCTCCACCGCCTCCTCCACCAGCGCGGTCATCAGCTGCGGGGTGTTGACCGCGACGTCGACGCCCCAGGAGTCGTCGAACATCCAGTCGTTCTTGGGGTTGTTGACCCGGCCGACGGTACGCCCCACGCCGAATTCCGTCTTGGCCAGCAGCGAGACCACCAGGTTGACCTTGTCGTCACCGGTGGCGGAGACCACGACGTCGGCGTCCTCGAGTTTGGCGTCCTGCAGCGTGCTCAGCTCGCAGGCATCACCGACCAGCCAGTGGGCTCCGCGCAGCCCGCTCCGGCCGATCACCTCCGGCTTCTCGTCGATCAGCAGGATTTCGTGCTTGTGGGCCAACAACTCGCGGGCGATCGAGGACCCGACGCTTCCGGCACCGACGATGACGACTTTCACTCAGGACTCCTTGGCGGGGGATTTGGCGAGAATGTGGCCGATCTCGGAGCTCCGGTCCACGTTCAGCATGGCGTGGACAGTGTCGCCGTCCTGATAAGACGTGGCGGCAGCGGGCAGCATGCCCTCACCGAACCGGGTCAGATACGCGATCCGGATGCCGGCCGCCTTCTCGATCGAGGAGATCGGGTGCCCGATCCAGTCGGGGTTGAGGTCAACCTCCGCGAGCACCAGCCGGCCCGAGGGCTCCCGGAAGTCACCGGCGATGTGCTGTTCGGGCAGGATGCGGCGCAGCACCTGGTCGGCGCTCCAGCGGACCGCGGCGACCGTGGGAATGCCGAGGCGCTGGTAGATTTCGGCGCGGCCCGGGTCATAGATCCTGGCCACCACATGGGGCACGTGGAAGGTCTCCCGCGCCACCCGGGTGGCGAGGATGTTGGAGTTGTCGCCGCTGGAAACCGCCGCGAAGGCATAGGCTTCCTCGACGCCGGCGCGCTTCATCGTCTCGCGGTCAAACCCGACCCCCGTGACCTTCCGTCCGGAAAATCCTGTGCGGAGCCGCCGGAAAGCGCGGTCATCCTGGTCGATGATGGCCACCGAATGCCCGGCGTCCTCGAGCGTGTGTGCCAGGGTTGCCCCGACACGGCCACAACCCATGATCACGAAGTGCGCCACATGGGCCTCCTCTTGGTTCTGCGTCTGATACTGCGTAAAACTCTACCGGCCACGCGGTCCCGGAAGGCCACGGGCACGGGGCGCCGGCCGGCGCCCTTGCGCACACCGACTTCGCCGTCATGACATCGCGTCCGAATCAGACTAGCTTTGTGTGGTGCTGACAATTTTCAATGCCGTGAAGCGGGTGCTGGTAGGCAAGCCCTTCCGGAACGACCGTCTGGCCCACACACTCTTGCCGAAGCGGATCGCGCTGCCCATTTTCGCCTCGGATGCATTGTCCTCCGTGGCCTATGCCCCTGACGAAATCCTCCTGACCCTGGCCATCGCCGGCGTGAGCGCTGTCGCCGTCGCCCCGTGGGTGGGCCTTGCCGTCATGGTGGTGCTCCTGACCGTGGTGGCCTCCTACCGCCAGAACGTCCACGCCTACCCCTCCGGCGGCGGCGACTACGAGATCGCCAACGTCAACCTCGGCAAGTTCGCCGGCCTCACCGTCGCCTCGGCGCTCCTGGTCGACTACGTGCTGACCGTGGCCGTGTCCATGTCCTCGGCCGCGACGTACCTGACCACCGCCGTGCCCTCGCTGCACGGACAGCAGGCGGCGATTGCCACGATCGGCGTCATCATCCTGGCCCTCGTGAACCTGCGCGGCATCAAAGAGGCCGGCAGTGTCTTCGCCGTCCCGACCTACATCTTCATGGCCTCCATCCTGGGCATGACCGCCGTCGGGATCTTCCAGGCCGCGACAGGCCAGCTGGGGCAGGCACCGTCGGCGGCGTTCGAGATTGTGCCGGAGCCGGGCTTCGACGAAGGACTTGTCGGCCTGGCCGGCGCGTTCCTGCTGCTGCGTGCCTTCTCCTCCGGCGCCGCGGCCCTGACCGGCGTCGAGGCCATCAGCAATGGTGTGCCCAACTTCCAGAAGCCCAAGAGCAAGAACGCGGCCACCACACTGCTCCTGCTCGGCGTGATTGCCTCCGCCATGCTGGCGGGCATCATCTACCTGGCCAACGCCACCAAGGTGCACATCGTGCTGGACCCGGCGACGGAATTCCTGCTGAACGGCAAACCGCTGGAAGAGGGCTACATCCAGAACCCGGCCATCAGCCAGATCGCGCAGACAGTTTTCGGCGAGGGGTCCATCCCGTTCTACATCGTGGTGGCCGCCACCGGCGTCATCCTGGTGTTCGCCTCCAACACGGCGTTCAACGGTTTTCCGGTGCTCGGCTCGATCCTGGCACAGGACGGCTACCTGCCGCGCCAGCTGCGGACCCGTGGCGACCGGCTGGCCTTCAGCAACGGTGTCCTGGCCCTGGCGGCCGGCGCCCTGGTGCTGATCATCGCCTTCAACGCCGACGTCACAAAGCTCATCCAGCTCTACATCGTGGGCGTCTTCATCTCCTTCACGATGAGCCAGCTGGGCATGATCCGGCACTGGGGACGGGAGCTGAAGCTTTCCAAGGAACCTGCCGTGCGGTTGCGCATCATCAAGTCCCGGACCATAAACACGGTGGGCTTTTGCATGACCGCCCTGGTCTTGGTGATCGTCCTGATCACCAAGTTCTCGCAGGGCGCCTGGATCGCACTGCTGGCCATGTTCGTGCTGTTCCTGATCATGTGGAGCATCCGGGCGCATTATGACAACGTGGCCAAGGAACTCGCCGTGGACGAGGACTCCTCGCCGCGCGCGCTGCCCACCCGGGTGCACGCCGTGCTGCTCGTCTCGCACGTGCGCAAGCCGGTGTTGCGCGCCCTCGCCTACGCCCGGGCCTCCCGCCCGTCGCGGCTGGACGCCATTACCGTGGACATCAGCTCCGAGGAGACCGAGGCGACTGTTGCGGACTGGGAGAAGCTCGAAATCCCTGTGCCGCTGACCGTCCTTGCCAGCCCGTTCCGCGAAACGGTGACTCCGATCATGGACTACATCAAGAGCATGCGCCGGGATTCGCCGCGCGACCTGATCGTGGTCTACATCCCGGAGTACGTCGTGGGCAAATGGTGGGAGCAACTGGTCCACAACCAGACCGCGCTGCGCATCAAAACCCGGCTGCACTTCGAGCCCGGGGTCATGGTGTGCAGTGTGCCGTGGCAGCTGAAATCGTCCGAAGAAGCCAAGAAACTGCAGGATATCCAATGACCCCCGACACCCGGACGCACACCCACACCGAGACCCGCACCGAGCTGACGCTCGACGTCGGACCCGTCGCCCACGGCGGCCACTGTGTGGCCCGGCACGAGGGACGCGTCATCTTCGTCCGGCACGGGATTCCCGGCGAAAAGGTCCGCGTCCGGCTCACCGACGACGGCCCGGCCGCGAAATTCTGGCGCGCCGATGTGGTGGAGGTCCTGGAGGCCTCCCCGGACCGCGTGTCGCACTTCTGGGACCTCGCCGATTCCGCACGTTCCTGGTCGCACCGGCACGCGCCCGTCGGCGGCGCCGAACTCGGCCACATCTCCCTGGCCCGCCAGCGCAGCCTCAAGGCCGAGGTCCTGGCCGAACAACTCAAGCGGCTGGCCGGCGTCGAACTTGCGCCGGCAGAGCAGATCACAGTCGAGGCCGTCGGCGAGGCGGCAGGCGCCGGCGCAGGCGCGCCGGAGGATGCCGGCAGCGCGGGGGAGCCGGCCGCTTCCGGCCTGGGCTGGCGGACGCGCGCCGGCTTCGCCGTGACACAGGCCGGCAAGCTCGGCATGCACGCCCACCGCTCCGATGCCATCCTGCCCGTGCGCGAGATGCCGCTGGCCGTGGACGGAATCAACGCGCTCCGGCTCTGGGACATCGACCTGCAGGGCATCGACCGGATCGAGGTTGCCGCGCCGGCGAACGGCTCCCGGCCGCTGGTGCTGCTGGTGCCAGCCCCGGGAACCCGGTCCAAGCGGCTCAGCGGCATCCTGGCCCAGCTGCCCGACGACGTCTCGGTCGCCAGCCTGGACCCGGCCACCGGCGAGGTGCTGCAGTTGCGCGGCCGCACCTACGTCCAGGAGTCGGCCGCGGGCCACGAGTACCGGGTTACCGGCGACGGCTTCTGGCAGATCCACCGGGATGCCCCAGAGACACTCGTCGGCGCCGTCACCGGCTTCCTGCACGACGGCGGCTACCTCGCGCCGGGCTCGGTGGTGGCGGACCTGTACGCCGGGGCCGGGCTGTTCACGGCACCGCTGGCTGATGCCGTGGGCGTGACCGGATCCGTGCTCTCGGTCGAGGGAGCACCCGGAACCAGCCGCGATGCACGCAAGAACCTGCACGACGCCGCCCAGGTCGAGATCGTCCAGGGCCGTGTGGAGCGCGTGCTGCGGCAGAAACCGCGCAACTTCGACGCCCTGATCCTGGACCCGCCACGCGCAGGTGCCGGTAAGGCGGTAGTCAAACAGCTGATCGACGCCGGTCCCCGGGCCGTCGCCTACGTCTCCTGCGATCCGGCCTCGTTCGCCCGCGACCTGGGCTATTTCCGGCAGGGCGGCTGGGGCCTGGCCGGGCTGCGTGCCTTCGACCTGTACCCGCACACCCACCACATGGAGACTGTGGCGTTGCTGACTCCTCAACCGTGATGCCACTAGGATGGGCGTAGTAGTCCGTCGTCGCGCTCCATCACCGCTGCTTTTAATTTGACTGGTGTTGATGTAACGGCCGTTCCCTGCGTTTCTTACCTGCATTGCGTACCACGTTGTACTGATGCCTGTATTAGTTAGGCCGCCCTAACTAGCAAGGGTCCTGCGGCGCGACAAAGATGAAACTGTTGCGAGAGGAGTCCTGCGAATGAGCATTGTGGACAGTTTCGGTTCAAAAGGCAAACTTAATGTAGCCGGAACCGAATATGAAATTTTCCGGTTGAACTCCGTCGAGGGTGCAGAGAACCTTCCGTTCAGCCTCAAGGTATTGCTTGAAAACCTGTTGAGGACCGAGGACGGTGCCAACATCACGGCCGACCACGTCCGTGCGCTGGCAGGCTGGGATCCCAGCGCCGAGCCCGACACCGAGATCCAGTTCACGCCGGCGCGTGTGATCATGCAGGACTTCACCGGCGTGCCCTGCGTCGTTGACCTCGCCACCATGCGTGAGGCCGTCAAGGAGCTCGGCGGCGACCCGAAGCGGGTCAACCCCTTGGCGCCGGCCGAAATGGTCATTGACCACTCGGTCCAGATTGACGCCTTCGGCAACTCCGGCGCACTGGAGCGCAACATGGAGATCGAATACCAGCGCAACGGTGAGCGTTACCAGTTCCTGCGCTGGGGCCAGACTGCATTTGACGACTTCAAGGTCGTCCCGCCGGGCACCGGCATTGTGCACCAGGTCAACATCGAGTACCTGGCCCGCACCGTTATGACCCGTGAAGTCGACGGCGTTGTCCGCGCTTACCCGGACACCTGCGTCGGCACCGACTCGCACACCACCATGGTCAACGGCCTGGGCGTGCTGGGCTGGGGCGTTGGCGGCATCGAGGCCGAGGCTGCCATGCTCGGCCAGCCCGTGTCCATGCTCATCCCGCGCGTCGTGGGCTTCAAGCTCACCGGCTCCATCCCGGCCGGCGCCACCGCCACCGACGTCGTCCTGACCATCACCGAGCAGCTGCGCAAGCACGGTGTGGTCGGCAAGTTCGTCGAGTTCTACGGTGAAGGCGTCGCGGCTGTGCCGCTGGCCAACCGTGCAACGATCGGCAACATGAGCCCGGAGTTCGGCTCCACCGCCGCGATGTTCCCGATCGACGACGTCACCCTCGACTACCTGCGCCTCACCGGCCGGTCCGACGAGAACGTCGCCCTCGTGGAGTCCTACGCGAAGGAACAGGGCCTCTGGCACGATCCCTCCCGCGAGATCAAGTTCTCCGAGTACCTCGAGCTGGACCTGTCGACGGTTGTTCCGTCGATCTCCGGCCCGAAGCGCCCGCAGGACCGCATCATCCTCACTGAGTCCAAGGCCCAGTTCCGCGAGGACCTGCGCAACTACGTGAAGGAAGACCTGGCCGGCGGAAGCCTGGACGAAGCGATCGACGAAAGCTTCCCGGCTTCGGACTCGCCCTCATTCACCGCCTCAGCGTCGCACCTGAGTGACGTGGCCCCGCACGCGCATGGCCCGAAGTCCAACGGCCGCCCGTCCAACACGGTCAGCGTCAAGACCGCGGACGGACGCGAGTTCGAGCTGGACCACGGCGCAGTGTCGATCGCCTCGATCACCTCCTGCACCAACACGTCCAACCCGTCCGTGATGCTGGCCGCCGCACTGCTGGCCCGCAACGCCGTCGACAAGGGCCTGACGTCCAAGCCGTGGGTCAAGACCTCTGTGGCTCCCGGCTCCAAGGTGGTCACCGACTACTACAACAAGTCGGGCCTGACCCCGTACCTGGAGAAGCTCGGCTTCTACATCGTGGGCTACGGTTGCGCCACCTGCATCGGCAACTCCGGTCCGCTCGACGCCGAGATCTCCGAGGCCATCCAGGCCAACGATCTCTCCGTCACCGCGGTGCTCTCCGGCAACCGCAACTTCGAAGGCCGGATCAACCCGGACGTGAAGATGAACTACCTGGCCTCCCCGCCGCTGGTCATCGCCTACGCCCTTGCCGGCACCATGGACTTCGACTTCGACAACGACGCCCTGGGCCAGGACGAGGCCGGCAACGACGTCTTCCTGAAGGACATCTGGCCGAACCCGGTTGAGGTCCAGCAGGTCATCGATTCCTCGATCGACAAGGAAATGTTTGCCCGCGGCTACGAAGGCGTCTTTGAGGGTGACGATCGCTGGAAGGCGCTCGACACCCCCGCCGGCGACACCTTCGCCTGGGACGAGAAGTCCACGTACGTCCGTAAGCCCCCGTACTTCGAGGGCATGAAGGCCCAGCCGGAGCCGGTCCAGGACATCACCGGTGCGCGCGTGCTGCTCAAGCTCGGCGACTCCGTCACCACGGACCACATCTCCCCGGCCGGTTCCTTCAAGTCGGACACCCCGGCCGGCCAGTACCTGCTGGCCAACGGTGTGGAGCGCAAGGACTTCAACTCCTACGGCTCACGCCGTGGCAACCACGAGGTCATGATCCGCGGCACGTTCGCGAACATCCGCATCAAGAACCAGCTCCTGGACGGCGTGGAGGGCGGCTTCACGCGCGACTTCACCCAGGCCGACGGCCCGCAGGCCTACGTCTACGACGCTGCACAGAACTACCAGGCTGCCGGCACCGCGCTGGTGGTCCTGGCAGGCAAGGAGTACGGCTCGGGTTCGTCCCGTGACTGGGCCGCCAAGGGCACCGCGCTCCTGGGCGTCAAGGCTGTCGTTGCCGAGAGCTACGAGCGCATCCACCGCTCCAACCTGATCGGCATGGGTGTCCTCCCGCTGCAGTACCCGGCCGGCCAGAACGCCGCCAGCCTGGGCCTGACCGGTACGGAAACCTACGCAGTTGAGGGCGTCACCGCCCTGAACGACGGCACCACGCCGAAGACCCTCAAGGTCACGGCCACCGCTGGAGACGGTTCCGTCACGTCCTTCGACGCCGTGCTGCGCATCGATACCCCGGGCGAGGCGGACTACTACCGCAACGGCGGCATCCTGCAGTACGTCCTGCGCCAGATCTCCGCGCACTAGCGGAGCTGCCGGGCACGCTCCGGTAACGCATGCAAAGGCCCCGGCCGGTCACTGACCGGCCGGGGCCTTTGCGTTCCCGGTTTCGGCCGCGGGTGCTGGATCTGGAGCGGGGGAGCGGAGAGCGTGAAGCGTGCAGGGCACCGGTGCTGGCCTCCGGCGCGGCGGCCCGCCCGGAGGCGTTAGAGTTAAAAGGCATGTCTACCACCCGAAGGAGGGGCCGTTGGGAATCTTGGACACCATCCGGAATCCGCAGGACCTGAGTAAGTTGTCCGGGGCGCAGCTGGATCAGCTGGCAGCCGAGGTCAGGGATTTCCTGATCGGCAACGTCTCCCGGACGGGAGGGCACCTGGGCCCGAACCTCGGCGTCGTCGAGCTCACCATCGCGGTGCACCGGATCTTCGATTCCCCCCGCGACAGCATTGTCTTCGACACAGGGCACCAGTCCTACGTGCACAAGCTCCTCACCGGACGGCAGGATTTCAGCACGCTCCGCCAGCAGGGCGGCATGTCCGGCTACCCGGACCGTGGCGAATCCGAGCACGACATCGTCGAAAGCTCGCACGCGTCCTCCTCGCTGTCCTGGGCCGACGGTATCTCGCGCGCCCGGCAGCTGACCGGCGACGGCGACCGCTTCGTCGTCGCGGTGGTGGGCGACGGCGCCCTGACCGGCGGCATGGCCTGGGAGGCGATCAACAACATCGCGGCGGACAAGAAACGCCGTGTCGTGATTGTGGTCAACGACAACGGCCGCTCGTACGCCCCGACGGTCGGCGGGTTCGCCGACTACCTGGCGTCCCTTCGCCCCACCATCGATTCCCTCCGGGCCGCCCCCTCCTATGAAGGCACGCTCGAGTGGTGGAAGCGCAAACTGCAGAAGGGCGGCCCCGCGGGGCAGTTCACGTACAAGAGCCTGCATGCCATGAAGAAGGGCATCAAGGACTGGTGGGCCCCGCAGGGCATGTTCGAGGACCTCGGCATGAAGTACATCGGTCCCGTCGACGGCCACGACCTCCAGGCCTTGGAAAACGCCCTGTCCACCGCCAAGAACTATGCCGGCCCCGTGATCGTGCACGCCATGACGGAAAAGGGCCACGGATACGCCCCGGCCCGCGCCCATGAAGCGGACCAGTTCCATGCCGTGGGGATCATCGATCCGGAGACCGGCGCACCCACCGAAGCCGGTGGCGCGAAGTCCTGGACCGCGGTGTTCGCCGACGAGATCGCCGACATCGCCGACGAGCGCCAGGACATCGTCGGGATTACTGGTGCCATGCTGATTCCGGTCGGGCTGCACAAGTTCGCCGCCCGGCACCCGGAGCGCGTGTTCGACGTCGGCATCGCCGAGCAGCACGCCCTCACCTCGGCTGCCGGCATGGCGTTCGGGGGACTGCACCCGGTGGTCGCGGTCTACGCGACGTTCCTGAACCGCGCCTTCGACCAGCTGCTGATGGATGTCGCCCTGCACAAAGCCGGCGTCACGATCGTGCTGGACCGGGCCGGCGTCACCGGACCCGACGGCGCAAGCCATCACGGCATGTGGGACATGGCCATGGTCCAGATCGTCCCCGGGCTGCACCTCGCCGCGCCGCGCGACGCCACCCGGCTGCGGGAGGAACTGCGCGAGGCTGTGGCCATTGAAGACGCCCCGAGCGTGCTCCGCTACTCCAAGGGCAACGTCGGCCCCGAAGTCGATGCGGTCGAACGCCTGGAGGACGGCGTGGACGTGCTGGCCCGCCGGCCCGCGGGCTCGAGCGAGAACGACGTCCTGATCGTCAGCGTGGGCGCCATGTCAGAACTCGCGCTGGACGTCTCCGGCCGGCTCGGTGCCCAGGGCATCAGCTCCACGGTGGTGGATCCCCGCTGGGTCCTCCCGGTCCGGCAGTCCATCATCGATCTCGCCGCGCGCCACCGCCTGGTCATTTGCATTGAGGACGGTGTGCGGGCCGGCGGCGTCGGCTCCCGGATCCGCCAGGAGATGCGTACCGCGGGCGTGGACACTGCCCTCAACGAGGTCGGCCTGCCGGTCGAGTTCCTCGATCACGGCACGCGCAGCCAGGTGCTCGAACGCGTGGGCTTGACCGCCCAGCAGATCACGCACGACGTCGTCGCCCAGGTCCTGGGCACCAAGGTGCCGTTTGCGCGGCCCTTGCCCGGCCAGGAACACCCCAGCACCGGCAGCATCCCGCAGCTGTAGCCAGCACATCCGTTGAGCACTACCCGTGGGCGCCACTGAATCCGGCGCCGGACGGCCCAGGAAGGAACTGGCATATGAGTGGAATTATCAGAGTTTACAAGCGCGACGAAGAGGGCACCCTGCACTTCAGGGAGGCCTGGTTTGATGAGGACTACAGCCAGTTCGTGATGAACTACGGCGTCGTCGGACACCAGAGCAAGACGGACGAGACGGACGTCGCGGACGCGGAGGCCGCGGAGCGCCTCATGGACGCCTTCGCGGCGCAGTGCGCCGAGGACGGCTACGCCGAAATTCCGGCTGAGGAACAGTCCTGGGTAGTGGCCCAGTACGCGCTCAAAACCAAGGAGGGGACCAGCCGCGACCGGTACCTCGAGGAAAAAGCCAAAGACGCCCTGATCAGCCATCTGGCCTGGCGGGGCCTGGGGATCGTGGACCGCAGCGAATTTTCCGACGCCCGGCTCAACATCTTCTGCCTCACCCCGGACGTGAATAAGACGGTCAACGCCATCAAGGTCTGCGTCCGCGGCGAAGACCTCGACTTCACCAAACTGAGCATTGGCGCTGCGCCGTTTGGCGAGGATACTTTCAAGCTCAAGCACTCGCCGAAGCCGGCAAACGGCTTCACGCTGTAGGCAGCACGGGCAAGGAGCCGGGCACGGCTCACACCAGTTTGGGGGCACGGACTGAAAGGCAACGCAATGACGCGCAAACCCTCGAAACCAGGCTGCACCCCGCTGCCCGCGGGACTCGCGGCGCCGGCGCGAAAGTCGCTCGCGCACGCGGGGGTCGAGACCCTCGAACACCTCGTGCAGCTTGGCCGGCGCCGGCTTGCCGGGATGCCGGGCGTCTGCCCTCGCACCCTCGCGCAGCTCCAGGACGCCATGGACGAGCACGGGCTGAAGCTGCCGGCAGGGTAGCGGGGTCCCGCTTCTCCGCCGCCCGCGGCGGCCTGGCCGGGGCACCCGCCGGGGCGATATAGGCTAAAACCATGACTGAATACCGCCGCGTTGGAAATTCCGGACTGTCCGTCTCTGTCGTGGGACTTGGCTGCAACAACCTGGGCCGGTCCGGGACCGTGACCGAATCGCAGGAAGGCACCGACGCCGTCGTGCATGCGGCGCTCGACGCCGGGATCACCTTCTTTGACGTCGCGGACGCCTACGGCCGCGAGCCCGGCCTCAGCGAGTCAATGCTCGGCAAGGCCCTCGGTTCCCGCCGCGACGATGCGGTCATCGGCACGAAGTTCGGCATGGACATGCGCGGCGCCAACGGCGAGGACTTTGGTGCGCGCGGATCCCGCCGCTACATCATCAAGGCGGCGGAGGCCTCGCTGCGCCGGCTCGGCACGGACTGGATCGACCTCTACCAGTTCCACACCCCGGACCCGCTCACGCCCATCGACGAGACGCTCTCGGCCCTCGACGACCTGGTCACCAGCGGCAAGGTCCGCTACATCGGCCACTCCAACCGGGCCGGCTGGCAGATCGCCGAGGCTGAGTACGTGGCACGCGCCCGCGGGGGAGCCCGCTTCATCTCCAGCCAGAACCACTACAACCTGCTGGACCGGCGCGCCGAACTCGAGGTGACCCCGGCGGCCGAGGCATACGGCCTGGGCGTCCTGCCGTACTTCCCGCTCGCCAACGGCCTGCTGACCGGCAAATACTCCGCCGGCCGGGCCCCCGAGGGAAGCCGGCTCAGCCACACCCGCACCAACCTGGTCCACGACGCCGACTGGGAACAGCTGGGTGCCTTCGGCAAGTTCGCCGCCGACCGCGGGCTCAACGAAGTCCAGGTGGCCTTCTCCTGGCTGGCCGCCCAGCCGTCCGTCAGCAGCGTCATCGCCGGCGCCACCACGCCGGAGCAGGTGCGCCAGAACGCCGCCGCCGTGGCCTGGAAACCCAGCCAGGCCGACCTCGCCGAGCTGGACGACCTCTTCCCGCGCACGCCCAAGGTGGCGCTGTTCTGAACGGTCCAGTTCTGAACGGTCCAGGTCTGAACACTGATCGTATGAACAGTGCTGGTCTGAACAGTGCTGCAAGCGCCCGGGCGGCGGTACCTGCCGTGACGCATTCGATCCTGATGGACGTCGACACCGGGATCGACGACGCCCTGGCCCTGGTCTACCTGCTGTCCCGGCCCGAGGTCCACGTCCAGGCGATCACGTGCACCGCCGGGAACGTCGGGGCCCGTCAGGTGGCGCTGAACAACCTGGCCCTGCTGGAGCTCTGCGGCCGCGAGGGCATCGAGGTGGCCATCGGCGCCGAGGTCCCGCTGGAGATCCCGCTGGTCACCACCGAGGAGACCCACGGGCCGCAGGGCATCGGCTATGCCGAGCTGCCGCCGCCGCGCCAGCAGATCTCGGCGCGGCACGCCGTCGACGTCTGGGTCGAGGAGGTGCGGGCGCACCCGGGGGAGCTCACCGGCCTGATCACCGGACCGCTGACCAACTTCGCCCTGGCCCTGCGCCGGGAACCGGAACTTCCCCGGCTGCTCAAGGGACTTGTGATCATGGGCGGCAGCTTCTACTACCAGGGCAACACCACCCCTACGGCCGAATGGAACACCTCGGTGGATCCGCATGCCGCCAAGGAGGTGTTTGCCGCCTACCGGGGCCTGCCCGAGGACAAACTGCCGATCTTGTGTGCCCTGGAAATGACCGAGCGGATCGAGATGCACCCGGAGCACCTGCGCCGACTTGGCGAGGCCGCCGGTGCACCGGAGCCCGAACTCGTCCTCCCGGAGCAGTCCGAAGGCCAGCGGAGCCAGTCCGGGAACCCCCTTGTCGCTTGCCTGTCCGACGCCCTGCGCTTCTACATGGAATTTCACCGCCTCTATGACCAAGGCTATGTGGCGCACGTGCACGACGCCTTCGCGGCCTGCGCTGCAGCGGGGCGCACACCGTTCGCCACCCGGCTGGCCACGGTCGACGTCGAAACGGATTCGCCCCTGCTGATCGGCACCACGGTGGCCGATTTCCGCGGGCTGTGGGGGTTGGCGCCGAACGTCAGGATCGTCTCTGACAACAACCCCGGGCAGTGCTTCGACGAACTGATTTCCTCGATCGGCGCCCTTGCGCGCGCGGTGGGCCCCCGGGCGCCGGTGGCCTGAAACCGGACAGTACGGCTGGGCCAATGCGGGGAGTGCCCGGACGGGTCTGCAGATCGCTAGAATGGTCGCCGCTCGCTAGGATGGTAGCTGCGCCGAGGTGACATGAGGCGGAACTTGTTGTACCCAGCCAAAGGAACACCCCTCATGTCACAGCCAGCCCTCACCATCATTGCCCCTGGACAGGCGGCCGGCCGCAGGCGCCGCCTGCTCGAAATCGCCGGCGCCGCCGCGATCGCCGCCACCTACATCTTCCTGGTGCTGACCCAGCCCGCTGACATTGCCAACGGCCCGGCCAGCTTCTCGGCCCTCGTTGCCCTCGGCGGCTTCCTGCTCGGCGCTGTGCTGCTGATTGTGGCCGTCCTGCCGGCGCTGCCCACCTCCACCGTGGTCCTCATCCCGGTGGCGCTGGTCCTGAACGTGGTCCTCGGACAGCTGATGGGCAGCACGGGCCTGCCGTTCTACATTGACGCGATCGGCACCGTCCTGATCGCCGTCCTCGCCGGACCCGCAGCGGGTGCCGCCACGGGCGCGCTGAGCAGCATCGTCTGGTCCTTCTTCAACCCCACCGTTCTGCCGTTCGCCGCCGGTGCCGCCCTGATCGGATTCCTCGCCGGCATGGCCGCGCGCGGCGGGCTGTTCCGCCGCTTCTACCTCGCCCCCGTCGCCGGCTTCGTCACCGGCATCCTGGCCGGCGTCGTCTCCGCCCCGATCGCCGCGTTCGTCTTTGGCGGCACGTCAGGGCTGGGTACCGGGGCGATCGTCAGCGCCTTCCGCGCCATGGGGGACACCCTCCTCGCCGCCATCACCAAGCAGGCACTGATTTCCGACCCCATGGACAAGGCGATCGTTTTCACCATCGCGGCGCTGCTCGCCTACGCGCTGCCCCGCCGCGCCACCTTCCAGTTCCCCTTCGTGCGGCGCTACCGGGTACTCGCCGGCAAGGCCCCGGCAGCGCCGGACGCCTGAGCCCCGCTGCGGCTGGGACACCCCGACCCTGCGACACTGCCACAGCGACACTGACCCTGAGACACTGACACAGCGACCATGACACCGCGACTGCACCCCTTCACCGCGCTGACCCTCGCCGTATGCGCCGCCGTCGTCACGACGGCGGCCGCCTATTGGCCGCTGTCTGTCGCCGTGGCCCTCGCCGCGGTGATCCTTGCCGCCCGCCATGGCATTGCGGGGCGCGTCCTGACCGCAGGAGCCGTGATCCTGACGCCTCTGTGCCTGTCCCTGCTGGTGCTGCACGGCCTCTTCTTCCCTGAGGGCCAGACCGTGCTGGCCCAGTGGGGTCCGGCGAGGGTCACGGCCGAGGGTCTGGGCTTCGCGCTGGAGCTGGGAACCCGGACCACGGCCTGCGTGCTGGTATTCCTGCTCTTTTCCTTCACCGTGAGCGTCCCCGACCTCGTCTCCGCCCTCGCCGGGCGCAGGATCCCACCGCAGTTCGGCTTCGTCCTGGCTTCCACGCTCACCCTCCTGCCCGCCGTCGCGGGCCGCCTGGACCGGATCCGGCAGGCCCAGGAAACCCGCGGGATGGTGGTCGGACGCGGCCTGCTGTCCCGCCTCGGCACCCTCCGTCTGCAGATGGTGCCGCTGGTCCTGGCCCTGATTGACGACGCCGGAAGCCGCGCCCAGGCGCTCGACGCCCGCGGCTTCGGCAGCCCGGGGCCCCGGACCAGCTACCGCGAAGTCGCCGACCCGCCCGCCCAGCGGCTATGCCGGGCAGCCGCACTGGTATTCGCGGCGGCCGCCGTCGCCGGGCGGATTGTGGCCTCCTGGCCTGCCGGGGCGGTGTCATGACGGCCACCACCCGCACGGCGCTTCAGATCCGGATCGAGGCGTTCACGTTCCACGGCGATGACACCCCGGTGCTGAGGGATGCCGCACTCTCGGTCACGTCGGGTTCCCTGACCGCCGTCCTGGGCGGGTCCGGGAGCGGAAAATCCACGCTGGGCAAACTGTTGGCCGGCTGGCTCCGGGCCGGTCACGCCGGACAATTCCGCGGCAGCCTGGAGCTTGGCGGCAAGGTGCTGGAATTCCGCGGCGTGCCCGAGGACCCCCGGATCAACCCCGCCGAGTGGTCGCGCCGCGTGGCCTTCGTTCCGCAGGACGCCGCGGCGATGCTCTCCTCGGTGCGCGCCACGGTCGCGGAGGAGCTGGCCTTCGGCCTGGAAAACCGCGCGACGGCCCGGGAGGACATGCTCCGCGCGGTGGAGCGCACCGCCGCCCGCACCGGACTCTCTCACCTGCTGGACCGGGACCCGGCCACGCTCTCCGGCGGGGAGCTGCGCCGGCTCGCCGTGGGCTGCGCCGTCATCACGGAACCGGACGTGCTCATCCTGGACGAGCCGCTGGCATCGCTGGACGCGGCCGGAGCCGCGCAAGTCGAGGCCCTGGTCCGCAGCCTCTGCGGAGCCGGGACCGGCGTCGTCCTCCTGAGCCAGGCAGCCGACGGGCTCGCCGGGGAAGCCACGCACTGGACGATTCTTGACGCTCAGACCGGGCCCGACGGCAGGAGGGTCACCGCTGCCGGGACGGTCACCGCTGCCGGGACGCCGGCGCAGCTGGCGGGCTCGGCCGAACTGGAGCGCGCCGGAGTGATTGGCGTAGGCGGGCCCGGCGGCATTGGGCCGAGCGGTATTGGGTCCGGCGTCCTGGGGGCCAGTGGGTCCGGCGTCGCCGCCGGCGCCCGCCATCCCGGGCCGGTGCCTGCCGCGGCGCCCGGTCCCGGCCCGGCATCGCTGGAACTGCGCGGGGTTGGGTTCGGCTACGCTCGGGACCCGCGTCGGCACGGCACCGGCGCGCAGGACCGGGTCCTCCGGGACGTGGATTTCGCCGTGCGCCCGGGCGAGATCATCGCCGTGACCGGGCTCAACGGCGCCGGCAAGTCGACACTGCTGCGCCACTTCAATGGACTGCTCCGGCCCTCGGCCGGGGACGTGCTGGTCTGCGGGCGCAGCATTGCCGGCGAGCCGGTGGGAAAGGTCGCGGCCTCCGTGGGCCTGTTGTTCCAGCACCCCCGGGACCAGCTTTTCGAACGCACCGTCCTGCGGGAAGCCGCGTTCGGACTCCGGCAACTGTCCGGAAAGGCCGGCGCCGAGGGCAAGGCCCGGGCCGCGCTGGCCGCGGTGGGCCTGTCCGGTACCGAGGAGGCACACCCGGCCGAGCTGTCCGCCTCCCGGCAGCGGCTGCTCGCCCTGGCCACGGTCCTGGCCCGCGAACCGGCGGTGGTGGCCCTGGACGAACCGACCGTCGGGCTGGACCGGCACGGCCTCGAGGCGCTGCAGGGCGCCGTCGACCGCGCCGCCGCGCGGGGCGCCGCCGTCGTCATGGTCACCCACGACCTGGACTACGCACGGAGGAACGCGCACCGCGTCCTGGAACTCAGCGGCGGGAGCCTGCGGGAAATCTGACTGGGGCCGCGGGGTAGGCACGGAAACACCGCAGACATCGAGGCTGCCCACGTCATGGCGCCGCCGGGATGCCCGGCCACTCTCCCGAAAGCAGCGCCGCCGCCCGGACCAAAGTCCGGGCGGCGGCGCCAACAAAAGCGAGCGGTGAAGCCTGGCTTTAGGCCGGCTCTGACGCCACGCCCGGGGCCAGGAACTTCTTGCCGTTGACCCGTTCCGAGGCGCCCACCCGGTCCAGATACGGGGTGATCCCGCCCAGGAACATCGGCCAGCCCGCGCCGAGGATCATGCAGAGGTCAATGTCCTCGGGACCGGCCACAACGCCTTCCTCGAGCATCAGCCCGATTTCCTCCGCCAGGGCGTCCTGCGTCCGGCGCAGCACCCCCTCGCCGGTGGACGGGGTGCTGCCAAAGGACATCAGCGCCAGGGTTTCGGCCGGTATGAACGGCTTGCCGTCCGGGCCCGGCACCGGTGTGCCGTTCTGCACGGCCCAAATGGACGTCACACCGTTGTCGATCAGCACCTGCAGGTTCGCCGAGACCCTGAAGCGGTCCCCGAACGCCGTGTGCAGCGATTCCTGGACATGCTGCGCCACGGGCAGGCCCACCATGGCGCCGAGCACAAAGGGCGTCATGGGCAGGCCCATCGGCCGCAGCGCGTTATCGGCCACGTCGGCGGGGGTGCCCTCGTCGAAGGCCGCGGTGACTTCACCCATGAGGCGCAGCAGGACGCGGTTGACCACAAACGCGGCGGCATCCCTGACCAGCACCGCCGACTTCTTGAGCCCCTTGGCGAGCTCGAACGCGGTGGCCAGCACGGCGTCGTCGGTCTTCGGTGCCCGCACGATCTCCAGCAGCGGCATCACGGCCACCGGATTGAAGAAGTGGAAGCCGACCAGGCGCTCGGGGTGCTCAAGGTCCTCCGCCATCGCGGTGACGGACAGCGAGGACGTGTTGGTCGCGAGGATGCACTCTTCCGAGACGATCGCCTCGACTTCCTTGAAGACCTGCTTCTTGACGTTGAGTTCCTCGAAGACGGCCTCAATGACGAAGTCGGCGTCGGCGAAGGCCTCCTTCGAAACTGATCCCGTGACGAGCGCGCGGGTGCGGTTGGCGGCGTCGGGGCTGATCCGGCCCTTCGCCAGCAGCTTCTCCACCTCGGCGTGGACGTAACCCACGCCCTTGTCCACGCGGGCCTGGTCGATGTCCGTGAGGACCACGGGCACTTTGAGCTGGCGGGCGAAGAGCAGGGCGAGCTGGCTGGCCATCAGGCCGGCACCGACGACGCCGATCTTCGTCACCGGGCGCGCAAGCTTGCGGTCCGGGGCGCCGGCTGGACGCTTGGAGCGGCGCTGCACGAGGTCCAGGAAGGCGTACACCGTGGAGCGGAACTCGTCGGTCTGCATGAGGTCGGCGAGCGTCTCGCATTCGAGCTCAGCGGACTGCGCCTGGGTCAGGGTGCGGTTGGCCTCCATGACGTCCAGGACCTTGGCGGGCGCCGGGGAAGCGTTGGAGGTCTTGGCCTCCACGAAGGCGCGGCCCTTGGCGACGGCGGCCGCCCAGCGGGCGGCGACCTCCGGAGCGGACGGGTCCACGGCGTTCGCCCGCTCCGGCGCCACGGCACCGGCAATGACTTTCGCGGCCCACGCCAGGGACTGTTCCACGAAGTCGGCCGGCTCGAACATCGCGTCCGCCATGCCCAGCTGGTAGGCCTGCGGCCCGGTGAGCGTGCGGTTGTTGCTCAGCGGGTTTTCGATCATGACCTTGAGGGCGTTCTCCGGCCCGATCAGCCGCGGCAGGATGTGGACCCCGCCCCAGCCAGGGATGAGTCCGATGAACGCCTCGGGAAGGGCCAGAGCGCCGGCGCCGGTAGAGACCGTGCGGTAGGTGGACTGCAGCGCGATCTCCAGGCCGCCGCCCAGGGCCAGTCCGTTGATGAATGCGAAGCTCGGCACGCCGAGGTTCGCGAGGGTGGCGTAGACGTCGTGGCCGAGCTGGGCCATCCACAGGCCCTGTTCGCGTCCGCTGACGGACTTGACCGTGGAGAGGTCGGCGCCGGCCACGAGGAAGTACGGCTTGCCGGTGACGCCGACGCCGGCAATCTCGCCCCGGGCGGCGCGTTCCTTCAGTCCTTCCAGGACCGTGCCGAGTTCGATCAGGGTGTTGGGTCCGAGGGTGGTGGGCTTGGAGTGGTCCAGGCCGTTGTCGAGGGTGACCAGCGCGAAGATGCCGGGGCTTTTGCCGTCAGTCGTCTCCCCACCGTCGACGGGCGGCAGTTCGATGTCCTGGACGTAGGAGTGGGTGACCGTCTCGTGCGGGAAGAGGTCTGCAAGCTTGCGGAAGTCAGCGGCGCTCATGCTGTGGCTCCAGTCTCGGTGGTCGTGGTCTCTGCGTGCTGTGCTGCGGTGCCGTGTGTTTCAGTGCTGTGTGTTTCGGTGCCGTAATCCGCGTGATGCGGGTTCTCCCAGATTACGGTGGCGCCCATGCCCAGGCCGATGCACATCGTGGTCATGCCAAAGCGGGCCGAGGGGTCCTCCTCGAACTGCCGGGCCAGCTGGTTCATCAGCCTGACCCCCGAGGACGCCAGCGGGTGCCCGACGGCGATCGCGCCGCCATAGCGGTTGACGCGGGGGTCGTCGTCGGCGATCCCGAAATGGTCCAGGAAGCTCAGGACCTGGACGGCGAAGGCCTCATTGATTTCGAAGAGCCCGATGTCCCCGATGCCGAGTCCGGCGTTCTTGAGTGCCTTCTCGGTGGCCGGGACCGGGCCGATGCCCATGACCTCGGGTTCGACGCCGGCGAAGGCATAGCTCACCAGGCGCATCCTGACCGGCAGCCCGAGTTCCTCGGCGGCATCGGCGGAGGCCAGCAGGGCTGCGGTGGCGCCGTCGTTCAGGCCCGCGGCGTTGCCCGCCGTGACCCGGCCGTGGGCGCGGAACGGCGTCCTAAGCGTGGACAGGTCCCCGAGCGAGGTCCCGGGGCGCGGGGGTTCGTCCACGGTGTTGACGGTCCAGCCCTGGCCCGGCTTCATCGTGGCGACGGGTACGAGGTCGGGCTGGATCTGGCCGTTGGCGTAGGCTGCGGCGAGCTTGTCCTGCGAGGCGACGGCGTAGGCGTCGGTGCGGTCCTTGGTGATGGCCGGGAAACGGTCGTGCAGGTTCTCGGCCGTGTTGCCCATGTTCAGCGCGGCCGGGTCCACGATCCGTTCGGACATGAAGCGCGGGTTGGGGTCGGCGCCGGCGCCCATCGGGTGGTTGCCCATGTGTTCCACGCCGCCGGCGATCACGACGTCGTACGCGCCGAAGCCGATGCCGCTCGCCGTCGTGGTGACGGCGGTCATGGCGCCGGCGCACATGCGGTCGATCGCGAAGCCGGGCACGGTGCGGGGGAGTCCGGCCAGCAGGGCGGCGGTGCGGCCGATGGTCAGACCCTGGTCGCCCGTCTGGGTGGTGGCGGCGATCGCGACCTCGTCGACCCGGTCCGCCGGAAGCGAAGGGTTGCGGCGCATCAGTTCGCGGATGCACTTGACCACGAGGTCGTCGGCGCGGGTGCCCGCGTAGATGCCCTTGTCGCCGGCGCGGCCGAACGGGGTGCGGACGCCGTCGACAAAGACGACGTCGCGCACGGTCCTGTTTCTTCCGCTGCTCGGGTTTGCGCTGCTGGGTTTTCCGCTGGTGCGGGCTTGGCTCACGGCGTACTCCTCATTGAGACATGGTGCCGGAACCGTGCCTGTGGCAGGGGTTGCCACAGGCAGGAGGGTTCCGAGCGACATCATGCATTATGTTACTCGCCAGTAACATAGCTGGCAAGGAGGAGATGAGCGGCCCCGGAAGGAGCCGCTAGACCGTGGAACCCGACGGCGCCTCCGCGGCGGCCTTGGGTTCCTTTGCGGGCAGCGGCTCGGGGTGCAGGAAGGCCTCGGCAATGAGCGGAGCCGTGATTTCGATCTGCCACTGGCGCGCCCCGAGGTTCGCCAGTTCCTCGGCCACGCCTTCCTCGCTGCATTCTGCCGGTGGACGCCAGGCGACCCGCCGAAGATAGTCCGGGGTCAGCAGGTTCTCCACCGGCAGGTTCAGTTCCTCGGCCCTGGCCTGGAGTTTTGGACGGGCGGTGGCGAGCCTGGCGGCCGCCTCCGGGTCCCGGTCCGCCCAGACGCGCGGGGGCGGGGGAGCGTTGGTGGGCAGGTGCAGCGGCGGCAGGTCCTCCAGGGCCCGGGCCACGCCGATGCAGCGCAGCCAGCGGGGGGCTTCCCGCTGTGCGGCGCGGCCGTGGAAGCCCTTGGTGCCCAGGAGCTGGGGAACCGTGGAGGGCATCGCTTTGGCCGCGGCGACGAGCGCGGAGTCCGGGATCAGCCGGCCGGGGGCGACGTCACGTTTCTGGGCCAGGGAATCGCGTTCCAGCCACAGCTCCCGGACTGCGGCCAGTTGGCGTCGGTCCCGGATCTGGTGCAGCCCGGACGTCTTGCGCCACGGATCAACGCGCGGCGGGGCCTGTCCGGCTTCGAGGATGGCGGCGAATTCCTGCTCGGCGTATTCCAGCTTCTCGTCCGCCACGAGCAGCTCAATCAGTTCCTCGCGCAGCTCGGTCAGGACTTCGACGTCGAGCGCGGCGTAGCGCAGCCACGGTTCCGGCAGGGGGCGGGTGGACCAGTCGGCGGCGGAGTGTTCCTTCGCCAGGCCGAAGCCCAGGAGCTGTTCGATCACGGCGGCGAGGCCCACCCGGGGCAGCCCGGCCAGGCGGGCGGCGAGCTCGGTGTCGAAGAGTTTGTCCGGCCACATGCCGAGTTCGGACAGGCAGGGCAGGTCCTGGCTGGCGGCGTGCAGGATCCATTCGACGCCGCGCAAAGCGTCATTGATGATGCTGAGGTCCCCGAAAGGTTCGGGATCGATCAGCCAGGTTCCGGAGCCTTCGCGCCGGATCTGGACCAGGAAGGCGCGCTGGCCGTAGCGGAACCCCGAGGCGCGCTCCGCGTCCACGCCCGCAGGGCCGTGGCCGGCGGCGAGGGCCGCGGCGCAGCGTTCGAGTCCGGACTGGGTTTCAATGACCAGCGGCACGCCGTCGCGGGGAATGTCGAGGTCGATCACTTCAGGGACCAGGCTGTCGAAGCCTTCCACGGTGATGTGGGCTGTGGTGTCAGCAGCCTCGGCCGTAGTGCGACTGGCGCCGGCCGTGCTGATTTCCGGATTCTGAGGGGTCATGGTCTCTACAGTTTACCGACAACATGGCGTATAGGGCCGTGACCGCGGCCGAACAGGGGCCTCATGCGTGTCCGCGGGGGCGGCGGGGAAGGGCCGTGACGCCCTCGGGCAGGGGCGGCAGCCCGGCGAAGGTGCAGACCATGTCCGACCACGCCTCCAGGTGCGAGGTGATGTCCGGGGTGGCCGGGGTCCAGGAGGCCCGGAGCTCAATGTCGATTGAATTCGGCCGGTCCGACAACGTTCCAAAGCTCTCCGAAAGCACCCGGGTGGCGGTGCCGCCGGCGGAGCGGTAGGGGGCCTGATGGTTCTCCAGCGCTTCGACCAGCCAGGTCCACGCCACGGACCCCAGGAGTTCGTCGTTGCCCATCTCGGGTTCCAGCTGGGCGCGGATGTAGGTGACGATCCGGAATTCCCCGTCCCATACGGCAGAGCCGTCGGGATCGTGGAGCAGAATGAAGCGGCCAGTGGCCAGCTCGACGTCGTCGCTGCCGGACGCCCGTGCCAGGGCCGCGGCGGCCGGGCCGTGGACCGGTCCGCCGGCGGGGGAGTCGCCCGGGCCGATCACTTCCGCGCCCAGGGCCACCGCGAACGGTGCCAGCCGGGACGGGGCCGGAATTTCGTCCAGGTGCAGCTCGCTGCGGCACCGTGCCTGCCGAAGGGTCCCCAGGGCGAAGAGGAAATCTGCCGGAACCTGATCGAGGGAGCTCACCTTGGAAGGTTATGCAACGGCCGGAGCCCTGCCCGGCAGGCTCGCCGCCGGGCAGGGGAAGCGTTGCACGGCTCAGGCAGCGGCGAGCTCGCGCTTGA
The DNA here is from genome assembly GCF_056399305.1 of Arthrobacter sp. 01N444. NCBI lineage: Bacteria > Bacillati > Actinomycetota > Actinomycetes > Micrococcales > Micrococcaceae > Arthrobacter > Arthrobacter sp. 01N444. Next base: position 207,315 of record NZ_JBFTRB010000003.1, read on the forward strand.
TGGCCGCAATGAAGGAATCAACGTCATCCTCGGTGGTGTCGAAGGAGCACATCCAGCGGACCTCGCGGGCCGCCTCGTTCCAGTCGTAGAAGCGGAAGGACTTGCGCAGCCGGTCCGCGACACCGGCAGGCAGGACGGCGAAGACGCCGTTGGACTCGGTCTTCTGCGTCAGTTCGACGCCGGGGATCGCCTCGACGCCGGCGCGCAGCCGGGCGGCCATGGCGTTGGCGTGCGAGGCCGAGCGCAGCCACAGCTCACCCTCGAGGAGGGCAATGAACTGGGCGGACATAAACCGCATCTTGGAGGCCAGCTGCATGTTCATCTTGCGCAGGTAGACCAGGCCGTGTGCGGCCTCCGGGTTCAGGGCGACCACAACCTCGCCGAACAGCAGGCCGTTCTTCGTGCCGCCGAAGGAGAGGATGTCCACGCCGGCGTCACGGGTAAAGGCCCGCAGCGGGACGCCCAGGTGGGCGGCGGCGTTGGCCAGCCGGGCACCGTCCATATGCAGCTTCATGCCCTTTGCGTGGACATGCTCAGCGATGGCCCGGACCTCGTCCGGGGTGTAGCAGGTGCCAAGCTCGGTGGTCTGGGTGATGGACACGGCCAGCGGCTGGGCGCGGTGCTCATCGCCCCAGCCCCAGGCTTCCTGGTCGATCAGTGCGGGGGTGAGCTTGCCGTCGGTGGTGGGGACCTGCAGCAGCTTGATGCCGCCGATCCGCTCCGGTGCACCGTTTTCGTCCATGTTGATGTGGGCGGTGGAAGCGCAAATGACCGCACCCCAGCGCGGAAGCAGCGACTGCAGGGACAGGACGTTGGCTCCGGTGCCGTTGAACACCGGGAAGCACTCGATGCCTTCGCCGAAGTGCTCTTCCATCAGCTGCTGCAGGCGCGCGGTGTAATCGTCCTCGCCGTAGGAGACCTGGTGGCCTTCGTTGGCGGCGGCCAGGGCCGCAAGAACTTCCGGGTGCACGCCGGAATAGTTGTCCGAGGCGAAACCGCGGACGGAGGGATCGTGGAGCCGCACCGCAGTGCCGGCAGGGACAGTTTCAACTGTGCTGGTCATCGTTTTGCTCACGCTTTCAGTCTAAGAGGTCGGGCCCCCCGGGCTAAGCCCGGGGCCCTGGATCGGGGCCCAGACCCTGTGCCACAGACGCTGGGGTCCAGGATCAGGGCCGCGGAATCAGGGATGTTCAGCGGCTGAGCAGCAGCCGCTGGCCGTTCAGGTCGCCGGCAGGAGCGTTGAAGAGTCCCGCTGCGGCAGCCGCCAGGTCAGCCACGTCCGTGAAGCCCGGGAATTTGCGGTCCGGGGCCTTGGCCCGCATTTGCGCGTCAACGAGGGCTTTCACCACGAAGATGACGGCGGCGCTCCGCAGCGCGGCGCTGTCCTGCCCGGGAGTGCCTGTGCTGGTGGCATTGCCCGCGGCGTGGACCCGGCGGAAGCCGTCAGCGACCGCCAGCGTCCAGGACTCGGCGGCCGCCTTGGCCGCGGCGTAGCTCGCCCCCGCCGCCGTCGGGGCGCTTACCGCCGTGGAGGACACCATGGCGAAGCGTCCTGCCTCAGAGGCGGCGAGGTCGTCGAAGAAGACGCGCGTAACGTTCCGCAGGGTCGTGACGGCGTTGCGCTCCAGGAAGTCCCAGTCGTCGTCGCTCTGGTCGGTGATGCCTTTCGCGCCGCGCCAGCCGCCCACCAGGTGGATAACGCCGTCGACGCGTCCGGCCAGGCCGGCAATGCTTTCCCGCAGGGCACGGACGTCGGCCAGGCTGGCGAGGTCGCAGGCGAGCGGCGTGACGCCGTCGCCGGCCTCGGCGGCGGCTGCCTCGATGCGCGCGGCATCCGATCCGACCGTGAAGACCCTGTGGCCGGCGCCGCGCAGGGCGCGGGCCGTCGCGATTCCCGACGGCCCGCTGCCCCCCGTGACCAGCACGTTCAAAGTGCGTCCGGCACTCATCCGGCGTTCAGGGCCTGGGTGCCGCCGGACTCTGATCCCGTGTCAGTGCCGGTATCTGTGCTGATGTCTGACGACCCGGTGATGCCGGCAGTGGATTCGATGACGGGCCGCATCTTCTTCTCCAGCGCCTCGTAGAACATGGAGAGCGGGAACTCGTCGTCGAGGACCTGGTCCGTGAGGCCGCGGGGCGGACCGTCCAGGGGGAGGGCGTCGGGACCCTTGGCCCAGACCGAGGCCGGGTTGGGCGTGACCGTGCCGGAGATGAGCTCGTAGGCGGCGAGCCAGTGGGCCATCTTGGGGCGGTCGATCGAGCGCCAGTACAGTTCCTCGATCTTCGCGCCGAGTTCAACCACGACGTCGGCAGCCTCGTCCCAGTCGATGCTGAGTTTGCTGTCGGTCCAGTGCAGGACGTGGTGCTGGTGCATCCAGGCGAAGAGCAGCTGGCCGCCAAGGCCGTCGTAGTTCCGTACGCGCGTGCCGGTGATGGCGAAGCGGAAGATGCGGTCGAAGATCACGGCGTACTGGACCAGCTTGGCGTGCCGGCGGGCCTCCGGGTCAGCGTCCTCGTCCTTCTCGATCTTCACGGATTCGCGGAAGGCGGTGAGGTCGCAGCGCAGTTCCTCCAGTGAGTAGAGGAAGAACGGCATGCGCTGCTTGATCATGAACGGGTCGAAGGGCAGGTCGCCGCGCATGTGGGTGCGGTCGTGGATCAGGTCCCACATGACAAAGGTTTCCTGCGTCAGCTGCTGGTCCTCCGGGAGCCCGGCGGCGTCCTCGGGCAGCTGCAGGGAGGTGATCTCGGCGGCGGCGCGCAGGACGCGGCGGAAGCGTGCGGCCTCGCGGTCGGCGAAGATCGCGCCCCACGTAAACGTCGGGGTCTCGCGGACCGCGACGGTCTCGGGGAACAGGACTGCGGAGTTGGTGTCGTAGCCCGCGGTGAAGTCGAGGAACCGGATCGGGACGAAGAGCTTGTTGGAGTATTCGCCGGCTTCCAGGCCGCCGATGAATTCCGGCCAGATGACCTCGATCAGCACGGCCTCGACGAGGCGGCTGCTGCTGCCGTTCTGGGTGTACATCGGGAACACGACCAGGTGCTGGAGTCCGTTGACCCGGTGCTGCTGCGGCTGGAACGCCTGCAGGGAATCCAGGAAGTCCGGGACCCCAAAGCCGCCATCGGCCCAGCGGTCAAAGTCGGTGACCAGCAGTTCCAGGTAGTTCGCGTCGTGCGGGAAGGACGGGGCCAGGGCCGCGACCGCCGCGGTGATGGTTGCGACGTGGCCGGCCGCGGCTTCGTGGGCTTCGGCATCCGGCACGGATCCGTCCTGGACCTGGAGGGCGCGCAGGGCGGTGGCGGCAGCCTTGAGCCGCAGCCATTCCTGGTTGCCGGCGGTGATCGGGGCGGGGGCGGTAAGAGCGGTCGTGGTCATCGTCGACGGTCGCCTTTCTGTTTGCTGTGGAGCGTGTCGCTGGATCTAAATCGAGCGTAGCAAGCAAGCAGAGACTCTAATGCAAAATTGCCTCGAGCATAAGAAAGTCTGTGGCAAGTGATTCTGAAAAGCCGTTCCAGCGGAAGGAGAGGCAGGGCTGCGGGCTACTGCCCGGCGTCGTCCGCGGGAACCAGCTTCAAGGAAACCGAGTTGATGCAGAAGCGCTGGTCCGTGGGGGTGCCGTAGCCCTCGCCGTCGAACACGTGCCCCAGGTGGGAATCGCAGGTGCTGCAGCGGACTTCCACCCGGTCCATGCCCATGGTGCGGTCATGGATGTAGCGAACGGTGCCCTCGGCGAGCGGCGCCCAGAAGGACGGCCAGCCGCAGTGCGAGTCGAACTTTTCGTTGCTGGTGAAGAGTTCGGTGCCGCAGGCCCTGCATTTGTAGACACCGCGGGTGTGGGTGTCCCAGTATTCGCCGGTGTACGGCCGCTCGGTGCCTGCCTGGCGGAGCACGCGGTACTCCTCGGGCGTCAGTTCCTCGCGCCACTGGGCGTCCGTCTTTTCGACGGGCGTTCCGGTCGGAGTCTGGTCAAGGGCCGTGGCGGCGGGGTCGGCTGTGGGGTCGGTGGCGGGCACTGCCGAGGGCATGGATTTAGGCCTGTTAAAGATACTCATAGCCTCAATAACGCTCAGGAGTCCCCGATAAATCCCGAACCGGCGTAAAGATGCAGGACGGGCAGCCCCAGCTTGTCCTGTGCCTTGGTGGCCCAGTCGGTGTGGAACGTGTCGGCCACGGCGTGCGGGCGGGTGATGACCACAGCCTGTCCGGCGCTGAGTTCCTTGACCTTGGCAACCAGGCCGTCAACGGCCTTGCCCTCGACGACTTCGCCCGAGACGCCGCCGCCCAGACCGGCCAGCGCGGCCAGCGAGGCGGCCAGGGTGTCGGCTGCTTCGGCCCGCTCCTCGGCGGGATCCGAGTGTGCCGTCAGTTCACGGAAGGCCTTGGCGATTTCAAGCATGGAAAGGTTTTCCAGGAAATCCACCACCAGGTGCCGCTCGGTGTTGGCCGGCACCAGGATCAGCAGGGGCGCATCACCGCCGGCAATCAGGGTTTCAATATTGACGCGGTCATCCGCACCGAGGGGCTCTTCTGTCAAAATGACGATTGGATCACTCATGACCCCAGCCTAGTCGCGCTCGTGTTGACCTGCATCGTTGTGTCCCGCGGGACCCTGGCGTGTCTGGACCGGCCCGGCCGTGCGCCTGAAACCCCGCCAATGCCGTGGTTGGGCTGCGCTTCAGTAAGAATGGTGCCATGGCATCCTCCCTGCGCCTCCGCCCGGACCTCCGCCAGACCGCTGCCCGCCAGGCCGCTGCCCGGCGGGCCTCTGCCCGCAGAACAGCACTCCCCGTCGCGCCAGCCCCCGGCGGCGTGACGTCCGGGAGCGCCAAGTGGGCGGTGGGGGGCATCATCGGCGGCAGCGCCGCTGCGGGTGTGCTCGCCGCCGGCTCCTCCGCCCTCGCCCTCTACTTCGCCCGCCGCGTCATCACCCCGGCCCGGTTCCGGGCAGAGGACCAGGAAGTGCTGGCCGTCATCCGCGAGGGACGGGCGCTGCGGGTCATTTTCGCCGCCACCCCGGACGCCACGGTGGACGGGGTGTACGGTTTCTTCTTCGACGGCGGCCGCGGGCATGCGCGGATCGGCCGGATCCTGTCCTACTCCCCGGCCGAACGCACCGTGCTGCGCGAGGTCGAGCACGTCTACAGCGGGGACATGGCCACCGCCCGGCGCGGCTGGTGGAGCGGCGCGGCCTTTCCGGATCCGGCCGCCCTGGGGTTTCCGGTGGAGGACGTGCTGATCGACGTCGACGCCGGGACCGCGCCGGCCTGGCTCGTCCGCGCCGCGCCGGCCGTGGCGGAGGATGTGGCCCCCGACGTGTGGGCGATCATGGTGCACGGGCGCGGGGCGACCCGGCAGGAAGGGCTGCGGGCCGTCCGGACCGCCAGGGAACTGGGCATGTCCAGTCTTCTGATCTCCTACCGCAACGACGGCCTGGCCCCGTCAGCCAGCGACGGGCGGTACGGCCTAGGCTCCACCGAATGGCGCGACGTCGAGGCCGCCATCGGCTACGCCGTACAGCAGGGCGCCCGCGAGGTGGTTTTGTTCGGCTGGTCGATGGGCGGCGCGATATGCCTCCAGACCGCTGACCTTTCCCGGCACCGCCACTTGATCCGGGCCATGGTCCTGGACGCGCCGGTGATCAACTGGGTCAACGTGCTGGCCCACCACGCGGAGCTGAACCGGATTCCGTCGTCCGTGGGCCGCTACGGACAACTCATGCTCAGCCACCGCCTGGGCCGGCGGCTGACCGGGCTGGCCGCGCCCGTCGACCTCAAAGCGATGGACTGGGTCTCGCGGGCCGTGGAGCTGAGGACGCCGACCCTCATTGTGCACAGCGTGGACGACGAGTACGTACCGTACGGGCCCTCAGCGGCGCTGGCCGAGAAAAACCCCGAGATGGTCACCTTCGAGCCCTTCGACAAGGCCCTGCATACCAAGGAATGGAACGTGGACCCGGAGCGCTGGGAGCGGCAGGTCTCGGCCTGGCTCCGGCAGCAGCTGGCGCCCCGCGCCAACCCCGGCGACCAGGAGCCTCCGGCCGGCAATGCCGCATTCAATTGACAGTTCACTGACAGAGATCATTGACAGTTCATTGACGGTTCGCTGACAGATCACGGCAGTGTTGTGCGCGAACATGGCCGTGACGTGCCGTCTCGATATCTGGGGCCGGGTCAGTCGCGCCGGGTCCCGATCCTGGCGGTGCGGGCAGCCGTGAGCCGAATGAGCTCGGCCGGATCCAGCTCGATGTCCAGGCCGCGCCGTCCGCCCGAAACGAGGATGGTCTCCAGCGCCAGTGCGCTCTCATCCACCACTGTGGGGGAGGACTGGCGCTGGCCGAGCGGTGAGATGCCGCCGAGAACATATCCGGTCCGCCGCTGCGCCGCGGCCGGATCGGCCATCTCTGCTTTCTTGCCGCCCAAAGCCGCGGCCATCGCCTTGAGGTCCAGGCTGCCGCTGACCGGCACGACGCCGACGGCGAGCCGGCCGTCGACGTCGACCATCAGGGTCTTGAAGACCCGGTCAGGGTCGACGCCGAGCACTTCCGCCGCTTCCAGGCCATAACTGGCCGCCGCGGGGTCATGGGTGTAGGGGTGGGCCACAAAGGGAACCCCGGCGGCCGCGAGTGCCGCGGTGGCCGGAGTTCCCTGCGACGCGTGCTTGCGGGCCATGTTCTCTGGCTGTCCGGGCGCCGAAGGTCAGGACTGCGCCGACGGCTGGCGGTCTCCGGAGGCGACGACCTTGCGCTTGATCCGGCCCAGCATGGCGGTCATTCCGCGCATGCGCAGGGGAGTGATGGCGCGGGTCAGGCCCAACAGTTCGGGCATGTCGTCGGGGACGGCCAGGATTTCCGCGGCGCTGAGCCCGTCGAGTCCTTCGTGGAGCACTCCGGCGAAGCCGCGGGTGGTCGGGGCCTCCTTGGGTGCCTTGAAGTAGAGCCGGACGCGCTCAGGCGCGTCGCCGTCGGCCTGTTCCGTCTCGACGGTGAGGAACAGCGGCGTCTGGCACTCCACTACCTGCTCGAGCAGCTCCGGGTGATCCCGGAGCCGCTCCGGAAGTTCCGGAAGCCCCTGTGAGAACTCAAGGAGCAGCTGCAGCCGCTCTGCTTCGGTCAGGGCCTGGAAATCGTCGACAATGTCCGCCAGTGCGGCGGGGAGGGCTGAAGTATTCATCACTCCCAGCTTACGCAGGCGCGCCGATTGTGTCCCTGTCGGGACCGGTCCCGCTCCACGGTCACCACGGCTAACGGCCGGCCGGAACCGCGCCGCGTTCGGCACCCTTGACGATCGGGACGCGCACGGCGTTGCCCCATTCGGTCCAGGAGCCGTCGTAGTTCCGCACGGTCTCAAAGCCCAACAGGTACTTCAGCGCAAACCAGGTGTGGCTGGACCGCTCGCCGATCCGGCAGTACGCCACGACGTCGTCGCCTTCGTTCAATCCGGCCTCGCCGAGGTAGAGGGCCTCGAGCTCGCCGCGGTTCCGGTACGTGCCGTCGCCGGCCGCCGCGCGGGCCCAGGGGATGGAGGCCGCCGTGGGGATGTGGCCGCCGCGCAGCGCGCCCTCTTCCGGGTAGGCGGGCATGTGGGTGCGCTGGCCGGTGTACTCCTCGGTCGAGCGGACGTCGATCAGCGGCTTGCCGAAGTGCGCCAGGACGTCATCCTTGAAGGCGCGGATCGGGGCGTCGTCCCGCTCCACGACGGGGTAGTCGGCGGGGGTGGCGACGGTCGTGACGGTGGAGAGCGCCCGGTCTTCCGCGATCCACTTGTCCCGGCCGCCGTCCAGGAGCCGGACGTCCTCGTGGCCGAAGAGCGTGAACACCCACAGGGCGTATGCGGCCCACCAGTTCGACTTGTCGCCGTAAATGACCACCGTGCTGTCCCGGGAAATACCTTTGGACGCGGCCAGCGCGGCGAAGGCTTCACCGTCGACGTAGTCGCGGGTCACCTCGTCGTTCAGGTCCGTGTGCCAGTCGATTTTCACTGCTCCCGGGATGTGCCCGGTCTCGTACAGCAGGACGTCTTCGTCGGATTCGACCACCACGAGATTGCCGCCGTCGAGGGCACCGTCCTCGATCGCCGTGGCCAGCCATTCCGTGGACACCAGGCGGTCAGGGTGGGCGTAGGCGGCGAATTTCTCGTTCTGCTCAACGGGGTAGGTCATTGCGATGGCCTTTCACTTGAACGGTCAGGAGGCCGGGCGCGGAAAGCGTGCGCCGCGCCAGGCCTGTTACAACACTAGTCACGGGCCGATGGGAATGCTCCACCGGGTTCACACGGGGAAATGTGGTCTTCCTCACGCCGGCCGCGGGTCCACAGCCGCGCACGCGGGCCGGCCAGGCTTTGCCGGTATTCTTGCTGGGGACAAGAGACCAGCAGAACGGACCACCTTGGTACAGATCGAACAGCTCGCCGCCCGCACACCGGCAGTTTCCGTGGATGAACTCCTCAATGGGTTCTATCCGTCGCCGCGGTTCGGTGAGGTGTCGTTTTCCAGCTACCGGCCCGATCCCGCCCAGCCCAGCCAGGCCCAGGCGGTCCATGCCCTGCAGCATTTTGCGGCGGGCGTGGGCGCACGCGACGGCGACGGGCTGTTCAAGCGGCTCTTCGGCAAGAAGGACACTTCCCGGGCCGGGATCTACCTCGACGGCGGATTCGGTGTGGGCAAGACCCACCTGCTGGCATCGCTGTGGCACGCCGCCCCCGGGCCCAAGGCCTTCGGCACGTTCGTCGAATACACCAACCTCGTCGGTGCGCTGTCCTTCCGCAAGACCGTTGAGGCCCTGAGCCACTACAAGCTGGTCTGCATCGATGAATTTGAGCTCGATGATCCGGGCGACACTGTGCTCATGTCCCGGCTCATGCGCGAACTCGCCGACGCCGGCGTGAAGCTTGCCGCCACATCGAACACGCTGCCGGGGTCCCTCGGGGACGGGCGCTTCGCCGCCGTCGACTTTGCCCGCGAAATCCAGGTGCTGGCGGACCAGTTCGACGTCGTGCGGATCGACGGCGAGGACTTCCGCCACCGTGGCCTGCCGGCCGCGCCGTCGCCGCTGCGCAATGATGACCTGACCCACCACATGCATGCCGAGTTCGACGGCAAGACCGTGGCCCGCGATGAGTTCAGCACCTTGATCAACCACCTGGCCGGCGTGCACCCGAGCCGTTACCGCCAGCTGCTGGAGGGGATCGAGGGCGTGGTCTGGAAGAACGTGCACACGATTACCGAGCAGGCCGTTGCGCTGCGCTTCGTGGTGCTGGCTGACCGGCTGTACGACAAGGACGTGCCCATCCTTGCCAGCGGTGTGCCGTTCGACCAGCTCTTCACCGAGGAAATGATGACCGGCGGGTACATGAAGAAGTACTTCCGCGCCGTCTCCAGGCTGACCGCGCTGGCCCGCGAGGGCCAAAACCACGAACCGTCCTAGCCGCCAGCCCCTCCAAGTACAACGCCAAATCCAACGCGGGGTCAGTTACGGCCCATCCGGATGCACCGGATGGGCCGTAACTGACCCCGCGTTGCCCGGTTGGAGTCGCCCTTAAATGCCGGAGGTGCCGGCGCCGCCTCTCGGCGGGACCGGCACCTCGCTGACGGATCTGGGTCAGAGGCCTGGCTGGCGGGGTTCCCCGGCTACGGGGGGCTCACCGGCTGCGGGAGTCTGATCGGCGACCGGGGCCGAATTCGGCCGGTCGTTCGCCTTGTCCACGAAGTCGGAAGCGCCACGCTGCACGGCATCGATCGTGCCGGCGTGCTTTCCGCCGGTCTTGGAGTCGACGAAGTCGCCTGCCTTTTCGATGCCGTCCTTGATGGCTTCTTCGTTGCCACCAATAACTTGCTGAGCCTTGCCCTTTAGATCGTCAAGTAAACCCACGGGCACCTCCCTTCGGTCGCGGAGCCAGATCGCTCCTTGCGTTTTCTACCCTAGCGGGAGGTGGCGGGGGTGCCAAGGGTGTCCGCCCAGAGGATAAAAGATGGAAGGCCAGGTGCACAGGGTAGAAGGGCCCGGAGTGCACCAATCCGCAGTGCACAAACCCGCAGTGCACAAAAAAGAGCAGCTCCGGGGGAGCTGCTCTTGTGGTGGGCGATACTGGGATCGAACCAGTGACCTCTTCCGTGTCAGGGAAGCGCGCTACCGCTGCGCCAATCGCCCGCAACCGGAAGGATCCGGAGTGGAGTTGTAATGAAGAGAGCGGACGACGAGATTCGAACTCGCGACATCCACCTTGGCAAGGTGGTGCTCTACCAGCTGAGCTACGTCCGCATTTTAGTCCATGCCGGCTGGGCCGGTGGTACTGCATCAAGCAAGTTGCCTTGCTCTGGTGGGCGATACTGGGATCGAACCAGTGACCTCTTCCGTGTCAGGGAAGCGCGCTACCGCTGCGCCAATCGCCCCTTGCATCCGATCGAAACCGGAAACCAGGGTTTTCACCGAGGTGGGTACGGGATTCGAACCCGTGTATACGGCTTTGCAGGCCGCTGCCTCGCCTCTCGGCCAACCCACCGTGTAGACAGGATTCCGAAGAACCTTTGCCGTGACAGTGTCCTGCGAGCGGACGACGAGATTCGAACTCGCGACATCCACCTTGGCAAGGTGGTGCTCTACCAGCTGAGCTACGTCCGCATTGTTGGTGTGCATTTCCTTGCCGCATTCGGCATTTCCTCGCGTTCCAACGAGTAAGAACTCTATAGGAGGTTCTGGGAATCTACAAATCGAGACCCATTGGCCCGGGTTCCATGGCCCTACTTCCCCGAGTTCTAGGGGATTTTGCTAATTACAGCGCTGTAATTAGCGTCGGTGTTCAGCCGTGGCCCTAAGTGGCGCCGGGACTACTGAGCGGGCCTTCTGAGGGGGACGACTGGAACGGCCGGTGGAGGGCTGGTGGAACTGCCCGTGCACGGGGCCTGTTGCGCGGGAGTATTGGGCCCGCATTCCCGCCGCGGCCAGGTTCCTCCGGGCCGATTTCTAAAATCCGCCCGGGTGGGCTAGCATTCAATGTCGTTAGGGCGATTGGCGCAGTGGTAGCGCGCTTCGTTCACACCGAAGAGGTCACTGGTTCGAACCCAGTATCGCCCACTAACGAAATGGTCTGTTCCGCTGACTCAGCGGGGCGGGCCATTTTGCTTTTCATCGTTGTCTGACCCCCGTGAAAGAGTCTTCATATGACCGCTCCACTCCTCGCCCACGCCACGGACCATGGCCGCATGTACGCCCGCTCCACGTCGGCTCAGTTCTCTGTCCCTTCCATCACCACGGTGATCGGCCAGCAGCCACACGGCCTGGATGGCTGGTTCGGGTACATGGGCGCCAACAGTCTGGCCCAGGATCCCGAGCTCCCCGGCATCCTGGGGAGCCCGGCCAAACTGCGGCAGGCGGTCAGCCGGGCCGCCAAGGCGGCGGAGTCGTACCGGGACGATGCCGCCAAACGCGGCGACCGGGTCCACAACTATTGCGAGCAGGTTGCGCTGCGTGCGCTCGGCCGGCCGCACCAGATGAAGGAAACACGGGAGGCGCTGGCCGCCAACGGCGAGGAAGCCTTCGCGGCACGCTTCGACGAATGGTGGGAGCTCTTCCAGGTTGAGCCCATCGCCCCGGAAATTACGGTGTGGAACAAGACGGTCGGCTATGCCGGCACCCTGGACCTCGTGGCACGGATCAACGGCCGGACCTGTCTTATCGACTACAAGACCAAGGGCACCAGCCGGGACGGCACCGTCAAACCGCTTGATGACAAGGTGGTCATGCAGCTCGTGGCGGGCATGAAGGCGGAGGAAAGCCTCGTGGATCCCGTCGCGGGGGAGTGGGAGGCCTGGCAGCACGGCGAGTCCCCGATCCTCCTGGCCGTGGCGGTCGGCGAGACCGAGGTCCGTCCGCAGCGGGCCAACCCCGAGGTCCTGAAGCATCACTGGTGGAAATTCTGTGCGCTGCGCCGCGTGTGGGAGATGTCCGCCGACACGGCAACCGCCGGAGCAGCACTTCTCCCGCTGGCGCCGCCCGTGAAGCGCTGACCAGAAGCGCTGACCAGAAGCGCTGACCAGAAGCGCTGACCAGAAGCACCGACAAGACGCGCCGAACAGAAGCCGGGCAGCTGCAACTAAACTGGACTGGACCCCTAGCCGCCCACCGTGAGGACAGACTGCACATGGCCATTTTGAATATCCGCATCATCGGAGATCCTGTGCTGCGCACAGTCGCCGATCCCGTGACGGAATTCGGGCCTGAACTGGCAAAGCTCGTCGCCGACATGACCGAAACCATGGAGGATGTCGAGGGCGCCGGCCTGGCCGCGCCCCAGGTCGGTGTGAGCCTGCGCGTCTTCACCTACCGGATCGGCGGCGTCGAGGGTCACATCGTCAACCCCGTGCTGGAAAACAGCGAGGACTTCCAGCCGGACCAGGTCGAGGGATGCCTGTCCATCCCGGGCCTGGGCTTCCCCGTCCGCCGGTACCGCCAAACCCGGGTGACCGGCGTGGACCTGCACGGCAACCCCGTCACCGTGGAGGGCGAAGACATGCTGGCGCGCTGCTTCCAGCACGAGACCGACCACCTGGACGGCATTCTCTATACCGACCGGCTCGAGGGCGAAGACCGAAAGGCCGCCCTGCGCGCCATCCGCAATGCCAACTACGACGCCATCACGGAACAGACAACCACCAAGCGCGCGAAGAGCGTCGGGACGAGCTTCGGCGGGTCCAGCTTCGGAATCACCCCGTGAGGGTTCTCTTCGCCGGGACCCCCGCTGTCGCAGTGCCGTCGCTCGACGCCCTTGTTGCCGCCGGGTTCGACGTCGTCGCTGTCCTCACCCGCCCGGACGCACCGCTGGGACGCAAACGCGTCCTGACGCCGTCGCCCGTGGCCGCCAGGGCCGCCGAGCTCGGCATTGAGATCATCCACGCCGCCAAAGTCGATGCCGGGGTGACCGCCCGCATTGCCGCCGCAGCACCGGACGTCGCGGCGATCGTGGCCTACGGCGGGCTGATTCCCCCTGCGGCCCTCGCTGTCCCCCGCCACGGCTGGGTGAACCTGCACTTCTCCCTGCTGCCGGCCTGGCGCGGCGCAGCTCCCGTGCAGCGCGCCGTCATCGCCGGCGACGACGTCACGGGTGCCGTCACCTTCCGCCTGGAGGAGGGGCTGGACACCGGTCCGGTCTTCGGGACCCTCACCGAGACCGTGCACCCCGCCGACACCGCCGGGGCCCTGCTCGAACGCCTCTCCCACAGCGGCGCGGTCCTGCTGGCCCAAACGCTGTCCGCCATCGACGCCGGCAAGGCCGTCGCGCTCCCGCAGCAGGGCGACGTCAGCCTGGCACCGAAACTCAGTCTCGAAGACGGCCGGCTCGACTGGCAGCAGCCCGCCCTGGCGATCGGCCGCCGAGCCCGCGGCGTCACGCCGGAACCGGGCGCCTGGACACTGCTGGAGGGCCAGCGGATCAAACTGGAGCCAGTGCTGCCGGCAGCGGACTCGGCGGCGCTTCGGCCCGGACAGCTGGCATTGGACGGAAAACGGGTTCTCGTCGGTACGGGATCGCACCCGGTGGAATTGACGCGGGTGCAACCCGCGGGCAAGAAAATGATGGCCGCCGCTGATTGGGCGCGTGGGCAGGCAACACTTGAAAGCGTGGTATTCGAATGAGCGGTTCCGGGACCAACGGCAACAGCCGAGGCAGTGGCCAGGGCGCCGGGGGCGGCAGCAGGCGGAACGCCCAGGGCCGGGAACGCAACCGCGGCCCGCAGCGCGGCTTCACCGAGAGCGCCCCGTCCCAGCGGACCCGCCGCGCCGATCCGGCCCGGCTGGTTGCCTTTGAAGTGCTCCGCGCCGTGGCCGCCGAGGACGCCTACGCGAACCTGGTGCTCCCGGCCCGGATCCGGCACAACGGGCTGGACAAGCGCGACGCCGGTTTCGCCACCGAACTCAGCTATGGCGCCCTCCGCGGCCAGGGCACGTACGACGCCATCCTGGCCCGGTGCGTGGACCGTCCGCTGGAGGAGCTGGATCCCGCGATCCTGGATGCCCTGCGGATCGGGGTGCACCAGCTGCTCGCCATGCGCGTGCCCGCTCACGCCGCCCTGGACCAGACGGTGGGGCTGGCCCGCGCCGTGATCGGGGCCGGGCCCTCGGCACTGATCAACGCCGTCCTGCGCAAAGTCTCCGCCCGCACCCTCGACGAGTGGCTCGACCTGCTGCTGAGCACCGAGACGGATGCCATCAAGATCGCGTCCATCCGCTACGCCCACCCGGAGTGGATCGTCCGCGCGCTCCGCCAGTCACTCGTGGCCCACGGCCGGGCGGTTTCTGAGATTGACGCGCTCCTCGAAGCCGACAACGCCGCGCCCGTGGTGAACCTTGTGGCGCTGCCCGGCGTCGGCAGCCTCGACGAGGCCCTGGAAGGCGGGGCCACCCCGGGCGAGCTCGTCGAGGGATCCGCGCTCTCCAGCGGCGGGGACCTCGGCCGGCTCGCCTCGGTCCGTGACGGAAGCACCCGTGTCCAGGACGTCGGTTCGCAGCTCGTGGCCCGCGCCATGGCCGCCGTCGACCTCGGCACAACCCCCGGCGCCGGGCCCGGCAACAACATCAGCGCAGACCCCGACACAAATTCTGGCGGCGAAGCGGGGACGGACGGCGGGGGCGCGGGGGAGCGCTGGCTGGATCTCTGTGCCGGTCCCGGCGGCAAAGCCGCCCTGCTCGGAGCCCTCGCCCGGCAGCGGGGCGCCCACCTGCTGGCCAACGAATCCGCCCCGCACCGTGCCAAACTCGTGCGGCAGGCCCTGTCCGCGGTCCCGCGGGAGGCTTGGGAGGTCAGGACCGGGGACGGCCGCGACATCGGCGCCGAGCAGCCGGAGTCGTTCGACCGCGTCCTGGTGGATGTCCCGTGCACCGGCCTGGGCGCCCTGCGCCGGCGCCCGGAGTCGCGCTGGCGGCGCACGCCCAAGGACCTCGTGGACCTTGGCCCGCTGCAGCGCCAGCTGCTCAACTCCGCGATCGACGCCGTCAAGCCCGGCGGCGTGGTGGCGTACGTGACATGTTCGCCGCACCCGGCAGAGACCACCGCCGTCGTCAGTGATGCCCTGCGCAAGCGCGAGGACCTCGAGCTCCTCGACGCCGGCGCCGTGCTGGACGGCGTCAGCCTCACTGGCCACCTCAAGGCCGGGCACGAGCTCACCGCCCAGCTCTGGCCGCACGTGCACCAGACGGACGCCATGTTCCTGGCGCTGATTCGCAAGTTGGCCTGAGTTTCGCTGATACTGGGGCACTGCCACCAAAAACGAACCAGCTAAGTACGAACGAGAAGGAAATCCATGGCCCAGTGCTGCATCAACCCGAGCATCCTTTCGGCTGACTTCGTCAACCTTGAGGCCGAACTGCGCCGTATCAGCAATGCCGATGCCGTGCATGTGGACGTCATGGACAATCATTTCGTGCCCAACCTGACCATTGGGCTGACCGTGGTGCAGCGCATCCAGGCCGTCAGCCCGGTGCCGCTGGACGCCCACCTGATGATCGCCGACGCGGACCGCTGGGCGCCGGGCTTCGCCGACGCCGGGGTGGCCTCGGTGACGTTCCACGCCGAAGCCTCGATCGCGCCGATCAAACTCGCGCGGGAACTGCGCGCCCGTGGGTCCAAAGCCGGCATGGCGCTGCGTCCGGGCACTCCCGTGGAGCCCTATCTGGACATGCTCCCGGAACTGGACCTGCTGTTGATCATGACGGTGGAGCCAGGCTTCGGCGGGCAGGCTTTCCTGGACCTGACGCTGCCCAAGATCCGGCGGGCCCGCGCTGCCATTGACGGCTCCGGCGTCGCGGTGGCACTGCAGGTGGATGGCGGCATCACCGAGGAGACGATCGTGCGCGCGGCAGAGGCGGGGGCGAACGTCTTTGTTGCGGGGTCGGCCGTCTACGGCGCCGCGGATCCGGCGGAGGCTGTCGAAAGGCTCCGGGCGGCGGGGTCCCGCTGACGCGGGGTCCCGCTGACGCGGGGTCCCGCTGACGCGCGGTCCCGGCAGGGAACTGCTGCGAAGATGACGCCGGGCGTAACATCGGCATCCGGGGAATAGCCCGGGCAGGGCCGCAGTTGTGTCAGAATAACAACACACATACGTGCTCCGGGGTCGGTGAAAGTCCGAACCGGCGGTGACAGTCCGCGACCCGCGCGCCAGCGCCCTCTCTCGGGAGGAAGCCGGCAGACGGTTGAACCGGTGAAATTCCGGTACCGACAGTTAAAGTCTGGATGAGAGAAGCACGTACAGCTGTTACTGCGGCGCCCCAACGGCGCCGCATAATTGCGCTGTCGTATACCCCCGGAGCCATCGCGGTTCTTGAGGGAAGGAACGACACACACATGGACCCCTTGCGATGGCTCTTCGAAGCGCAGATCCCCGTAGGCGGATCTGTCCTGATTCTTCGTGAAGTGCTAGGCAACATCTTTGGCCTCGCCAGCGCCGTCGGCGGCATGCGCCGCCGGGTCTGGGCATGGCCCGTCGGCATCGCCGGCAACTTGCTGCTCCTGACGGTCTTCCTGGGCAACGTCTTCGGTTCCGCCACGCCGGCCACGCTGTGGGGCCAGGCCGGACGCCAGGTCATGTTCATCGGCGTCGCCCTCTACGGCTGGTACCGCTGGCAGCAGGGCAGGAAGTCCGGCAGCGGCGGGACTGCCGTCGCGCCGCGCTGGGCCGGCAACCAGACCCGGGTGATTCTGGCCCTCAGCCTCGTGGCCGGCACCATGGCGCTTACCCCCGTCTTCGACTCCCTCGGCTCCTACCCGCCGGTCTGGGCCGACGCGTGGACGTTCATGGGCTCGCTGCTGGCGACCTACGGCATGGCGCGGGGCTGGACGGAGTTCTGGCTCATCTGGGTGGCGGTGGACATCGTCGGTGTGCCACTGCTGTTCAGCGCCGGCTACTACGCCAGCGCCGTCATGTACCTCTTCTACGGCTTCTTCACCCTGGCCGGGTTCTTTGTCTGGTGGCGTGCCTCCAGGCTGGCGAACCGGCCTGTCACGGTCGAAACCGCCTTCCCCGACCCTGTGGTGGCCAAGTGAGTGCCCTCAACACCGCCGGCGTGAGCGCCGGATTCAGCGCCGCGCCGTCCGGCGCTGCCCCGTCCGGCGCTGCCCCGTCCGGCGCTGCCGCGTTCAACGCTGCCGAG
The DNA here is from genome assembly GCF_056399305.1 of Arthrobacter sp. 01N444. Lineage (NCBI taxonomy): Bacteria > Bacillati > Actinomycetota > Actinomycetes > Micrococcales > Micrococcaceae > Arthrobacter > Arthrobacter sp. 01N444. The sequence continues at coordinate 224,450 of NZ_JBFTRB010000003.1, forward strand.
AATGCTGCGATGCAGGCTGCCCTGGCCGCCGCGGCGCAGGGCCCGCGGGGCGCCAACCCGCTCGTCGGCGCCGTCGTCGTCGGGGCCGACGGAACGCACCTAGCCACCGGTTACCACCGCGGAGCCGGGACTGCCCACGCCGAGGCTGACGCCATCGGCCAGGCGAAGGCGGCGGGCCGGGACCTCCGTGGCGCGGCGATCGTGGTGACGCTGGAGCCCTGCAACCACTGTGGGCGCACCGGCCCGTGCGCGCAGGCCATCATCGACGCCGGCATCACCGACGTCATCTACGCCGTCGACGATCCCCACGACCCGGCGGCCGGCGGCGCCGTGACGCTCCGGGCCGCGGGCGTCCGCGTTCGCTCCGGGCTGGCCGCCGAGGCGGCGCTGGACCTGAACCGGCGCTGGTTCGACGCCGTCGCCGCCAAACGGCCGTTCGTCACCCTGCATATCGCCCAGACCATCGACAGCCGCATCGCCGCCAGCGACGGCACCAGCCAGTGGATATCCAGCCCGGAATCGCTCGCCGACAACCACGCCCTGCGCGGCCGGATAGACGCCATCCTGGTGGGCACCCAGACGGTCCTCATCGACAACCCCCGGCTCACCGCCCGGAACGGCGACGGCGAAGCAGAGGGCAAACAGCCGCTCCGCGCCGTGATGGGGTACCGGGGCATTCCCGACGACGCCGCCATCCACGGAGCCGACGGCAACGTCCTGCACCTGGCCACCCGCGACCCGCGCGAGGCCCTGGACGAGCTGTTCGCACACGGCGTCCGGCACCTCATGGTGGAGGGCGGCTCCCGGATACTGAGCGCGTTCCTGGCCGCCGGCCTGGTCGACGAACTCATCGTCTACCTGGCGCCCACACTGCTTGGCTCCGGCACCGCCGCCCTGGACGACCTCGGCATCACCACCCTGGCCGATGCCCAGCGCTGGGAATGGGACCCGGCATCCGGCGGCGCCGTCCAGGTCCTCGGCCGCGACCTCCGGCTCCATCTTCGCCCGGCCGCCCCGGCCGATGAGGCTGACCCGGCCGCCACCCCTACTTCATCCGATACCACCCCGCACCGCACCGGCGCGGACACCGCCGCAGGAGGCAATTGATGTTTACCGGAATTATCGCCGAGCAGGGAAAGGTGCTCTCCATTGAGCGCAACGGGGACAGCAGCGCCACCGTACGGCTCCATGCGCCCGGCACCACGGACGGTCTCGCCCTGGGCGGTTCCATAGCGGTCAACGGCGTCTGCCTCACCGCCACTCAGATCGACGGCAGGGACTTCAGCGTTGACGTTATGGGCGAGACCTTGGTCCGCAGCACGATCGGAGAACTCACTGCGGGCGATCCCGTCAACCTGGAACGCTGCGTCCCCGCCGGGGGACGGTTGGACGGCCACGTGGTCCAGGGCCACGTCGACGGCGTCGGCCAGCTCGTGGAGCGCGAGGGGCTTGGCAACTGGGACCGGCTGCGGTTCGCGGTGCCGGCCGGGCTGGCCCGGTACATCGCCGAAAAGGGATCCATCGCCGTCGACGGCGTCTCCCTCACCGTCACGGCAGTCAGCCCGGCCAACTATCCGGCGCCCTGGTTTGAAGTAGGGCTCATCCCGACCACCCTGGCCGAGACCGGCCTGGGCCAGAAGACACCCGGCGGCCATGTAAACCTCGAAGTCGATGTCCTGGCGAAGTACACCGAACGCCTGCTGTCCTTTGCCGGCGGTTCGTCGCCCGCCGCGCACAGGGCAGCCGAAGGTTCCGACGGAGAAGCCGCCCTCACGGACGGGGCCGCGAAATGAGCCGGGTCACGGACCAGCCCGGCCATGATGTGGCCGGGCTGCGCGCCGCCGCTGCCGGCACCGGGCGTGTAGGCCTCGATCCGATCGAGGACGCCATCAGCGCCATGTCAGCCGGGCGCCCCGTCCTGGTGGTGGACAACGAGGACCGCGAGAACGAAGGCGACATCATTTTCGCCGCCGAGCACGCCACCCCCGCGCTGATGGGCTGGACAGTCCGCTACAGCTCCGGCGTGATCTGCGTACCGCTCGACGCCGACCGGGCCGACGCCCTGGCGCTGCCGCCAATGGTGGCAATCAACGAAGACGCGAAGGGCACCGCCTACACCGTGTCCTGCGACGCCGCCGTGGGTGTCAGCACCGGAATTTCCGCCACGGACCGCGCCCTGACGGCCCGGATCCTGGCCGACCCGCAAAGCCGGCCAAATTCCTTGACCCGTCCCGGGCATGTTTTTCCCCTCCGCGCCGTTAAGGGGGGAGTGCGGGAACGTCCCGGCCACACCGAAGCGGCCGTGGACCTGTGCCGGCTCGCGGGCCTGGAGCCCGTGGGCGTGATAGCAGAGCTGGTGTACGACAACGGAGAAATGATGCGGCTGGACGGATTGCGCGGCTTCGCCATCGAGCATGGCTGCCCCCTGATTTCGATTGCGGATCTGGTGGCGTATCTTGAAGCGGAACAGCACGGCAGCCACGCAGCGGACCCTGTCTGATGGAGGAGAAATAGTGACGACTTCGGAGACCCGAGAAGAGACGGCCATGGCCCGTCAACCGCATCCGGTCAGCGCAGGACCCATCGTCCAGCTGCCCACCGCCTTCGGCGACTTCGTGGCACAGGCCTGGACCGACCTCGACACCGGCGCGGAGCACCTGGCCGTCAGTTCACCGATGGCGCCGGTTGACGGCCAGCCACCGCTGGTCCGCCTCCATTCGGAGTGCCTCACCGGCGATGTGTTTGGCTCCTACCGCTGCGACTGCGGTGAGCAGCTGGCCTATGCGCTCGAGCTGATCAACGAACTCGGCGGCACCCTGCTGTACCTGCGCGGCCAGGAGGGCCGGGGGATCGGCCTGGCGAACAAGATGAAGGCCTACGCCCTGCAGGAGGCCGGTTTTGACACCGTGGAGGCCAACGAACAGCTCGGGCTGCCGGTCGACGCGCGCTGCTACAAGGCCGCGGCCCAGATCCTCGCGGAGATGGGTCTCCACGAGATCCGGCTGCTGAGCAACAACCCGGACAAGCAGGACCGGCTCGCGCAGGCAGGCGTCAAGGTGGTGGAGATGGTCCCCACGGAGGTCCCCTCCCGGGAGCAGAACATCCGCTACCTGCAGACGAAGAAGGACCGGATGGACCACCGCCTGGTCCTGGACGGTGAACCGGCTCCGGCCGCCGGCCTGTCCGGATTCGAGCACGACCAGGACTGACCGGGCAGCAACACGACCACCAGACTCAACAGCAAGGAATACCCTATGAGCGGCCACGGCGCCCCCCAGATCGACCTCAGCACCTTCAAGCCGGAAGAAACCTCACGGCTCAAGCTGGCCATTGTGGCCGCGAGCTGGCATACCCAGATCATGGACGGACTGCTCGACGGCGCCCTGCGCGCCGCGAAGGACGCCGGCATCAATGAGCCGACCGTCCTGCGCGTGCCGGGCACGTTTGAGCTCCCGGTCGCGGCCGCCCGGCTGGCACCGCACTTCGACGCCGTCGTGGCGCTCGGCGTCGTCATCCGGGGCGGCACTCCGCACTTCGAATATGTCTGCGAGGCGGCCACCCTGGGCCTGACCGAGGTCAGCGTCCGCACCGGGGTTCCCGTGGGCTTCGGCGTGCTGACGTGCGATACCGAGCAGCAGGGGATCGACCGGGCAGGCTTGCCGGGATCCACCGAGGACAAGGGTCACGAGGCCGTTACCGCTGCCCTGGCCACGGCAGTGACCCTCAAGCAGTTCGGCTGAGCCGCCAGGCTGCAGCCAAAGCCGGTGCGGACGCCTCCCTGGCCGCCCGCGCCGGCAGAGTCTGCTGGCCTCGCTGGCCGTGCTGGATATGCAGTGCCTCACATCTCCGCCGTCATGCAACGCCCCGGCGGGCGTTCCCGCGCCGGGAGCAAGTAGGCTTGGGGGCGTGAAGAATTTCGAGTCGCTGTTCGCAGAACTGAGTGAAAAGGCAGCCGTCCGCCCGGAGGGCTCCCGCACCGTCGCCGAACTGGATTCCGGAGTCCACGGCATCGGCAAGAAGGTCGTGGAGGAAGCAGCCGAGGTTTGGATGGCTGCGGAGTATGAATCCGATGAGGCCGCCGCCGAGGAAATTTCCCAGCTGCTCTACCACCTGCAGGTTCTGATGCTCGCCAAAGGACTCACCCTGGAAGACGTCTACAAGCATCTGTAGCCGCGCCCGCACCGGACACCGCCATGACTTCGCTGGCGGATCCCGTGCACCGCGTGGCCGATGTGCCCCAACAGAGACTTCCACACCCAAGAGAGACTTTTCCCATGCTTAGAGTTGCCGTCCCGAACAAGGGATCCCTGTCCGAAGCTGCCGCGGCCATGCTGGCCGAGGCAGGCTACCGCCAGCGCCGCGACACCCGCGAGCTTGTCATGGTGGACCCGGACAACGACATTGAGTTCTTCTTCCTCCGCCCGCGCGACATTGCTGTGTACGTGGGCCAGGGAACGCTCGACGTCGGCATCACCGGCCGCGACCTGCTGCTCGACGCGGAGGTCGAGGCCGAGGAGCTGCTGCCGTTGGGCTTCGCCGCTTCCACCTTCCGCTTCGCCGGCCCGGTCGGCGACTTCACCACGGTCGCCGAGCTCGAGGGCAAACGCCTGGCCACGAGCTACGACGGACTGCTGCGCGGCTACCTAGCCGCGCGCGGCATCAACGCCAAGGTGGTCCGCCTTGACGGCGCCGTTGAATCCTCCGTCCGACTCGGCGTCGCCGACGCGATTGCCGACGTCGTCGAGACCGGCACCACGCTCAAGGCCGCCGGCATGGAGATTTTCGGCGAGCCGATCCTGAATTCGGAGTCCGTGCTGATTGGCCGCAAGGGCGAGCAGAATCCTGCCACGGAGGTCCTGATCCGCCGGCTCCAGGGCGTCCTCGTGGCCCGGCAGTACGTGCTGATGGACTACGACATCCGCAAGGAACTCGTCGAGCAGGCCGCCGGGCTCACCCCCGGCCTGGAGTCGCCCACCGTGTCGCCGCTGCGCGATTCGGACTGGGTGGCCGTCCGCTCGATGGTGCCCAAGCGGGAAACCAACCGGATCATGGACGAGCTCTACGACCTCGGCGCCCGCGCCATCCTGGTCAGCAGCATCCACGCCTGCCGCATCTAGGCGCCCCGCCCCGCCGGTTCCCGCCAGGAACACCTTCAGCAATCACCCTGCAGCAATTACCCGCCTGCAAGTACCAGGAGAAGTCATGACTGTTGCCGTGCGCGTCATCCCGTGCCTCGACGTCGATGCCGGCCGCGTGGTCAAGGGCATCAACTTTGAGGGCCTCCGCGACGCCGGGGACCCGGTGGAACTGGCGCACCGCTACGACAACAGCGGCGCCGACGAGCTGACCTTCCTTGACGTCACGGCGTCCTCCGGCAACCGGGAGACCACGTTCGACGTCGTCCGCCGCACCGCCGAGGAAGTCTTCATTCCGCTGACGGTCGGCGGCGGCGTCCGCGGCGTGGCCGAGGTGGACAAGCTCCTGCGCTGCGGCGCGGACAAGGCTGCGATCAACACCGCAGCCGTGGCCCGGCCGGACGTGATCGACGAGATCACCCGGCACTTTGGTTCCCAGGTCCTGGTGCTCTCCCTCGACGCGCGCCGGACCCGTCCGGGCTCGCAGCCTACGCCGTCAGGCTTCGAGGTCACTACGCACGGCGGACGGCAGGGGACCGGAATCGACGCGATCGCCTGGGCGCGCGAAGCGGCCGACCGCGGAGTGGGTGAAATCCTGCTCAACTCGATCGACGCCGACGGCACCAAGGACGGCTTCGATCTGGAACTCATCCGCCTGGCGCGGGCGGGGGTCAAGGTCCCGCTCATCGCCTCCGGCGGCGCCGGCAAGCCGGAGCACTTCCCGCCGGCCGTGGCAGCGGGCGCCGACGCCGTCCTGGCGGCCTCGGTCTTCCACTTCGGCCCGCTGGACATGATCGCGCAGGTCAAGGCCGCGATCCGCGACGCAGGCTTCGAAGTCCGCTAGTCCCCACCGCTTAAAGCAACGCGGGGTCACTTACCGCCCATCCCGGACGGGATTATGGGCCGTAAGTGACCCCGCGTTGCTTTATTTTTTTAGGGAGCGGGTGGGGATTAGAGGCCGACTTCGGCGGACTGCAGGAGCGCGACGGCGTCCGGCTGGCCTTCGAAGGTCACGAGGGCATGGCGGGTCCGGCCGTGGGCGTGCATGAGCAGCTCGCCCGGTTCGCCGACGATGGCCACGGACACGGGGGCGCGTTTGGCGACATGCCGCGGACCCGAGGGGCTCACCAGCACGATGCCCAGATCCACGCCGCGGTACAGGATCGCGGCCCGCTTGACGAGCTCGTCCCACAGCGCGTCCGAGTAGGCCTGGTCCAGGGCGCGCGGGGCCCAGCGGTCCACGGCGCGGCGGACGTCCTCGGTGTGCACAAAGTACTCGATCAGGTTGGAGCTTTCGTCCAGCGCCTTGATCCGCAGCGGGGACAGCGCCGGGGGACCGGCCCGGAAGTCGTTGACCAGCTTGGCGTAATCCTCGGTGGTCTTCAGGGTGCCCGCCAGTTCGGCCGTCGCCTGGTCCGAGGCCTTGGACAGGCGCTTGATCAGCAGGCCCAGTCCCACGGCGATTTTCCGCTCGCGCAGGTACAGGTGCGCGGCAAGATCGCGGGTGAGCCAACCTGTGCAGAGCGTGGCGGCATCAGGGCCGGCCGCCAGCAGGGTTTCGGCCAGGACTTCTCGGGACGGTTCGACGAAATGCATCACTTGTGAAACTAGCACGAGACGGCCGTGCGTGGGCACAGGAATCGCCGCCGCGACCGCGCCCGGCCGCATGATGCAGGGCCGGACCGCGGCGCCGGGCCGATTGGCGCGCCAGTATTAAGCGGCGGGACCTGTCCGCAGGCCGGCGACCGGCCCGGAGGCACTAGACTTGATCTGATGTCTGAGCAGCCCGCCTCCGCCCCCAGCCCCACCAACGGCAGCGCCATTAACGGCAGCGCCGTCGATCGCAGTCCCGTCAGCGGCAGCCCCCTCCCGGCCGGACTGGCGGACGCGCTCAAGCGCGACAGCGCCGGCCTGGTGGCCGCCATCATCCAGCAATTCGACACCCACGAGGTGCTGATGCTGGGCTGGATGGACGACGAAGCGCTGCACCGCACCCTGACCAGCGGGCGCGTGACGTTCTTTTCGCGCTCCCGCCAGGAGTACTGGCGCAAGGGAGACACCTCCGGGCACGTGCAATGGGTCAAGTCGCTCGCCATGGACTGCGACGGCGATGCGCTGCTGGTGCGGGTCGACCAGGTCGGCGCGGCCTGCCACACCGGAACCCGGACGTGCTTCGACGGCCGCGAGCTCGACGCCGTCGTCGGCCACGGAGGCTAGGCGCCCGGCACACCGGCAGAGCGCCCCGGCGCTTCCACAGCTTCACGAACCGGACCCCAGGCAGGATCCCATGACCGGATCCGGTCGCAGGTCCACCTAAAGAACAGGCGGAAAGCACAGCCATGCAGGACCTTGGAATCATCAGCCCCGGCCTCGAAGAGTTCCGCGAACTCGCAGGCCACAGCCGTGTCATCCCCGTCCGGCTCAAGGTGCTGGCTGACGCCGAAACCCCGATCGGGCTCTACCGCAAGCTCGCCCATGGCCAGCCCGGAACGTTCCTGATGGAATCGGCGGCGGTCGGCGGCGCCTGGTCGCGCTATTCCTTCATCGGCTCCCGCTCCCGGGCCACCCTGACCACCAAGGACGGCAGCGCGCACTGGCTGGGCGAGCCCCCGGTCGGTGTGCCCCTGGACGGCAACCCCGTGGACGCCATCCGCGACACCGTCGCGGCGCTGCGCACCGAGCGCTTCGACGGCCTCCCGCCGTTCACCTCGGGCCTGGTCGGGTTCCTGGGCTGGGAAACCGTCCGGCACTGGGAGAAACTGACCAGCCCGCCGGAGGACGACCTCCAACTGCCGGAAATGGCCCTCAACCTGGTCACCGACATGGCGGTCCACGACAACATGGACGGCACCGTCCTGCTGATCGCCAACGCCATCAACTTCGACAACAGCACCGAACGGGTCGACGACGCCTGGCATGACGCCGTCGCCCGCGTCAAAGCCCTGCTCGAAAAGATCAGCCGCCCCGTGGAGCAGCCGGTCTCCGTGCTGGAGACGGCCGCCCTGGATTTCGCGTCCAGTGTGCAGGAGCGCTGGGACGAAACCGAGTACCTGGCCGCCCTGGACCGCGGCAAGGAGGCGATCGTGGACGGTGAGGTCTTCCAGGTGGTGATCTCCCGCCGCTTCGAAATGGAGTGCGGCGCCGACCCCCTCGACGTCTACCGGGTCCTGCGGAACACCAACCCCAGCCCCTACATGTACCTCTTCAGCTTCGAGGACGCCGCCGGCCGCGAATACACGATCGTCGGCTCCTCGCCGGAGGCCCTCGTCACCGTGACCGGGGACGAAGTCATCACCCACCCCATCGCCGGCTCACGCCCGCGCGGCAAGACGGTCGAGGCGGACAAGGCCCTGGCCGAGGAACTGCTGGCGGACGAGAAAGAACGCGCCGAGCACCTGATGCTGGTCGACCTGTCCCGCAACGACCTCTCGAAGGTCTGCGTGGCAGGATCCGTCGACGTCACGCAATTCATGGAAGTGGAGCGCTTCAGCCACATCATGCACCTGGTCTCCACCGTGGTCGGAGAGCTCGCCCCGGCAGCCAAGGCCTACGACGTGCTCAAGGCCACGTTCCCGGCCGGCACCCTCTCCGGCGCCCCGAAGCCGCGGGCCCTGCGCCTGCTGGACGAACTTGAACCGCACCGACGCGGCATCTATGGCGGCGTGGTGGGGTACCTGGACTTCGCCGGGGACATGGACATGGCGATCGCCATCCGGTCGGCCCTGCTCCGGGAAGGACGCGCGTACGTCCAGGCCGGCGGCGGGATCGTCGCAGATTCGGTGAACCCGACCGAGGCCCAGGAAACCGTGAACAAGGCCGCCGCCCCGCTGCGCGCCGTGCACACCGCCAGGTCGCTGCACAACATCACCGTTGACGCAGTCACTGACGCAGCGCCCGACACAGGAGCCGAGTCCTGATGGGGGAGCCGGAAGCCACCGCCAAGAACACCGTGAAGGGCACTGTGAAAACCACTGGGAAGAGCACTGTGAAGAGCGCCGGGGGGGCCGCCGTCCCGCGCTGGGCCCGCAAGTCCACCCTGGTCCTGGTGATCGCTGCCCTGGCCCTTGCCGTGTTCGGGACTACCACCCAGACCTGGCTCACCGTGCACCTCGATCCCACGCAGCTCGGCGCGGCCGTGGCCAGCCAGGACGGCCTGCAGGTCCAGGGCAGCAAGGCTGCCACCACCGTGACAGCCCTGGCGCTTGTGGCCCTCGCCGGCGGCCTCGCGGCCTCCATCGCCGGCCGCGTGGCCCGCTGGGTGATCACGGCGATCATCCTCCTCGCGTCCGCGGGCATCGTCGCCGCGGCAGCCGTCGTGCTGGCGGACCCGCTGGCCGCGGCGCAGGGATCGATCGCGGCCGCCACCGGAATCAGCGGCAGCAGCGTACAGGTGGACGTAACAGTGTTCCCCGTCCTCGCCGTCGTCGCCGGAGCCCTGCTGGGACTCAGCGCCCTCGCGATCGTGCCGGCCGGCCGCTACTGGAAGACCCGCACCAAATATGACGCGGCCGCCGCCGGGCCCGCCGCCGGCGGAACTGCAGCCGGCGGTCATGCGCCGGCCGCCCCCGCGGACGAGATTGACAGCTGGGACCGGTTGTCCCGCGGTGACGACCCCACCTGAGCCGATGCCGCGGGCACGACCGGCAACGCGACCAGTAAGGCGGCCCGGCAACGCGGCCAAATAACACAGCAAAAAATGGCAGAATGTAAGCAGTATTCATCCTGAGGAGATTTCAATGAGCAAAGCCACTGTTTCCGCATCCACGTCCGCTGCGCCGAAGGGCGTCTACGACGACGTCGACCACAGCGAACCCCAGGGTCACGGCAACAGCCCGGCCGCGTGGACCTGCGTGATCGTGATGCTGATCGGCGCCCTCATTGCGTCCATCGCCTTCGTCATCGCCAACACCCCGATCTTCGTTGCAGGTGCGGCGGTCATGGTGGTCGGCCTGCTCGCCGGCTGGGCCATGCGCAAGGCCGGCTACGGCGTCGGCGGCAGCAAGCTGAAGAACTCCGGCCACTGAGCGTGAGCGTTCTCGACGACATCAATGCCGGTGTCAGGGAGGATATGCAGGCGCGCCAGCGTCTGGTTACGCTCGCGGAGCTGAAAGAGCGTGCCGCCGCGGCGGCGCCCGCCCGTGACGCCTGGGCCGCCCTCGGCGGGACCTCAAGCAGCCGGGACCAGCTCAAGGTGATTGCCGAGGTCAAGCGCCGCAGCCCGTCCAAGGGCCAGCTCGCGGACATCGCCGATCCCGCGTCCCTCGCCGCGCAGTACGCCGACGGCGGGGCCGCCGTGATCAGCGTCCTGACCGAGGAGCGCCGCTTCGGCGGCTCCCTGGCCGATCTCGACGCCGTCCGGGCAGCCGTGGATATTCCGCTGCTGCGCAAGGACTTCATGGTTGACGAGTACCAGATCTGGGAGGCCCGGGCGCACGGTGCCGACCTGATCCTGCTGATCGTGGCCTCGCTCTCGGACGCCCAGCTGCGTGAGTTCACGGCCCTCAGCCGCGAGCTCGGCATGAACGTGCTGGTCGAGACCCATACGGCGGAGGAAATCGAGCGCGCAGTCGCCGCGGAGGCCCGGATCATCGGCGTCAACGTACGCAACCTCAAGACGCTCGACGTCGACCGTTCCGTCTTCGCGGCGCTGACCGGCGGCATTCCCGCCGGTGCGCTCGTGGTCGCCGAGTCCGGTGTGCGCGACGTCGAGGACGTCAAGCACTACGCGGCCCGCGGAGCCAACGCGGTCCTGGTCGGCGAGGCGCTGGTCAGTGACGCGACGCCCCGGGAGCGGATCGCCGAATTCATGGCTGCCGGCGCGACGGCAATCGCCGCGCGCGCCTGAGGCCGGCCGGTCCTGGCGCCTCCGTCCGGACCGTGAGCGGTGCCGGGCCCGCAATTTTTCCCGGACCAATGAGCGGATCTCATCAGCAGATCCCCAAAGCTAGCAGTGGAACAGGATGGTGAGACTGATGGTCGATGCACCAGCAGCCGGCTCTGACGAAAGTGCCGTGGACGCGTTCCTGCAGGGCGGCCGCCCCGCGGAGCATCCCGCGCAGGGCGAACCGTCCCTGCGCCACGCCCCGGGGCCCTACTTCGGGAACTACGGCGGCCGGTGGATGCCAGAGTCGCTCATCGCGGCCCTGGACGAGCTCGAGGACACCTTCGAGAAGGCCAAGGCCGATCCGGAGTTCACAGCCCAGATCGCCGAACTGAACAAGAACTACTCAGGCCGGCCGTCGCTGCTGACCGAGGCCAAGCGCTTCGCCGAGCACGCCGGCGGGGTGCGGATCTTCCTCAAGCGCGAAGACCTCAACCACACCGGCTCGCACAAGATCAACAACGTCCTGGGCCAGGCGCTGCTCGCCAAGCGGATGGGCAAAACCCGCGTCATCGCCGAAACCGGCGCCGGCCAGCACGGCGTCGCCAGCGCCACGGCCGCAGCCCTGCTGGGCCTGGAATGCGTGGTCTACATGGGCGCCGAGGACTGCCGCAGGCAATCCCTCAACGTGGCCCGCATGGAGCTCCTTGGGGCCACGGTCATCCCGGTCACCAACGGATCCCAGACTCTCAAGGACGCCATCAACGAGGCCCTGCGCGACTGGGTGGCCAACGTGGGCAATACGCACTACCTGCTGGGCACCGCCGCCGGAGCACACCCGTTCCCGGCGATGGTCCGCTACTTCCACGAGGTCATCGGCGAGGAAGCCCGCGCCCAGATCCTGGACCAGACGGGCCGGCTGCCGGATGCCGTCTGTGCCTGCATCGGCGGCGGCTCCAACGCGATCGGCATTTTCCACGGCTTCCTCGATGACCCTTCGGTCAAGATCTACGGGTTCGAGGCCGGCGGCGAGGGCGTCGAAACCGGACGCCACGCAGCCACCATCACCCTCGGCAAGCCCGGCGTGCTGCACGGCGCCCGCTCCTACCTCATGCAGGACGACGACGGCCAGACCATCGAGTCGCACTCGATCTCCGCGGGCCTGGACTACCCCGGAGTCGGCCCCGAGCACTCCTACCTGGCCGACATTGGCCGGGTCAGCTACGAGCCCATCACGGACAGCGAGGCCATGGAGGCCTTCCGCCTCCTGTGCCGCACCGAGGGCATCATCCCCGCCATCGAGTCCGCCCACGCCCTCGCCGGCGCCATCAAGGTGGGCCAGCGGCTCGCCGCTGACGCGGCCGCAGGCAAGGCAACAGACGCCTCAGAGAAAATCGTGATCGTGAACCTCTCCGGCCGCGGCGACAAGGACGTGGCCACGGCCGCGGAATGGTTCGACCTGCTGGACAAGGATTCACCTGAAGCCGAAATCGCCAAAGAGGGGGAACAGCTGTGAGCACCAGCCAGGACGGCACCCAGCACGCCAGTAAGTCGGCCGCGGCCATTGACCGCGCCCGCGCCCAGGGCCGGGCGGCCCTGATCGGCTACCTGCCCGCCGGCTACCCGAGCGTTAAAGACACCATTGCCGCCGGCATCGCCCTGGCCGAGAACGGCGCCGACCTCATCGAGATCGGCATCCCGTACTCGGACCCGGTCATGGACGGCCAGGTCATCCAGGCCGCCACGACGGAGGCCCTCGCGAAGGGCTTCCACGTCCGGGAGGTCTTCGACGTCGTCCGCGGCATTACGAGCAAGACCGACGCCGCCGTGCTGGTCATGACGTACTGGAACCCCGTGGTCCGGATGGGCGTGGACGAGTTCTCCCGCCGCCTGGCCGAGGCCGGGGGAGCCGGGCTCATCACGCCCGACCTCATTCCGGACGAGGCCGCCGAATGGATGGCGGCCTCGGACAAGTACGGCCTGGACCGGGTGTTCCTCGTGGCTCCCTCGTCCTCGCCCGAACGCATGAAACGCACGGTCGACGCGAGCCGCGGCTTCGTCTACGCCGTCTCCATCATGGGCGTCACCGGCGCCCGGACCTCGGTCAGCTCCGCGGCCAGGGACGTCGTCGCCGCAGCGCACGCCGCGGGCGCCGAGCGCGTCTGCGTGGGCCTCGGCGTCTCCACCGCCAGCCATGTCCGCGAGATCGCCGAGTACGCCGACGGCGTGATTGTCGGCACCGCCCTCGTCGCGGCAATCCGGGACGGCGGCGTGGATGCGGTAGCCTCCTTGACGAAAGACCTCAGCACCGGCCTTACCAAGGAAGAAGCCTAAGCAATGCAGTCAGTCCTCCACGCGGCGGCGATGATTCCCGCGAGCATTCCGAGCCCCACCTGGTCCGGATTCGACATCCCGCTGCCGTGGGGGTCCCTGCGCATCCACGCCTACGCCCTGTGCATCCTCGCCGGCATTATTGCCGGCCTGTGGCTGACCTCGGTCCGCTGGGCACGCCGCGGCGCCCCCGAGGGCAGCGTCTGGGACATCGCCATCTGGGCCATCCCGTTCGGCATTATCGGCGGGCGGCTGTACCACGTGTTCTCCTCTCCGGACGCCTACTTCGGCCCGGGATTCGACGGCACAGGGGACCTGTCCCTGATTCCGCAGATCCAGCGCGGCGGCCTGGGCATCTGGGGCGCCGTCGTGCTCGGCGCCGTGGGCGCCTGGATCGGGTGCCGGCGTGCCGGGGTGAAGCTGAGCGCCTTCATGGACGCCGCGGCCCCCGGGCTGCTGCTGGCCCAGGCCATTGGCCGGTGGGGCAACTACTTCAACCAGGAACTCTTCGGCGGCCCCACCACGCTTCCGTGGGGGCTGCAGATCGATCCCAACAACCCGAACTTCCCCGCCGGCATGCCGACGGACACGCTCTTCCACCCGACGTTCCTCTACGAGTCGCTGTGGAATCTGGCCGGCGTGCTGATCCTGCTGGCACTCGACCGCAAATTCAGCTTCCGCCGCGGCCGTCTCTTCTGCGTCTACGCCATGTACTACACACTGGGCCGCGTCTGGATCGAGGCCATGCGGATCGACGACGCCGAACAGATCACCCTCTTCGGGCTCACCACCAGGCTCAATGTCTGGACCAGCATCATCGTCTTCGCCGGAGCCCTGCTCGCCTTCATCCTCCTCGGCCTGCGCAAGCGCTCCGAGCCGGACACCCCGTTCCTCCCCGGCCGCGCGCCCGTGGAGACTACGCCGGCAGGGACCCAGCCGGTGGAGACTACGCCGGCTGAGGAAAAGTCGGCGGAGGCAAAGTCGGCAGAGTCAAAGCCGGTCGCCGACGCGACCGAGGCCACCAGCGCTGACCGCACCACCGACGCCGACAGTGCGGCCCACGCTGACCGCGCCACCGTCCCCGCAGACGCGGCAACCATCCGCCATTCGGACGCCGCTGTCTCAGATAGTGAATCCCGTGCTAATCTCCGGAATAACCAAAGCGGACCAGTTCGCGCATCCGAGGATGCGGGCAGGGACTCCACGGGCGGCACCGCGCCCGCCAATGGAGCTCCGGCAGCCGGAGTTTCCGGCCGCCAGGGAACTGGAACCGCGCCGGAGGCTGAGGGCACCAAGTAGCTCAGCGCCGGCACTTCGGGTTGACCGGAGCCACCGCTCACCGGACCCGACTCCACAGCGTCGTGGCAAGAGGGCTTGCCGTGGACAGCAGATCGAAGCTGTCCATGCAAGCCCGGGCCAGCACCTGCGTAACTGTTAGTACAGGAGGCCGGGCTGGCCTACAATTCCAGTTAGAAAAACACTCTGTTGCGCCCGTCACACACCGGCGTGCCGAGTGGGGCCAATGTTGTCCCTCCCATACGCACGATCAGGAGGAAGGACGTCTCCAATGACCCAAACTCTTCACAGCCCCAGCTGGTCCGATCCGGGCCAGCCCTCGGCTGCCGCGTCACCCTTCAGCCGCTTCGCGGCGATTCCGGCCGCTGCCGGACTCTACAACCCGGAAAACGAGAAGGACGCCTGCGGCCTGGCCATCATCGCCACGCTCCGCGGTGAGCCTGGCTACGACATCGTCGACGCCGCCCTGACCGCCCTGCGCAACCTCGAGCACCGCGGTGCCGTGGGCGCCGATGAAGGTACCGGCGACGGCGCCGGCCTCCTGATGCAGGTGCCGGACGAATTCTTCCGCGCAGTCACGGACTTCGAACTTCCGGCCCCCGGCCAGTACATCGTGGGAACCGCGTTCCTGCCCGCCGAGCAGCGCGAATCCGACGCCGCCCGCGCCGGCATCGAAGGCCTCGCCGCGGACGAGGGCCTGACCGTCCTGGGCTGGCGTGAAGTCCCGATCGTGGCCGACCTGGTCGGGGCCATGGCCCGGGCCTGCATGCCGTACTTCTCCCAGCCGTTCTTCGCCTCCAGCACCGGGGAAACCCTCGAGCGCAACGAGCTCGATTCCCGCGCCTGGCGGATCCGCAAGCGCGCCCAGAACAAGTTTGGCGTGTACTTCCCGTCGCTCTCCTCCCGGACCATCGTCTACAAGGGCATGCTCACCACCGCGCAGCTCGAGCCGTTCTACCCGGACCTGTCGGACAAGCGCTTCAAGACCAAGCTCGCGATCGTCCACTCGCGCTTCTCCACCAACACGTTCCCGTCCTGGCCGCTGGCCCAGCCGTTCCGCACCATCGCGCACAACGGCGAGATCAACACCGTCAAGGGCAACCGCAACTGGATGCGGGCCCGGCAGTCCCAGCTCGCCAGCCCGCTGCTGGGGGACTCACCCGAAGAGCTGTTCCCGATCTGCACCCCGGGCGCCTCGGACTCGGCCTCCTTCGACGAGGTCGCCGAACTGCTCTGGCTCTCCGGCCGGCCCATCACGCACTCGATCATGATGATGATCCCGGAGGCGTGGGAAAACCACGCCACCATGGATCCGGCCCGCCGCGCCTTCTACGAATACCACTCGATGCTCATGGAGCCGTGGGATGGCCCGGCGGCCGTCTCCTTCACGGACGGCAACCTGGTCGGCGCCACGCTGGACCGCAACGGCCTGCGCCCGGGCCGGTACTGGATCACCGAGGACGGCCTGATCGTCTTCGCCTCCGAAGTCGGCGTGATCGACGTCGAACCCTCCAAGGTGGTCAAGAAGGGCCGCGTCTCGCCGGGCAAGATGTTCCTGGTGGACACCGGGGCCGGCCGGATCATCGACGACGCCGAGGTCAAGGCCGAGGTTGCCGCGGCGAACCCCTGGGCCGAATGGGTCAAGGACAACCTGATCGACCTCAAGAACCTGCCCGAACGCGAGCACGTCGTGCACACCGCCGCCTCGGTCAACATCCGCCAGCGCACCTTCGGCTACACCACCGAGGAACTGAAAATCCTGCTGGGCCCGATGGCCCGCACTGGCGCCGAACCGCTCGGTGCCATGGGCTCGGACACCCCGGTGGCCGTGCTGTCCAAGCGCCCGCGGCTGCTCTTCGACTACTTTGTGCAGTCCTTCGCGCAGGTCACCAACCCGCCGCTGGACGCCATCCGTGAAGAGCTCGTCACGTCCCTGACGTGCGCAATCGGCCCGAACGGCAATCTGCTGGACACCAAGCAGGTCCGGCAGCCGCAGGTCTCGCTGCCGTTCCCCGTGATCAACAACGACCAGCTCGCCAAGATCGCGAACATCGAGAGCGCCGACGGCGGCAAGGTCGCCATGAAGGTCCGCGGACTCTACCGCCCCGAAGGCGGCGAGAACTCCCTCCGGGCCCGGCTCACCGAAATCTGCGAACAGGTCTCCGGCGCCATCAACCGCGGCGTGCAGTACGTGGTGCTCTCGGACCGCGACTCGAACGCCCAGTGGGCCCCGATCCCGTCCCTGCTGCTGGTCAGCGCCGTGCACCACCACCTGCTGCGCAGCGCCAACCGCACCAAAACCGCGCTCGTGGTGGAGGCCGGCGACGTCCGCGAGACCCACCACGTCGCGGTGCTCATCGGCTACGGCGCCTCCGCCGTGAACCCGTACCTGGCCATGGAATCCGTGGAACAGCTCATCGCCTCCGGCGACGTCGTGGGGGTCACCCCGCAGGACGGCGTCTACAACCTGATCAAGGGCCTGGGCAAGGGCGTCCTGAAGATCATGTCCAAGATGGGCATCTCC
This sequence comes from Arthrobacter sp. 01N444, assembly GCF_056399305.1. NCBI lineage: Bacteria > Bacillati > Actinomycetota > Actinomycetes > Micrococcales > Micrococcaceae > Arthrobacter > Arthrobacter sp. 01N444. The sequence goes on from NZ_JBFTRB010000003.1 coordinate 241,557, forward strand.
ACCGTGGCCTCCTACACCGGTGCCCAGACCTTCGAAGCCCTCGGCCTCGGCCAGGACCTCGTGGACGAGTACTTCTCCGGCACGCACTCCCAGCTTGGCGGCGTCGGCCTCGACGTCATTGCCGCCGAAGTCCTGGCCCGGCACCGCATGGCCTACCCCGAGAACGGCATCGAACTGCCGCACCAGCCCCTGCTCGGCGGCGGCGAATACCAGTGGCGCCGCGACGGCGAACCCCACCTGTTCAACCCCGAGACCGTCTTCCGGCTCCAGCACGCCACGCGTGAACGCCGCTACGACATCTTCAAGGCCTACACCCGCGGCGTTGACGACCAGTCCGAGAACCTCATGACCCTGCGCGGTCTGCTGAAGTTCAAGGCCGGTTCGCGTCCCGCCGTGCCGCTCGAGGAAGTCGAACCGGTTTCCAGCATCGTCAAGCGGTTCTCCACCGGCGCCATGAGCTACGGCTCCATCTCCAAGGAAGCCCACGAGACCCTCGCGATCGCCATGAACCGGCTGGGCGGCAAGTCCAACACCGGTGAAGGCGGCGAGGACGTGGACCGGCTGCTCGATCCCACCCGCCGTTCCGCGGTCAAGCAGATCGCCTCCGGCCGCTTCGGCGTCACCAGCCTGTACCTGTCCAACGCGGACGACATCCAGATCAAGATGGCCCAGGGTGCCAAGCCCGGCGAAGGCGGCCAGCTGATGGCGCAGAAGGTCTACCCCTGGGTGGCCCGCACGCGGCACTCGACGCCCGGCGTCGGCCTCATTTCGCCGCCCCCGCACCACGACATCTACTCGATCGAGGACCTCGCGCAGCTGATCTATGACGCCAAGCGCGCCAACCCCTCGGCCCGGGTGCACGTCAAACTCGTCTCCGAGGTCGGGATCGGCACCGTGGCGGCCGGCGTCACCAAGGCGAAGGCCGACGTCGTGCTGGTCTCCGGGCACGACGGCGGTACCGGCGCCTCGCCGCTGAACTCGCTCAAGCACGCCGGTGTCCCGTGGGAACTCGGCCTCGCCGAGACGCAGCAGACGCTTATGCTCAACGGCCTCCGCGACCGTGTGGTGGTGCAGGTCGACGGCCAGCTCAAGACCGGCCGCGACGTCGTGATCGCCGCGTTGCTCGGCGGCGAGGAGTTTGGTTTCGCCACCGCCCCGCTGGTGGTCTCCGGCTGCATCATGATGCGCGTCTGCCACCTGGACACCTGCCCGGTGGGCGTCGCGACCCAGAACCCCGAGCTGCGCTCCCGGTTCAACGGCAAGCCCGAATTCGTGGTGAACTTCTTCGAATTCCTTGCCGAGGAAGTCCGCGAAATCCTCGCCGAGCTGGGTTTCCGCAGCATCGAGGAGGCGATCGGCCACGCCGAGATGCTCGACTCCCGCGACGCGATCAACCACTGGAAGGCCGAAGGGCTGGACCTGGATCCGATCCTGCACGGGCTCGAGTTCGACAACGACGCGCCGCTGCGCAACCTCACCGGCCAGAACCACGAACTCGACAAGCACTTCGACCAGCGCCTGATCGCCATGGCGGCCGAAGCGCTGAGCGACCGCACACCGGTGAAGATCTCCGTGAACGTCATCAACACGGACCGCTCCGTCGGCACCATGCTCGGCCACGTCGTGACGAAGACCTTCAGCACCGACGTCCTGGCCACGGACACCATTGACATCACGCTCAATGGCACCGCGGGCCAGTCGCTCGGGGCGTTCCTGCCGGCCGGCATCACGCTGCGCATGTTCGGCGACTCCAACGACTACGTCGGCAAGGGACTCTCCGGCGGCCGCATCATCGTCCGGCCGGACCGCACCAACGTGTTCCCGGCCGAGCGCAACGTGATCGCCGGCAACGTGATCGGCTACGGCGCCACAAGCGGTGAAATGTTCCTCCGCGGCCAGGTCGGCGAACGCTTCCTGGTCCGCAACTCCGGCGCCACCGCGGTGGTCGAAGGCATCGGGGACCACGGCTGCGAGTACATGACCGGCGGCCAGACGCTCATCATCGGCCGCACCGGCCGCAACTTCGGCGCCGGCATGTCCGGGGGCACGGCCTACGTGCTGGACCTGCAGACCGAGCGCGTCAACAAGCAGGCCCTCGAGTCAGGCGAGCTGCAGCTGCGCGAGCTCGACGCCGAGGACCGCGACATCGTCCACGGGCTGCTCGTCAAGCACCTCGAGGAAACCGAGTCGCTGCTCGCGGCACGGCTCCTCGAGAACTTCGATGACACCGCAGCCCGCATAACCAAGGTGCTGCCGCGCGACTACGCGGCCGTCCTGCAAACCCGTCTTGACGCCATCGAAGAGGGCCTGGACCCCGACGGCGAAGAAGTTTGGTCTCGAATCCTGGAGGTGACCGGTGGCTGATCCACGCGGATTTCTGAAAGTACGTCAGCGTGAAACCCAGCCGCGCCGTCCCGTCCCGGTCCGCATCATGGACTGGAAAGAGGTCTACGAGGCCCAGGAAAAGGGTGTCCTGAAGAGCCAGGCCGGCCGCTGCATGGACTGCGGCGTCCCGTTCTGCCACCAGGGCTGCCCGCTGGGCAACCTCATCCCGGAATGGAACGACCTCGTCTGGCGGGACAAGGGCGAGGAAGCGATGGAGCGGCTGCACGCCACCAACAACTTCCCCGAGTTCACCGGACGGCTGTGCCCCGCCCCCTGCGAGGCGTCCTGCGTACTCGGCATCAACCAGCCCGCCGTGACCATCAAGCAGGTCGAGGTGTCCATCGTGGACCAGGCCTTCGAGAACGGCTGGGTCAACCCGCTGCCGCCGGCGCGCCTGACCGGCAAGACGGTCGCCGTCGTCGGATCCGGCCCCGCCGGGCTCGCCGTCGCCCAGCAGCTGACCCGGGTGGGCCACACTGTGGCCGTGTACGAGCGCGACGACAAGATCGGCGGCCTCCTGCGCTACGGGATCCCCGACTTCAAGATGGAAAAAGAGCAGGTGGACCGCCGGCTGGAGCAGATGAAGGCCGAAGGCACCCGGTTCCGCACCGGGGTGGCCGTCGGCACCGACGTGACGTGGGAGCAGCTGCGCCGCCGGTACGACGCCGTCGTCATCGCCACCGGGGCCACCGTCCCGCGTGACCTGCCGATCCCGGGCCGCGACCTCGACGGCGTCCACTACGCCATGGACTACCTCGTGCCGGCCAACCGGGTGGTGGCGGGGGAGACCGTGGAGAACCAGATCAATGCCGCGGGCAAGCACGTGGTCATCCTCGGCGGCGGCGACACCGGCGCCGACTGCCTCGGCACCGCGCACCGTCACCAGGCCGCGTCCGTGACCACACTGGCGATCGGCAAGCAGCCGCCCGTCGAGCGGGCCGGCCACCAGCCCTGGCCGACATTCCCCACCTTGTTCGAGGTCGCCAGCGCGCACGAGGAAGGCGGCGAACGCACCTACCTCGCCTCCACCGTGGAGTTCGTCGGGGAAAACGGCAAACTCACGGGCGTCAAGGTTGCGGAGACGGAATTCGTCGACGGCAAGCGCCTGCCGAAGGCCGGCACCGAGCGGATCATTCCGGCGGACCTCGTCTTCCTGTCCCTGGGCTTCACCGGCGCCGAGCCGGCCGGGATCACCGACCAGGTCCAGGCCGACTTCGACGGGCGCGGCAACGTGGCACGCGACGGTTACTACATGACCAACACTGAAGGCATCTTCGTCGCGGGCGACGCCGGCCGCGGCCAGTCGCTCATCGTTTGGGCCATCGCCGAAGGGCGCGCCTGCGCGGCCGCGGTGGACAAGTTCCTGATGGGCAGCACCATTCTGCCGGCACCCGTGGCGCCGACCGACCGTGCGATGGCTGTTCTGTAGTCCCACAGGACCTCCGGGATTCATCCGCACTTCAACTTAATCCATGCAACACACCAGTAGGGTAGGTATATGAGACGCGCTAAAATCGTGGCCACTTTCGGACCGGCAATCGCAAGCTTTGACAACACGCTGGCCGTGCTGGAAGCCGGCGTTGACGTGGCACGCATGAACATGAGCCACGGCGATTACTCCGTGCACGACAACACCTACGAGAACGTCCGCAAGGCTGCGGGACAGCTCGGCAAGGCCGTGGCCATCATGGCCGACCTGCAGGGCCCGAAGATCCGCCTCGGACGTTTCGTCGACGGTCCCCACCTCCTGGAAGTCGGTGACACGTTCACGATCACCACCGAGGACGTTCCCGGCACCAAGGACATCTGCTCCACGACCCTCAAGAGCCTGACAGAGGACGTCAACCCCGGTGATGCCCTGCTGATCGACGACGGCAAGGTCGCCCTCCGCGCGATCGACGTCGACGCCGTCAAGGTGGTCGCCCAGGTGATCGTTGGCGGCTGGGTATCGAACAACAAGGGCATCAACCTGCCCGGCGTTGCTGTCAACGTTCCGGCGCTGAGCGAAAAGGACGAGGACGATCTGCGCTGGGCCATGCGCCGCGGCGTGGACATGGTTGCCCTGTCCTTCGTCCGGGATGCCTCGGACATCGTCCGCGTGCACGAGATCATGGACGAAGAAGGCCGCCGCGTGCCGGTGATCGCCAAGATCGAGAAGCCGCAGGCCGTGGAGCAGCTCCCCGAGATCATCGACGCCTTCGACGCCATCATGGTGGCCCGTGGCGACCTGGGCGTGGAACTTCCCCTCGAGGAAGTGCCGATCGTGCAGAAGCGCGCCATCGAACTGGCACGCCGCTGGGCCAAACCGGTCATCGTGGCCACGCAGGTCCTCGAGTCCATGATCGACAACCCGCGCCCGACCCGCGCCGAGGCCTCCGACTGCGCCAACGCGGTGCTCGACGGCGCCGACGCGGTCATGCTCTCCGGCGAGACCAGCGTGGGCAAGTACCCGATCGAGACCGTCAAGGTCATGGCCCGGATCATCGAGTCCACCGAGGAGCACGGCCTGGAGCGCGTCCCCCCGCTCGGCACCAAGCCCAAGACCCGCGGCGGCGCCATCACCCGGGCCGCCGTCGAGATCGCCGACCAGCTGGATGCGAAGTACATCTGTACCTTCACCCAGTCCGGTGACTCTGCACGCCGCCTCTCCCGGCTGCGCCCCATCAAGCCGGTCTTCGCCTTCACCCCGGTGGAGCACGTCTGGAACCAGCTCGCCTTGACCTGGGGGATCCAGCCGGTCCTGGTCCCGATGGTGGGCCACACCGACGAGATGACGGCCCAGGTTGACCGCAGCCTGCTGGAACTCGACGTCGTCGAGGACGGCGACCTGGTGGTCATCGCCGCCGGTTCGCCTCCCGGAAAGGCCGGTTCGACGAACCTGCTGAAGGTCCACAAGGTGGGCGACCTCGCTGACATCGGCGGCCAGGGCGAAGCGGCCGTGGCCAAGGACAAGCTCGGCCCGTGGCCGGAAAAGAAGAAGAAGAACCGGGTCCAGGCCTAGTTCTGAAAGCTTGAATGCAAAAAGGGAGGATCCCCGCCGGTTGGCGGGGATCCTCCCTTTTTGGTGCTTGGTGCTTGGTGCTTCGAGTGCGCGGCTGGCGGCCGCGGAGCGCGGCCGGAACCGCCGGCCGCTAGTTGACCTGGTTGATGATGGTTTCGGCCACCTCGCGCATGCTGAGGCGGCGGTCCATCGAGGTCTTCTGGATCCAGCGGAAGGCTTCCGGTTCCGTCAGGCCCATCTTGGTGGTCAGGAGGCTCTTGGCGCGCTCCACGAGCTTGCGGGTGGCGAACTGCTCCTGCAGATCGGTGACCTCGCTCTCGAGGGCCTTGATTTCCTCGTGGCGGGACAGCGCGATCTCCAAAGCCGGGATGAGGTCCGCCGGGGTGAACGGCTTGACCACGTACGCCATGGCGCCGGCGTCGCGGGCGCGCTCCACGAGTTCTTTCTGGCTGAACGCGGTGAGCAGGACCACGGGGGCGATCCGGGCCTTGACGATCTTCTCGGCGGCCGAGATGCCGTCCATGACCGGCATCTTGACGTCCATCAGGACCAGGTCGGGCTTGAGCTCCTCGGCAAGCTGGACGGCCTTTTCGCCGTTGTCCGCCTCGCCGACGACGTCGTAGCCTTCGCCCCGCAGGATCTCGATGATGTCCAGGCGGATGAGGGTCTCATCCTCGGCGACGACAACGCGGCGCGCCGGCTGGGAAGTGGGGGTTGACTCCGTCTGTTCTGACACGGGAACTCCTTGGAAAGGTACGGCGGGAACTCAACCATCATAGGTTTTGTCCGCCAATGTACTTGGACCGGTTTGGTTCGATGCGGCGTCACTGGCGCGATTCTGGAATTCAGCCTATCTGCATGTAGAGTAATTTCGCGCACTGGAAGCGATCGCGTTGCTCACAGCACTGTGGCAGGCTGATTGTTACACCGGTGTACTCCGCGCCCGAGTGGCGGAATTGGCAGACGCGCCGCACTCAAAATGCGGTATCGAAAGGTGTGTGGGTTCGAGTCCCACCTCGGGCACAGTGTTTTCCCTGTTCAGCGGCCTTTGGGCCGCTGAATGTGTACAAAACTACAAAAAGTGTGTACAGCGGCGTAGCATTTTGCTGTGGCCAGCATCAGCACGCGCGTGAAAAAAGACGGCACCAAGTCGTTCATGGTGCGCTGGCGTGATCCCGGAACTCGTAAGAATCAGGGCCTGACTGTCGCAACGCAGGCGGAGGCCGAAACCCTCAAGCGCTTGCTGGATGCGAACGAGCAGTCCTTCGTGATTGCCCAGCAGGCCATACTTTCCAACCAGGCCAGGGTTCCCACGGTCGCCGAGGTTGTCCAGGAACACATCGACCTGCTGATCCGGCCGTCTAGCGGAACCGTCAGGACGTACCAGGTGATGCTGGACCTTCACATCAGGAACGTCATTGGCCACATTCCCGTGGACAAACTCGACTATCGGCACCTCCACCATTGGGCTAAGTCGATGATGGCGAAGGGCAAGTCCCCGAAGACGATCCACAACGTTCATGGCCTCATATCCGCAGCGATGAACACTGCAGAAATGCTGCGCTATATCCCTCGGAATCCGTGCCGTGGTGTTCAGCTGCCGAGTATCGACAAGGCTGAGGACGAAGCCATGTTCCTCACTCACGCCGAGTACAACATGATTCTTGAAGTCATGGGGGAGCGGTACAAGACCTTCACGAACTTCCTGGTCATGACAGGAACCAGATTCGGGGAAGCGACGGCACTCAAAGTGGCCGACGTCGATTTGCTCTCCAAGCCGCCCGCGGTGCGGATCAACAAGGCCTGGAAACGCGACGGCCAGTCGCAGTACTACATCGGCGCCACCAAGACCGGCGCGGGTAAGCGGACCATCGGTCTCAACCCGGCACTGGTCGAACTTCTGGTACCGCTCGTGGCAAGCCGCCCCGGTGATGAGCTGTTGTTTACGACGCCCAAGGGAGAGCGGATTGTCCACAAGCTCTATTGGCACGGCTACTGGGTTCCTGCGGTCCAGGCGGCTCAGGCGCATGGACTGAAGAAGTCGCCGCGCATCCATGACCTCCGGCACACGCATGCGTCCTGGCTGATCCAGGACGGTGTGTCTCTGTTTACGATCTCGCGACGCCTTGGCCATGCCTCAACCCGGACTACGGAGCAGGTCTACGGCCATCTGATGCCGGAGGCGCTGCAGGCCGGCGCTGACGCCACCGAGAGGTCGATTACGGGGTTCACGCGCTGACACTGGACTTTTGTCCCTGTCGCGGTCAGGGCTGTTGGTTGCTGACCGGCGTCAGGCGGCGTCGCGCCCTTGTGCCGATCAGCCGTTCCTGCTGGGTTGACCCGGCGTGCACCGGGACCTCGCGCAGGCGGGCGATCGCCGCGATGTGCTCTGAGGTGAAGATGATCTTTCCCTTGCCCCAGCAGACGTGCGGGAATCGGCCGCTGGCCGCGCCCTCCCGGAGCCAGGCCTCCGTGCACCGCATGAGGGCCGCCGCCTCTGCCGGCTCGTAAAACTCAAGGTCCATTGGAACTCCCATGTCGCGTGGTTCGCTTGGACATTCATGCAGCGTTCAGTCAGCCAGGTCATGATTTGTCCTAGACATTCGCGCGTTCCCGCGGTGTAACGCCGAAAGCACCGGACCTCGTCCGTCGCAAGCGGCATAGCTGGGACCATTCACCGCAGATGGAGCCTCCTCGTCCAGAAGCCGAGGAGCGGCTGCCAACGCATTCCGTTTCCCAGGACCCCCGCTATCCTGGGTGATCTCCTTGTCGGGACTTCCTACGAGCCCAGCCCAAAGTGATTGGACCCAGCCGCTGTAAGGGTATGGCAAGCGTTGTGTATCTCTGACAAACAACGCGCATCAATTGCCAAGCTGCGTGCAAAACCAGCGCGAGAGATCGGTAGCTAACTGTCACTTTGTATTCGGCTCGCATCTCAGTTGCTGTGCCCGCGAGCTGCTGAAGTTCATGGGTCATGATGGATGCCCATGCTTTCCGTGCGCGTATGCACTGCATAGTTGCCAGGCCGCGAGCCAGGAAGGTTGGGGTCGCCGTTGTGGCGTTCAATAGATCTGAGAACGTTGGTCGTCGTAGGCATCTTAAGCTTCCGAGCCTCGAGGGTGCCGATGCCGGACTCGTCTGCGACTTCCTGCGTTCTGCGTTGGTAGTTCTGCGCCCATCCGCGAGAAGGTAAATTCGCCTCCTCTCTGAATTGCAGAGGGGTGTGGATCTCCGCCATCTGGGCTTGGATCCTTCGCTTGATCCTTAGCTTTGAATTCACGGGTCGAGAGGCCACATGGCGCACGCTGCCGAGTCAAGAGCGTTTCGAACAAGTGCGTATGGACCAAAGGGACTGCTGGTCACGTGGATGGTTGGGTTCCGCTCAGGTCATTCACTTATTCTGGCTCGCGGAATAGGGTCACAAGTCGTATGGTATCCCGATCGAGGAAGTAGCCTGTTGTGAGAGGGCAGCAGCCTGATATTGCTTTGCGAGGAAGAAACCGGCGATGGGACCATCCCTGCCTCCATGAGCAAGTTTCGTGGAAACGACATCCCACCGTGTAGCTTTGACGCAAGAAGCACATTCCTAGAGTTGGTCTCAAAGGCATCCAAGTCTGGAATGGAACGGACGGGGGATTGTGCAGGCACGGGACGAACTTCCGCCAACAGTTCTGAACATCGTTGTTCAGGAATTCGATGAAGCAATCTCCTTGCTCGGCGTCTGCGCCGGCCACGAGGACAGCATGTGGCGACACCGGGCCCTTTCCGAGGACCTAATGTCTTGGGCAATGGACTGGATTCTGCCCCACAATGAATTGGCTGGACTCTCATACGCGAACGCATGGCGACTCATGGCCAAAGCAATCAGCAGGATTTACAAGACCGCCGATACTGAATTGCGCGGCGAAATTGGCGAACTCCTGCTGCACATAATCCTCCGGCGGTTCCTGAACAGTGAGCGAGCCATTTCACGCATCTACTTCAAAGATGCCGCTAATGACACCGTGAAGGGTTTTGACGCCTGCCACATCGTTTCAGTCCCCGGCGGAGGCGTCGCCGAGGATGAACTGGAGCTCTGGCTTGGCGAATCCAAGTTTTTCAAAGACAGTTCACGGGCCATCGGTGCAGTGCTGGATGAGTTGGAGCTTCATCTCGACACGCAGTACCTGCGGTCAGAGTTTGCGGCCATCTCAGACAAAGTGGAATCAAACTGGGCACACGCCGACAAGGTGAGAGCGTTACTGCGGCAGGAAATCTCCCTCGACCAGGTGTTCCAACGAGTCGTCATCCCCGTCTTCATCACGTTCGACAGTGATATCACCGGCCGGCATAGCCAATCCACGCAGGAATACGTCGACGAGATCACAGCCCATATGAAGCGGGAGTGGGCGTCATTCCGCAGGCGGTTTGAACGGCGGACAATGCCCCGGGAGATCAAAGTTCACCTCATCCTGCTCCCTATGGCCACAAAGAAGGACCTACTCGAGGCATTTGATGAAAGGCTCAAGGCATGGCTGCTAGCGTCGAGGCCGTAAGGGAAGCCCTGGCTGCTCCAGCTCTGGAGGGCGGATTCTCCATACTGGCGGACATTGCTGCCCTGAAGGCTGCTGAGGCTCCGAATCGCGATGTTCAGGAACTTGTCATTCGGGCTTTGGACCGGGCGACGGAATTTCAGGCCGAGCTGTCTCTCCTTATGTCGCTGGCACGGGATCACGGGCTGTTCCCATATGTGGAAAGCATCGCCCCAAGCATGCTGCCTCTAGCTGACCTCATCGCCCTTGAGATGAACCGGCCGGACAATCTTGAGGGCGTTGTTTTTCATCGTGTCCAGACCGAGGTTTACCGCAAGCTGATGGCGGGTGAGAACGTCATCCTGTCGGCGCCCACGAGTTTCGGCAAGACCGTCATCCTGGACGCTCTCATCGCTTCCGGTAAGTACAACAACATCGTCATCATCGTGCCGACCATCGCCCTCATTGACGAGCTGCGAAGGAGACTGGCGCGGTTCAACGACTTCACTCTTATCAGTCATCCGGGCCAAGCCCGCACGGACAGGAACCTGTTTGTACTTACGCAGGAGCGGTACCTTGCGATAGAGGAGATGCCCACGCCGGATTTCTTTTTCATCGATGAGTTTTACAAGCTCGATGACGCCACTGACCGGAGCGAATTGCTCAACCACGCCCTCTACCGCCTAAGAAAGACAGGAGCCCAGTTCTACTTGGCGGCCCCGATGATTCAGGCACTCTCGGAGGAGCTGCCCGCCGAGCTTCGAGCCAGCCTTATAGTGACTGACTTTGCCACTGTCGCTGCCGACACCATCGCCGTGAGGGCTGACACCGACGAGGAAGAACGCCGCGAAATCAAACGCATTCTCTCTGAGGTCGATGGTCCGACGCTCGTCTTTTGCAAATCCCCAAACAGAGTTAGGACAGTGTCACGTTGGCTACAGGAGGACGCTCCCGAGGGCGGGTACGGCGCGGGAATGATCCACACGGCCAAGTGGCTTGAAACGAATATCAGTTCCCGCTGGAGCCTGCCGAAAGCCCTCCGCCTCGGCATCGGATCTCACCATGGAAGGCTGCCCCGGTGGCTCGGCCCGCTCATCATCAAGGCGTTTGATGAGGGAAACGTGGGCGTTCTAGTCTGTACTAACTCATTAATTGAGGGAGTGAACACCCGGGCAAAAAACATCATCATTCTGGACAACCGTATCGCCAACTCCGCCTACAACTACTTCACTTTCGCGAACATCAAGGGCCGGGGCGGGCGGATGTTGAAGCACTTCATAGGCAGGATATTCATGTTCAATCCGCCGCCGCCGGAGATTCTGCCCAGCATCGATATGCCGGGCCTTAGCCAGAGTGAAGCCGCATCAGACAGCCTCCTGTTGTCCCTGGACGATACCGACCGGACGCCGGCAACTCAGGAACGCCTGCGTGACGTTCTGGAGCAGTCCATTCTGTCCGTTGAGACAATGCGAAAGAATCCAGGTGTTGACCCGGAGGCACAAATAGAACTCGCAAGGCACCTGTCCACCGTCAAAGTACGGGAGCTCCGGGACTTGCTCTGGACCCGCCCAGCTCCGACCTACGAGCAACTTTCGGCGGTCATAAACCTCATTTGGGACCATCTGCCTCCCCGAGGCCTCACAAACCATTTGGCAAAGTCCGCGAAGCAACTGACCTTCATGGTGAACCAACTGGCCATCATGAACGGGGACGTATCGCGTTTCATCGCCAAGGTCGCTGAACGAGCCGTAGAGGATGATGACTACGACGCAAAGGTGGAGGAGAGCTTCAATTTCCTACGGTTCTGGGTCGACCACAATCTCCCAGCACGCCTGCGGGCTCTAGACGCGATAGCCAAGGAGATTCTCCCTAAGCGCTCCATTGAACCTGGCAGTTTCGAGGCGTACGCCGCAAGGACAGAAGCCGGGTTCCAGCAGCCCCTGCTCTTGACTGCCGAGGAGTTTGGAATACCTTCGCAGGTTTCCAGGAAGCTCCTTAGACATATCCCAAAGCGAGACAGTCTTGACTCTCTTATCTGGGGACTTAGAACCCTGGACTACGACAACCTTCCGGAGCTCACTGACTACGAGCGTGGGTTGCTGGACTATGCTCTGTCGAGTGACTGAAATTAGCAGGTTCCTGACTGTTCTCGAAACCTGCTCGATCAAGTTCAGGAGTGCCGCGGAGTAAGGTTTTTGGGCGCGAAGCAACGAAGATGAACCGTGCCGTAGGAGGTCAACGGCGCGGGACCTGGGCGGTTCCCTGGACGGAGCGACCATCCAGACAAGTGAAGCAGTTGTGGGGCACTTGTAGCTGGATAGCACGCTGAAAGGGAATACGACCGTCGGGTGTGGAGTTGTCCACCAGCGAGGGACTGGAATCCCGGGCAGAAGGTACCCTCGTCGATGAAGGCACAAACGATTTGTTGCCCCACGGATTCGAGATCGTCGACAAGCCCGGCGCCGAATATCGGAGTTGTCCTGCGCGGCCATATTGGCGTCATGCTGGGGCCAGTTGCCGTGTTTCCCGTCGGTTGGACCTGGCGTCACTAACGTCCGGAAAGCATTCGTTCATTCGATAACAAGATGGGCGGCTTCACTTAGTTCATTGATCCTCCAAGCGTTGGCGGAGTACGTAGCTGCGGCGCCGCGTGCATGCCCACCACCCGTTGACACCTCGACGCAGCCGCTCGAAACGAGGACCGACAAGTGCTTGCGGACTGCGCTTGGGCTGAGTCCAATGCCGGCGGCAATCTGAGTGCTGGTCGACGGTCCGTTCTTGCCGAGGAAGTGCAGGAGCCGGCTCCGCGTCCTATTCATGAGAAGGTTCGTCATCGCTGGCACTTCCGTTTGAGACCTGGGAGCGTTGGAAGGTGTAGACCCGTCTGCAATGACCATAATGTACGCCTAAGTAAATACGTTGACTAGATGCGTCGGCCGTCAGGGTTGAAAGGCTTGTTGGGGCGCGTAGCGAAAGCAATACTTGTACCCAAGGCGCTGGTCTCGCATGGATAGCTGTTGGGGAACAGCAACCGAATTATCAGAACGGCGACAAGTGGAAGCGAATGAAGGTGTACGGAAGAACGGCGGCGGGGTTCGCACGCCGCAGGCGGAGCTCGCCCGAAAACTGAACCTCTTACTCGACACCGTTGTTGCCGAGCGAGGAGTGGCCCTGACATACCGTGAGGTGAGCGAGGCGTTGGCCAAGCAGGGTGTGAACCTTTCCCGCGCGCGGTGGTTCTACATGAAGGACGGCACTGGCCGAATGGTCTCCGATCCCAAGCTACTAACTGCTCTATCCGGACTCTTCCAAGTCGATCCCAGCTATCTCCTGGGCAGCGACGGGGCGGAAGTTCCCGAGCGCATAGACGCGCAGCTGGAATTCGTGAAGTCCCTGCGCGCCGCGAGGGTGAAGACCTTCGCCGCGCGGACTCTGGGCGACGTTTCCCCGGAGACCCTTCGGGCCATTACCGAGTATCTCAACCAGGACATTGCCAGGCATCCGTCCGGGGAGTCGTCCGCTGCTAGCGGTTCAGTAGATAGTCCAGATGGGCCGCCAGTAGAGCCTTGACGCGCGCGTCATCTACCGAGTAGCGCGGCGAGCGGCCATGCCGCCGTCCAGGCTCCAAATCCGCGCGGATAGCGCCGGTTTCTTCTAATGCGAGCAAATGCTTTGCCACGCTTGGCTCGGTAGCGCTGACTGCGTCGACAATGTCCCCCCGAGTGGAAGGGCCATTGGCTGCCAAGAAGCGCAGGATCTCATTTCGGGACCTGTTGCCGAAGGTAGCGATGGCCGCTTCGACGTCGGGCGACCAGGCTTCGTCTTCGGGCTGCGTGATTCTCGGCATGCCTTCATTCTTGCGCTAAGCGTCTCGAATCGCCAGCGATGCGCTCTTGACTCTATTTTAGTGAGTGTTGAGAATAGTTAAAGTATTCTCTCTGCAGATCGACCTTCACTGCCGAAGGGTGGAGGCCAGACCTCTCACAACATCACTGAAATTCTCTGCTCGGGAGTTGTCATGACGACTCGTTCTCTCAAAGGCCATAGCGCGGACGTCGCAAGTGTCGTAGACGGTCGAAGTGAGCAACAAGCGCATCCGCCAGCCATCTCGATGGAACAGATGACATCAGCCATCCACGAGGTATCGCGATACGTAAGATCGCGATTGTCCCGCTCGGGACACGGCTGTGACGTTGAGGATGCTCTTCAAGACATCCATATTGCGGTCTGGCGAGGAGTGGCGGACGGCCATTACCGGCAGATTCCCGGGATCCGATTTGGCGCCTGGGTCCAGGGGATCGCTGCCCATATTTGCTCGGCCTACCTGTCCAGGGCCCATTCGAAAGATGCGCTGCCGCTCCTTGTTGATCAGGCGGACTGCCAGCCGCGGGAGGTTGGCGGGCAACTCGAGCTCTTCGGGCCAGAAGGAGTAGCGGAAAGGGAGTGGGCCCTCTGCATCCTCCAGACAACAAGACGCCATGTCGGCGATTTTGCGTGGAGTGCCGCGATGTCCTTGCTGCTCGCGGAAGGGCGGGTCTGTGCCGACTCAACCACAAACCGTCGGGCCTACCGGCAACTCTCATTCGTCCGGCAAACGGCAATCACGGTGCGGGAGGCTCTGGCTGCTGTTGATGCCGAGGGCCGCGACATCGGGGATCCGACGACGTTCGCGGCGCGATGCCTGCCAACTCCGCTATTGCAGCAGATTGCACAGGACGTTGTACGGCTGGACTTGCACAAGCAGGAAAGGGCGGAGGCGATTGCGGTGATCGCATCTGACTTTGGTGTCAGTCGGCGGTACGTCGAAGTGCAGATAGGCAGGGCGCGCCAACTGTATCTGGCCGCCACAGAAATTACTTCCCCGATCCTCCAACCAATGCCAAAGCCCCACTTGGCGCGACCTGTGAAGCGCGTGCGTCATGTCGTCTAAACGCGCGGTCGCCATGGACCACTGAAGGAGGTGCACTGTGAAGCACACCAACCATCATGTCCGACACCTAACAACCACACGGTTGTGGATTCTAGTCTGCGGTGTCGTGGTCCTAACCGCAGTGGTTGCCGCCCTTCTGCTGATTCCAAGCCAGGAACCAGTAGACGCAGGCGTGGCTGTGGTAGCGACTCAGGCCGCCCGACGGTCAGAGACGCCAACCACATCTTCAGCGGCACCGACCATAAGCGACACTCCAAGCTCGGACAAAGGCCCCCACACGCTTGACCATCGGTCCCTGGCAGAGTCGACAGCAACAGCGCTCTACACGTGGGATACGCGGACCTCGGCATATACGGACGTATACGCCCGCGTGCGTGGCTGGTGGATGGTGCTCGACGACGGGTCCAATCCTCTGAGCCTATACACGGCGCAGTTCGAGGGGACGGGCATCGATGCGGCAGCATTCGCACACCTGACCTCCCGAAAGGCCTACCGAACGTCGCGCGTCGTGGAGACCAAGTGCGACAGCGAACTCACCAAGTACGTGGAGCATCCGGCTCCCTGGCAGGGCCTCCACGTCTGCACCGTGACCGTCAGCGTGACTGATCGATCGACGTCGGACACGGGATCCACGCCCTACACGGTGCCCGTTAGCGTCGTTGCCAACTGTCCGCCTGCAGAATCCGCTCCCGGAGACCGATGCGCGCTGGTCGCCTTCTACACCGATTCCGCCAGGATCGTCTACTGATGGGCATCCGGAAGACAGTAGGTGTCCGGCTCATCGCGCGATCGATAGCGGCCGGCACGCTGGTTGTACTGATGGGTTCGGCGGCACTTGTCAGCGGATCGCTCGCTCTCGTCGGCTCTGGAATCTCGGGTGCGGGGGATGGTTGCATCTGGCCGGATCCATCCGATGGTGGGAATGCCACGGCTCTCCACGGGCGCATCGGCGGAGTTCTGACGGTCTCGGGCCCCAGCGGGACACCGATGACCCTCAGCATGCGGCAGCAGGAGGTCGCCAGGGCCTATATCTCGGTCGGGCGTGCCCTCAACGCGTCCGGGCAAGGAATCCAGATTTCAATCATGACGGCCCTTCAGGAATCGGGACTGCGGATGCTTGCGAACCCTGCAGTTCCGGAGTCCCTGGACTTTCCCAACGATGGTTTGGGCTACGATCACGACTCCATCGGCTCAGCCCAGCAGCGGCCCAGCGCCGGATGGGGACGCGTGCAGGATCTCATGCGTCCCGAGTACAACGCTGCCGCATTCTTCGGCGGCGCCAGGGGTCCCAATCGCGGCTCACCGCGTGGACTGCTGGACATTGGGGGCTGGGATCGGATGTCCCTCGGCGCGGCCGCCCAAGCCGTGCAGGTCTCGGCATTCCCAGAGCTTTACGACAGGTGGGAGCCGGTTGCCGCATCAATCATCTCCTCGTTGGGCGGCGAGGGCAGCGTTCCGTCGTGCGAAAGTCCCAAACAGGACAATGGCCGTCCAGCGCCAGTGATTCCGCCAGACCTGGATGACCAACGGCGCGCCATCCTGGGATTCGCCCAACAGGGACTCACCGGACGCTACGTCTGGGGAGGGACCGCCTTCAGGGCCTGGGACTGCTCCGGCTACGTGATGTGGGTCTACGCCCAGATCGGTAAACGACTTCCGCGCGTCGATCAATGGGTTGTGGGCACACCGACGACGGCGCCTCTGCCCGGTGATCTGGTGGTGCAGAACCCCGATGGCCCGGACCACTGGGGCCACGTGGGGATATACGCGGGCGGCGGGTTGATGTACAGCGCCCTAAACCCCAGCGTCGGAACGCTGCTCCATCCCGTCGACTGGAACCCCGGCAGCCGATTCTTCAGACTCCTGGGCTAAATCCGCTGACCCAAATCACGAAGGCGTCGCAGGTCATGCACGGCGGACCGAACGCGGCCATGGAGAACCAAGGGGCAGGTCTGCCGCCCTGGTTACAAACCTAAGAGGAGCAAAAGTCATGAAGTATTTAGCAGTGGACCCTGGAATCGTCCCCAACACCGATTTCCCGTTCTTGCAGTCCTTGAGGCAGATCGGTGGTGGCATCCTCGTCGGGGCGTTCATCGTCATTGCGATCGTCGCCGTCATCGGCGCAGCCATGCTTCTGGCCGGCAAACTCAGTCAGTCATCACGCCTGGCATCGGGCGGGGGAATGATCCTCTTATGGACCGGACCCGTGGCCGCAATCCTTGGCGGCATCAACGGCTACATCCTGTGGTCTCAGAGCGCTATTCAACTCGGGTTTTAGGGCGCCACCGTGCTGCCGAATCTATGTGAGCCCGGGAGCTGGTGGCCGCCGGGCTGCGGCTTGGTCTCACAAGCTCAGAACAGCGCCATCGCCGCGTTCAACGACTTTCTGGCCGGCATCCTTGCGTGTATCGCCACCTGGCTGTGGTCCTTCATCTCCGGCGCGTTCGGAGTGTCCAACGTCGATGACTCCCAGTGGGCCGCCGTCAAAGGTCTCACCGGCTGGTGGGTCGTAGTCATGGCGACACCCCTCGTCGTCGCCATGATTCTCCAACTGCTGTCCGGTCTCATCGCCCAACAATCGCGCCGGATCTGGAGAGCGCTAATAGGCGGTTTGGTGGCAATCCCAGCCGTGGGAGCCGCGATCTACGTGATGCAGACACTGACGCACGTGAGCGACGAAGCCTCAACAGCCCTTCTGGAAACCTTGGGCTCCGATCCGTACGTCGTCTTCATGCGCCTCTTCGGCTTTGAGCGAGCACCCGCAGGAGCCGCCAGCGAGTGGAAGCTCATCAGCGAGACGCTCCCTGCGACCCAAGCTGCAGCCAGCGGGACGTTGCTGATTACCGTCTTCGCCACACTGATCATCTGGATTCTTGCCTTCATTCTTATGTGCTCGATGATATTCCGGTCATTTGCCCTCATCGTCCTCGGAGCCGTTGCTCCCGTGGCTCTCATGATGATGCCGTGGGAGAAGACAAAGTCATGGATGGCACGCTGGTGCGAAGTAGTGGTTGCCTTGCTGCTGGCCAAGCCACTTGCCGCCACGGTGCTGGCCGTCGCAGTAAAGCTGTATGCCGATTCGACATCGTTCGCCGGCATCGCCGCAGGCGCAGTCGGAATGACAGTTGCCTGCGCGGCCCCTCTGCTGGCGCTCAAGCTGGTCGGATTTGCCGGGGGCGAACTTGCCGCGGCCGCGGGCGCCGCAGGTGGAGGTCATATCGCCCGCACGGCGGCCGGTTTCTCAGGACGCCAACTCGGGCAACAGATCCGTAGCCATCATTTTTCGTTGGGACACGGTAGAGCATCCGGGCCCTCGCTTGTTCCCTCAACTCCACAGCCAGTCATGGCAAGAGTCTCCAGGCCGGCCGCCACCAGCCCGAGATCTCCGGGTCAAGGAGGCTCGGCGCCCCTGGAAATGGTCTCGGGGCCATCAAGCTCCGGGGCGACAACGACCCGTGCGTCTGAGCGAGCTGACGCCGGATCCATTGCCAGCCGAGCTGCAACCCGCGGGCAGACGCCTAAATACGAGCCCGGCGCCGCCAAACGGTTCCCAGCCAAGACGCGTACTGCCCCTCCCGGGCCAAAAGCACCCGTGCAGAAACCTGAGACGCCGACGACGGTGATCCCACCACAGATTGGAGGCCACAATGACTGACGAAAGCAGGGCCCTGAGTCCTGTCAGCTTTCCGCGGCAGGAACGCCACGGAGTGCTGCTCGGGCTGCAGTGGTATCAGCTACTTTTCGCGGGCGCCGGCGTTCTCGCGGCATGCGTGGCTTCTGCTTCTGGGGGGCCTCAGCGGCTGTTTTGGACGAGTCCGCTCTGGCTCTCCCTTCTGTTCCTGGGTTTCCTGCAGTACGACAGGATCCCGTACCCGGTGTGGATCTTGACCGCTGCTCGATTCGTGGCCCGAATAGCAACCCACCAAACCACTTTTCTGGCGACCACCGAGACGCCTGTGGCTACGGGGTCGCTCGTCCTCCCGGGCGGACTGTCTTCATTGACGATCCACAAGACAGCCCAGGGTTGGTGCTTCGTCGTCGACAGCGAGGCGCGGGAAGCATTCGCTGTCATGAGGTGCCGGGCGACTGCCTTTGCTTTGCTGGAAGATGAAGACAAGGCCTATGCCGTCCAGGAATGGTCCCGTGTGCAAGCGAACCTTGCCAAACGTCCGGGTGTTGCCCGGATCGCGATTCAGGATTACACCGTCCAGTTCCCCGCCTCGGCGTTGGGGGAGTACTACAGCCGGCGGGTGGCGGCACGCAATTCGACTTCGCCCAGTACTGAGTGGGGGGACCGCTCTTACAAGGATCTCGTTTCGGCAGCCGGGGCTGCGAGCAGCCACGACATCCTTGTGACCCTAGTACTCGACACCACGCGCGCTCGCCGGAGGATCCGCGACGCTGGAGGTGGCGTTACCGGGACCGAGCAGACTATGCGATCAGAACTTGAGGCGCTGGCAACTGGACTCAACACGCACGGAGTGAACGTCGAAGAATGGCTCTCGGACAGACAGTTCGCGGAAGTTTTCAGGGGGGCGTTTGACCCATCTTCGCCCGTGGTCATCGGGAAACGGAAAGACGCCTTCAAGGGTATGGACCCCGCCCAGTCCGGACCAATGGGTATGGAGGAACACTGGACACATCTTCGAACCGACACCGGTTTCCACCAAACGTTCTGGGTTGCAGGATGGCCGCGGCAAAAGGTCTTTCCGGGCTTCCTTCATCCGCTCGTCTATGTCGGCGGCTTCCGTCACACCATTACGCAGATCCTCAGGGCCGTTCCCACAGACCGAGCTTTGAAGGACATCCGGTCCGCCCAGGAAGCCCACGAGACCAGGCGCCGGATCAACGCCAAGTTCGACCGCCCAACAACCCGTGAACAGCTCGCCGAGGAACAGGAAGTTCAGCAGCGGGAGGAAGAGATCGTTGCCGGCCACGGAGATGTCCGCCAGGCCGCGTATGTAACCATCACCGCCGCGACGCTGGAGGAACTGTCAAGATGCCGACAGGAACTGGAGTCCGCTGCTGCGAGCGCATTCGTCGACGTTCGACTGCTGGTGGGACAACAGTGGGCGGCGTTCATCGCGGGCGCGCTGCCCCTTGGCAGGGGACTCAAATGAAGCCGCAGAACAAAAGCGTCGAGTTCGTGTCCGCGGGTGAAACGCGGAGTGCGCGCCGGATACGGCGCCGAGGCCAGGGACATGACGGCGCTTTGCGGCAAATCTGGCACCGGCTGACGGACGAACCAACCGACGGCGGGTTGAATGCGCAACCCGGGAACCGTCGTCGTGGTCCGCACGAGATGGCCGGTCAGCATCGACTCCAGCCGTCTCCGCACCGCGCGTCCACAATGACGTTTGCGGCCGCCTACCCGTTTCTCACTGAGTCGGGGCTCGGACACGAAGGGACGTACATCGGCTCGGACGTGTTCGGTTCAGGGGCCTTCTCGTATGACCCGTGGATCCTCTATGACCGCGGAGTGATCAGTGGACCGTCCATCGTTGTGATCGGCACAGTGGGGACGGGCAAGTCGATGTGCGGCAAGTCGCTTGTGGCCCGCTCGATCACGCTGGGCCGCAAGGCTGCTGTTGCCTCGGATCCGAAGGGGGAGTGGGTGCGAGTTGCCCAGGCTGTCGGCGGCAAGGTGATTTCCGTTGGACCCGGGCGCCGGACACGCATTAACCCGCTGGACGCCGGACCTCGGGCGAGCGATCTGTCTAATGCCCAGTGGCAGGCCGTCGTGAGGCAGCGTCGCCGGCAGCTGCTCGTGGCCCTCGTGTCACTCATGCGTCAGGGTGAGCCCATGCTGCCGGTCGAACACACCGCGCTGGACATGGCATTGACCGAAGCTGTAGCAGCCAACGCGACCCCTACGCTTCCCATGGTGCTGGACCGCTTGCTGGATCCTGCCCCGGAAACGCGCAAGCTGGTAGGGCCCGACGGCGGCACATCAGTTGCGCACTCGCTTCGGCGCACCGTATCTGGGGATCTCGAAGGAATGTTCGATGCGCCTTCAACGGTCAAGTTCGACGCCGATGCTCCGATGATGGTGATGGACACCTCGGCGCTCATAGGAGCCTCTGAGCAGGCGCTCTCGCTGGCGGCGGCGTGCAGCGCCACCTGGCTGGAGGCGGCCATCACGAATCCGGATGGCGGCAAGCGGATCGTTGTGTACGACGAGGGCTGGCGGATGCTGGCGGACCCGTTCATGTTGGTCAAGATGAGCGAACAGTGGCGGCTGGCGCGAACCTATGGCATTGCGAGTCTGCTGATCATGCACAAGGTGGCAGACCTTAATGAAATAGGTGACAGCTCCAGCGGGCACCGCCAAAAGGCCTTGGGCCTGCTCACGGAGGCTGACACCCGGATTATCTACCGGCAGAAGCATGATTCCATGAGCCTGACGAAGCAGGCCCTCGGTCTCACTGCCGCCGAATGCCAACAAGTCGAAAACCTCCCTAAGGGCGTCGGTCTGTGGAAGGTGGGAAGCCGGTCCTTCATCGTCGCCAACCGTGTGACCACAGACGAGCTTGATGTCTTCACCACTGACCACAGGATGCTGGAATGAAATCCAGTCATCAGGATGAAATCCCTCTCCTCAACCTCGGGCTCCTCTTGCTGGCTGGCTACACCGCCACGTGCGCGCTGACGGAGTCGGCCACGAGCTTCGTGGCGCAGTGGCAATGCGGGCGTGGCATGGAGACCTTTCATGGTCCGTTGGCTGTCCTGGGACTGGTAACGGGAGACATAGGCGCCATTGGCCGAATACCGGACGGCTGCGCGATCGACATCGTCCTCGTCCGGTTACTGCTGTGTGCGGCGCTCGCCGTCTTGGCGGCCTCTGCCGTCGCTCTCTTGTTTGCGTGGCACAGCTGGCGACAGTCGGGCGCATGGCTTCGGCTGGAAATCCTGGGCAGAGACGGGATCGCGAAGAGGGCCGAGATCGTCCGGGAGTTTGGACGGCGCGCAGCGCTGCGGCGGGGACGCGTGACGCGGCCCGGTCTGCAACAGCTGCGGCTGGCAGATGTGTCGTGGACTCTCGGGACATCACGTGGCGTGAAGATCAATGTCTCCACCGAGGAATCAATGGTCATTCAAGGTGCGCCGCGTTCTGGCAAAGGCCTCTTCGTGGTTGTTAACGCCATTCTCGATGCGCCCGGCGCCGTTGTAGCAACGTCGACGCGCGCTGACAACCTCGCAGTCACCATGAAAGCCCGCGCCAGTGGAGGCCGCCCTGTGACCGTCTTCGATCCGCAGGGGATGTCAGGGCTCGGTTCGACTCTCCGCTGGTCACCGGTCCGTGGATGCGAGGACCCGGACATAGCCGTCCGGCGAGCGCTGGTGATCTCGGCCGATACCCAAATGACGGGCGAGAACGCCGCCTGGCAAAAACGTGCCCAGATCGTCCTGCAGACCCTCCTTCATGCAGCGGCTCTCTCCGGCGAGGGAATCAGAGCCTTCCGCCGGTGGTCATCCAATCCGGTGCTCGCTGCAGAGGCGTTGGAGGTCCTTCAGAGCCCGAAGGCGGCATTGGGCTGGCAGTCCGACCTGATGGGCATCCTCGAGGACGACCCGCGGAATACGTCGAACTCCTGGATCGGGGTCTCCGCTGCAGTGGCGCCGCTATCGTCCCCGAAGGTGCTCGCTGCCCTGGACCCGACAAATCCGGAGGACGAATTCGATCCCCGGACATTCATCCGCGAGCGCGGCACGCTCTACCTGATCGGCACCAAATCCGGAGCGGCCGCCGCAGGACCGTATCTGTCGGCCCTCATAGACGATATCGACGCGACAGCCCGAGAAATGGCCTTCACGGCTGCCGGCGGCAGACTCGATCCACCGCTGTCGCTCATCCTCGACGAGATCGCGAACCTCTCGCCCTGGCCAGGTCTACCGGTGACCTTGTCGGACGGAGGCGGAATCGGAATCTCCACCATGGTCGTTCTCCAGTCCTTGTCCCAAGCACGTTCGGGCTGGTCCATCGAGGAAGCCTCCACCATCTGGGAATCGGCCATCATCAAAGTCATTTTCGGTGGTGGATCCGACGAACGCGACCTGCGGGATCTTGCAGCGTTGATTGGGGAGCGGCAGTTCACTTACAGGACTCGGTCCTGGTCCTCTCAAGGACGGCAGACTGGTGAGCAAATCCGGGACATGCCTGTCATTGCCCTGCACGAGATCCGCCGTCTCCCGCCCGGTACAGCCCTGATGTTGGGGCGTCGAACACGGCCGATCCTCTTGGATCTGCGCGGCTGGCATCAACGGAAAGATGCGGCAGACCTGGGACGGTTCAAGCGGGAGGCTGAGGAAGCCCTGGCGTTGGGCCATGCCGCCCATCTCGCGCCTGTCGAGAAGGCTCCCGATGGGACAGCTTGATAATGACGGCGACCCGCTGGCCCTGCTCTTTGACGAACTTGCGCCGGCGCCGCAGGGGACAACGACTCCGACGCACAGATGGCGTGACCTTGATCCGCTCACGGTCAGAACGGCGTGGCTGGAGTTGGACCGCTGGGTGCGCTGGTTCGTTTCCACGTACCGGCTGTCTTCGTCCGTGGTACCAGACTGCTGGTGGAGACATTCCGAACTAGTTGCGGAACTCTACGCCTTGCAGCGGGCGGAGCTGGCGTCCTTTGGGGAGTCGGACTCAGGGTTCGGGCCGCTGGGGTTCCACGAACGAATCCCGCTGGCTGTCGAGCGCCTCCGTACCCACACCAAGGCGATTGGTTGTGTCGGGTTGCAGGCCCACCGGGAGCTCAGTCCACGGGCGATGCCTGAGCCCGGTTCTGAGTTTCTGTCCTGGATTGCCGAGCCGCACCAAGTACGCACTGTGTCGTCAGATCATGTCACCAGCCCGGGTGCGACGTATGGATAGGTGTCCGGCCTTAGCAGGTGCGGACACAGACTGAGAAGCAACGGAGGTGGCTGTCGTGGCCCCTAACAGAGCTGCTGCGCCTGACGGCGAGACGAGCCGTAGGCGCTCTGGCCGTGGTGTGGAAGTGAGCCCAGAAGCCCGCATCGTTCAGCTGACTGACCAGTTGCACGCCGTTCTGGAAGGGGCGATTTCATCGCCTAGCCGATGGCATCAACTCCTGGATACTTCGGCCACGCTGTGGCGGTACTCTGGCGGGAACGTGGCCCTGCTGATGGCGCAACGGGAAATGCTCGGGCTGCAGCCGCCGACGTTGGTGGCCGGATACCGCGAGTGGCAACGGCATGGCCGCACGGTGGTCAAAGGGGAGCACGCGCTGTGGGTGCTGGCTCCACGAACCGCGCGCAAAGTCTCCCAGTTATCTGAGGGGACCGTGGGCGACAAGGTTGACGGCAGGGGAGCAGAGCCGCCCGTAGCCGATTCCGGAACTGACCGGAAGATAGTCGGCTGGCGAGGCCAGGCGGTCTTCGATGTCTCCCAGACGGAAGGCGAGCCCATCTATGTGCCGCGTCCCGGCGTCGGAATGACGGATATTCCTGCGGGACTTTGGGGGGCTCTGGTTGAGGCTGCGGAACGCCGCCGTTTCGTCGTGGACGTTTCGGACAGCCAGCGGTCCATGTCGAGCGGGTACGCCGATTTTGCGGATCGCCGGATCCAGGTAGGTGCGTGGCTTGGCAGGGAGGACGCCGCGGCCGTCCTGGCGCACGAGCTCGGACATGTGTATCTCCACGGCCCCGACGACAAGGTTGGAAAGCTGTACGGGAGCGGACTGCAGCACCGTGGACTCGCCGAGGTGGAAGCCGAGTCTGTGGCTTACACGGTTCTACGCGCCCACGGCATCGACCGTGGGCCTCAGTCATCGAGCTATTTAGCTGGCTGGGCCGACAGAGTCATCGACGTTGAACGGACCGGGACGTCCGGAACCGGGGAACCGGCGGGCCACTTGACGCGGATGGATGTCGCTCGGTCGACTCTCGGCCGGGTGACTGCAACGTGCCGCGACATTCTTGAGATCACTCGTCCTGCCGGAGCAGGCGGGAAGCTGACGGCGCTTCAGTCATCGCTAGTTGATGCGAGTGTCGATTCCCATCCCGTTGCTGTAACGCCGAGCCCTGCCCCCGCAGGCCTTCGCGCTACATGATCCCCTAGATTTCCAGTCGGACTGGCCGCCTGGAAACGAGAAAGGTAGGCACCAACCATGGGCACCAGAATCCCGGTTTCCATTTCCGGCAACCTCGTCGCCGATCCGGAACTCACCTACGGCGAGTCAGGGGTTGCCCACGCGAAACTACGCGTGGCCGTGAATCAGCGACTGCAGAATCCTGACGGCTCCTGGCGGGACGGAGAACCGCTCTTCCACAATGTGTCGGCATTCCGTGCGCTGGCAGAGAATGTGGCCAATTCCCTAAAAAAGGGGGACCCCGTTGCCATCGGCGGAGAGATGGAATTCCGCCACTACGACAAGGATGGGGTGCAGCACGAGGCGCATCGCATCGTTGCCGACACAGTTGGGCCCGACCTTCGCTACGGAACGGTCGCATTTCAGCGAACTCCCAAGGCGAGCACCGATGTGTTTGCCGGCCCCACAGGTCCTGCGCAGCGGGACTTACAACCGGGTCAGGACTGGGGAGCTGCTGCGCAGGGACATTCGTCAGTTCCGACGGGAGTCGGACACTCTGCACAGGGGCTTCAGCTCTAGCCAAAGGGAAGTAGTCCGCTCTTGCTCTGGACATGTCCAGAGCAAGAGCTGTTCAATAGTGGCTAGTCGTCGGGCTGCTTCTTCCAGGGGAACGGTCCATAAACGCCAGGCGGAGGCTTTGGTTGGCCGGCCGCTGCAAGGATGGGATGCAAATGGAAAATCCTTCATTCGTTCTCGGCTCAACGCCGGCGGAGAGTGCGGCCCAGGCTTTCAGCTCCCTTAGACTCCCAAACCATCTGACTCTCGAACGGCTCGTCTCGATCGTGGAATCTCTCCGCCGCCGACCCATTGAGATAGACGTCGCGGATGGCCTAAACGGGGGATCCGTCTGCGGGCTTTGGCTGTCTACGGATACGAAAGAAATCATTCTCCACGCGGCCACTGCTTCTGCGCTCCACCGCCAGCAATTCGTTCTTCACGAGCTGGGCCATATGGTTCTGCGCCACGATGAGGTGGGCGTGCCGGTCGACTACACGAGCAGCGTCTTCCCCAATCTTCCGGGTCAGATGGTGCGGCGAGTTCTCATGCGGAGCAGTTTTGTAGATCAGATTGAGGCGGCTGCGGAGACACTCGCCGACCTCTTTGCCGCCGCCATCCGGGATAGCGCTCAAGAACCCAGGTCGTTCGAAAGGGTATTCGGGTGATCCAGGCCATCGCCGCCGCGGTCATTTGGGGACTGGTTCTGTGCCTCTTGCCAGGGATCAGGCGGCGAACGGACCACAGCATAGTAGTTGCCGCGGTGACGATAGCTTCCGCGCTGACACTGAACATCGATCCCGTGTATTTGGCTGGGGATGCAGTCTTTG
Organism: Arthrobacter sp. 01N444; assembly: GCF_056399305.1. Classification (NCBI taxonomy): domain Bacteria; kingdom Bacillati; phylum Actinomycetota; class Actinomycetes; order Micrococcales; family Micrococcaceae; genus Arthrobacter; species Arthrobacter sp. 01N444. The sequence goes on from NZ_JBFTRB010000003.1 coordinate 267,818, forward strand.
GTGGTCGCAACGTTCTGGATCTGTGCTCGAACATCCTGATGGTGGTGGGAATTTACTTCCTGTCGAGAGCGATTCTCCGCGCTGCCGACGCGAGCGAGGCGCCCGCACTTTCTTACAAATTCGGTCTGGCGGTCCTTGGCGTTGTGGTGGCGGCCCTCGTTGTCAGCTTTAGTTTGGTCGATGCTCCCCGAACATCGACGGGCTTCATGAGGGTCTATGGCGACCAATGGTCGGCGGCTATCTACTCGGCGGTGCAGTTTGTGTACATCGGTGTAGTCGTCGGTGTCACGGGCTACACGTGCTTCAGGTTCCGTGGAGACATGACGAGGCCGTACTTCCGGATTGCCTTCACTCTGATCGGCGTGGGCTGCGCGCTGGCGATTGTTCTGGTCTTGGCCGTCCTTGGAATGGACACGTTCCATCTGCTTGGTGACGTGGACTCTATGAGTGCCCTCTCAGCCGTATATGACGGCGCAGTGCTGGGAGCCATGATCTTTCTGTGCGCGGGCCTGGCATTGCCGCCGGTTGCTCGCCGCATTGGGCGAAGGACCCGAGCGAAAACAGAACCCGTCCTGGTCAATGACCTCACTGAAATCTGGGAAAAGACCACGGGGACTCGGACGGAGCTTCGGCTTGAATCCGGCGCAATTGTTGCCGATGAGCGTGAATCCGCGAGGTGGCGTCTCCATAGAATGCTCGTGGAGACCCAGGACGCACTACTCGTTGATCCATCACTTGCTAGGTTATTGAGCGATCGGGAAATTCAGGTGCTGGCGCGAGTGGAGGAATATTTAGTGGTTCGCCAAAGCCCGGGTCCGCATGGAAGGCAGCTGGGGGACATCGAAAGGGGGACCGCACTTCGTGACGGACACAGCTGGCGAGCCACTCGAGACGCCCCAAGCCAAACTCGCTCGCAAGCTCAACCTCCTGCTTGATTTGTTTGAGGCCCAAGGTTCAGAGCCTTTGACCTATCCGCAGATCAACCACCACATGGCTCAGCGCGGGACGCCCTTGTCGCGCTCGCGGTGGGCCTACATGCGCAGCGGCGACAGCTCACTGGCGACCGATGCGGCCCTGCTCAGGAATCTCGCCGAGTTCTTCGGCGTCGATTCAAATTACCTGTTGGACCAAACCGACGAAGTTCCCGATCTGGTTGATGCCCAGTTGCAACTCTTGCGCACAATGCGGGAGGCTCGAGTTCGAAACTTTGCCGCAAGGCAGCTGCAGGGCATCTCCCCGGAGACCTTGGTGCGTCTTCGGAAAGTAATCGACGAGCGATTGGGAGGTGGGGGTGACGACGGCGGTTCATAGGTTCCTGCTAGGGCTGGCGGCAGCCGGGGTAGTCGGCGCCTCAGCTGCCTTTCTGGGTGCTGCCTACTTCGCACGCCAGGTTGTCGTGCCTAAGACGACACGGAAGGAGGACCTTCCTATCCGACGGGTGTTCGATGGAACTGACGGCGAACTGTTGGTTGAACTTCCGGCCTCGTCACAGACAACAGCGCCGGGCCGATACAGCATTTGGTTCGCCACGGGCTCAGGACATGCCTGCATAGGACCAGTGGTCGCGAACGATCCTGACGCCGGTACTGTCACTCGAGTCGTGGAGCGGGTCGATTCGGGTGATCTTCGTGCCGCAAAAACAGGGATCTGGAGTGCCTACGTTTTTTCGAAGGCCGAACAACTCGAGTTGCCCTTTTCTGAGGTCGAGATACCGGTGGAAGGTGGCGTAGCGCCGGCGTGGAAGTTTGACCCGGCGGAGACGTCGGCAAGGCCAAATGCCTGGGCCATCCACATCCATGGAATGGGCGGAAAGAGGGGTGGTGCACTTAGGGGCGTTCCGGTGGCCCAGCGGCTGGGCTTCACGTCGTTGGTTGTTTCGTTCCGAAACGACGGGGAAGCCCCGCCATCCGTTGACGGTCGGTACACCCTTGGTCAATCAGAATGGCTCGACGTCGACGCGGCTGTGCAGTATGCCGTTGACAACGGGGCGCAACAAATTGTCCTTTTCGGGTGGTCTCTTGGCGCGTCCATTGCCCTACGCCTTGCGGATCTGTCCGACCACTCGGACCGCATAGTCGGGTTGGTCCTAGATGCGCCTGTAATCGACTGGACCACGACTCTAATCGAGAACGCCGGCGCAAGCGGACTTCCACGCTCAATTACAGCCCTCGGTCTCCGTGTCCTTAAATCGCCGAAGATGCGGTGGGTTGCCGCCCTGAAGGATCCAATCGACCTCACACAGCTGGATTGGATGACCCGAGCTTCAGAGATCAAGAAGCCCGTTCTCATCCTGCATGGGCTGGGGGACCCCTCAACGCCCTTTCATGTGTCGCGGCAAGTCGGCGATCTTCGTCCGGATGTAGTCCACGTCGTTTCCTTCGACACCGCTGGCCATTCGCACGAGTGGAATTTTGACACTGAACGATGGGAGGACGCTGCAGCGGCTCTGTTGGAATCGAACGACAATTTCCATGACGCAAAGGAAAGCTAAACGCAAATTCGATGCCAGGGGGCGGCAAGTTTCTCCGAAGGGTCGATTGATCGAGAAATATATATTGTTCAAGCCAATTCAACGGCTGATGGGAAGCGTACGAAAAAGCGTGTACTAAGCGGACGAGGCCGCCGGCTTTCTGCAGGGCTGCAGCGTCGGCCGCGACGTAGCTCCCCAAGACTGCGGGCCGGTGGTGCTAATCTGTGACGGCCCGCAGACGCGAGCCAAACCTTTTCCCCGGGGGAACCATGACCGACCCGAATTTTCCGCCGCAGTACGGCCAGCCAGGGCCGCAGCCCTATGCCCAGCCAGGGCCGCAGCAATTCGGGCAGCCCCCGTACGAACCCCCTCCGGGCCAGCGGCACCAGACGCCGGCGCCCCCCAAAGGGCCCCTTTGGAACATCGTTCTGGGTCGTCGGCAGCCTGTTGGCCGTGGTCCTGCTGATCAACGCCTTCGCCGGACAAGGTGAGGGCGTACTGGTCATCGCCGGGCTCGTGGCGCTCTTTACGGCGGTGTACTCCCTGGTGTTCAAGCGCCGGTCCTGGCTAGGCCTGCCCCATCAGGGGATTGCCACCGCTGTCCTCATGGGGGGACTTGTCTGCGCGATGCTCGGCGTCGTGGCCGGCGTCGCCGGCGTGGGTGCGGGCAAAGGCCCCGCAGGCGGCACCGACGCCCGCACCCACGGTGACGGTCACGGCTGCGCCGGCGACCAGCAGCCAGCTGGAAACTGATGCGGCCGCGAAGCTGAAGGCGCGCGAGGACGCGGTCGCCAAACGGGAAGCGGCCGTCACCACCGCCGAACAGACTCCCGCGGCCAAGAGGTTCGGGCAAGGCACGTGGACGGTCGGGACCGACATCGAGCCGGGGACCTACAAGACCGCCGAGGCGCTGACCTGCAGTTGCTACTGGGCCATCACCAGGACCGGCTCCAACGGCGGGGACATCATCGAGAACGACAGCGTCGACGGCGGATTCCCGATGGTTACGCTGACCAAGGGTCAGACGTTCGAGTCGAGCCGCTGCGGGGACTGGGTCAAGCAGTAGCCGGCCGCGGCCACTGGCCGCACCCACATAAGAGGCCCTCGCCGGCGTTGCGCGGCACGAGCGCGAAAAGCGTGAGCTGGTCGCCGCCATGGTAAATGACTTCCTTGCCACCCGCGCCGCGCCCTTGCCGACCGAGGCCACTGTCCGTGCCGACGAGCTGGTCGTCAACACCGTGCTGGAGGCTGTCGACGTGCGCTGGTGGTCGCACAGTCCGGTGCGCGAGGTCTTCGTCGTCACAGCGATCGAGCCCGCCGAGAACAACATGCTGGCCGTGACGTTCTCGACCAAGTACGGCATGGAGCGCACCCGTCTTGTCCGCCCTGACCGCCGCCTCCTCATGGCGGCCACGAGCTAGTTACGGCGGGGTTCCAGGCCAAAGGAACGTGCCGCTATTGGAAGCCACGGTTTTTGCGGCGTGGCGCATGTAATCTGGCTTCGACACTTCTACCTTTGGGGAACCTTGACCGAGAACATCCCCCGGTACCGCCGGCTCCGGAGCACCCGCACGCCAACTGGCCTCAGCCCGCCCAGGGCAATTACCCGTCCCATGGTTCTTACGGTCCCGTCCCGGGCAATCAGCCGCCGTATGGCCCGCCTCAGCCGCACACGCAGCAGCCATACGGCCAGCAATCGTACGGACAGCCGCAGTACGCGCACTATCCGCCCTATCCGTCCGCCCCGCAGTGGGGCCAGCCGCCACGACCGAAGTCCTCCGGCTACCGGCTCGCTGCGGGCATCGTCGGCATCGTTCTGGGCTTCTTCATTCTGCTCGCGCCCGGGCCTGGATTCTCGGGCAACGTAATTGCCGGGTTCCTCTTGCTCGTGGCTGCCACGGGCAACATCACGGCAGGCATCGTCCTGCTAGCCATGCAACGAGGCACGACCCGCGGCGCCCCCATCACCTCGATCAGCTTCGCCGGTTTCGGACTGCTGACGGCCCTCCTGGCGATTCCGTTCGCCGGCGGAGCTATTTTCTTGTTCACAGTCATCCTGGCGACCCCCGTCATCGTCGTCATGAGCATGGGCCTGTCGCGGGAGATGCGCGCGAGCTGAACCCTGACACACGAAAGGCCCCGATCCGCGTTCGAACGGACCGGGGCCTTTCTGGTGCCCGGTCAGTAAAGCCGGAAGGAGGGCTCGCTGTGCCAGTAGGCGGCGAAGCTGCCCGGTCAGACGCCGCCGTGGTCTTGCACCGGCCGGTGGCCGCGGTGGCCTTAGCCATCCGTTGCTGCAGTTTCCGCTGGGCATTCCACAGCTCCTGCTGGAGCCTGGAGAGCTCGGCCTGACCGACCCGGTTGCCTTTCGAGTCGGTGTACTCCTGGCAGTGGGACGGTTCCTGCATGGCGCCGATCGGGCCGTAGGCGACGTGCCAGGATGGTTCCACGTCTTCCTCCTGGGCGTATTCGTTGGTGCCCATGATGACGCCGCCGGTGTTCCGGGTTCACGGTCTTGAGCCGGTCGAAGAAGGCGGTGCCGGCCACTGAGGCGTGCGCCCGGTCCACGGCACCGCGGTTCTCGCTGGTGCTCCAACCGGACCGTGTTGAAGTCTTTGTCGAACACCACGGACCCCTCGCCGGCCGGAAAGCTGGTGGTGCGGTTGGGCGGGAAAGGCAGGTTCGCCTTCAGTACCCGGACGGCTTGCCGGCGCGGGGGAGTCCGAGCCGCCATCGACGTCGTCAAGGAACTCCTCGGTGAACGCCGGCTTCGCCGCCCGGCTCCGACAGGGCCGGTCCTGGTGGGCGTACAGCTCATCCCACTTGGCCTTCGTGTCTTTGCGCAGCGCCTCCGTGTAAGCGGCCGGGTAGGTCTGTTCTTTGCGGTCAGGCCCTTCCAGAACTCCTGGGTTTCCCCGAAGACGCGGGCCTTGTGGTCTTGCACGCTCCACTGCACGGCCTGGCGGACGGCGGCGAATTCGGCGGACGGGAGGATGATCTCCCGTGTTCGGTTTCCCAGTGGCCCATGACGGCTTCCTTTCTGATCTCTTTGCCTGTCTGTGTGCCGCGATGGCCGGCCATGGGGCGCACGCCACTTTCGCTGGTGGCCGCCTGTGGTTACGCATATGTCTGGAGTGATCCTTGTCCATGCGTCCCGCTCGGAGCACCATAGAGGAATTCGCCCTGCGACATTCCGGCGATCAAATCGAGGGGCTACATGGGTATCTTCGACAAAACGGTCAGTACAGCGCATGAAAACGCTGCGTCGGAAGAGGCCGCAAGGGCGGTGTGGCTGGGAAGGAGCGGGACTGTGGAAAGTGCAGCCCGGGAGCACACCGCCCAACGCGCTTTCCAGGAAGCCCGGAACTGGATGAAAAATTTTCGACTTCAATGACCCGGATACGCCTGAGATCGACATCTTCGACACCACGTACAAGGCATGGACAAACGAAGAAGGCCGCGAGTTTGGGTGGGGCTGTTCGCTCCTGCTGACGTGGACTCTGGAGGGTCACCTTTTTACCGGCCAGCAACACTGCGGAGGCAACGCCACGGTCTATGACAGAGAGCCGCTCGTCCTCGGCTGCAACGACGAGGAGTTCGATGTCTGGGTTCGAATCCGCGACAGTGGCTGGAAATTCGCTCTGACGACGGAAGAGGTCGGCGCAGCTCTGACCGGAAATGCCATTGCACGGGAATACACGCGGCGGGGGCAACCTCTATGGTCGAAAGATTTACCAAAGGGCGAAGAACTTAGGTGGAGCTACCTGCGACTGGGCGGCTAATGGTGACGCGGAACCCGCGTCCATCGGGACAGAGGTGCCGGTAAGTCCTAGTCGGGCGGAGCGGCGACGTGTTGCGTTTTCGATTCGCCGTACACATGCCTGACATGACTAACGTAGAAAACCGCAACCGCGTCGGGACCGGCCGTTTTGCCAGCCGCTTCACCCCCGAAATCCACTCGGAGCCCGCCGGCGTCACCACCCTGACCCGGGAGTCGTCCCCGCTGGACGAGACCGCAGCAGGTGCCGATCTCCATGCTGGTTCGGGCCCGCTCCAGCATGGAGATCGGCACCTGACAGCGGCGCCAGGACAAGGGGGCGAGGAGGGACCAGCCATGGCCGCCAATGCCCGAGGTGATGGTCGAACTCGACCGCCGCGCCAAGGACTACGAAACGCTGCCCCGGGAGGAACAGGATTTCGTCCTTGACCAACTGGACATGCCCGGCGCCAAGCACCTGCTCGAACCGGGCCAGCGGTGAAGGCCAAGTACAAGCTCTAGATGACGCCCGCCGAGCACGACGCAATCGCCGGCATCCTCACCACCTGCAAGTAATCGCCCCGGTGTCGTGTAAGTTCATGCGCGGGGGACCGCGAGCACTCGTCGGACCTACACACTCCGAGAGAAAGCAGCACCCATGAAGATTTCCCGTGCCACGACAATTCTGGCCTCCGCGGCCCTGGCTAGCGTCCTGCTCAGTGGCTGCGGCGGAGGAGCGCCGGCGGACGGCGGCTCGTACAAGACCGCCACGGAGCTCAAGGAGGCTTTAGTGAAGGCCGGCGGCAAATGCGACAACTGGGAGGCCCACAACAAGACGTCCTTGGCGACAACGTCAGGTTCCTGTGGCGACGACTTCGCCCTCGGCGTGTATGAGGACTCTAAGAACATGGACACGACAACCGGGTTATTCAAGAAGCTGGGCATCAGCGCGGTAATCGGCAAGAACTGGGTCTTGTCCGGCGTAGATGCAGCCTCCGCCCACAAGTTGCTCGGCGGGGAACTCATCACCAAGAAGTAGACCAGCCTCCGTAAAGCGCCCCGCACCGGTTTCGGTGCCGGGCGCTTTGTCGTTGCCGGTCGTCGACCCTGATCTGCGCATCACCGCCGGTGAACAACGCCCGCCGCGAATCGTCCGGCGTGCCCGGGTCGCCGCGACCCAGATCCAGGTGAACGATGCGCTCAAGTCCCTGAACGCCGCCGACCCGACCTCCACGCTGGGCCGGTTCGAGGAGCGCATCCGCCGCGAGGAAGCCACCGTCCGCGGCCAGCAGGAACTCGCCGCGTCATCGTTGGAGCCCCAGTCCGATTCGCTCGAAGACCTCGGGGAGCAGACCGAGATCGAAGCCCGCCTCGCGGCCCTGAAATCCGGCGGCGCGCAGAAGGCCATCGACTATTAGGACCCGCCGCACACAGCAGCCCCAGGACAGCCCGTTCCGGGGCTGTCCCGGGCTTCGCGTCACAGGGCCCGGATTGCGGGGGCACCACATAAGCTGACACCGGCGATCCGTCCTGTCCGCATCAGCGCGGCCGCCAACCGATCCGTCACTCGCACCGCAGGAGAACCATGAACACTGAAGGCCCCATGAGCCCGCCGGCCAATCCCGGCACAGATGCCGCATACGGCACCCACCCTTACCCGGGGTACGGCTACCCGCAGAAGCCGAAAGCTTCCGGAATGCGCGTCGGCACCGGTGTCGTCGCCATCGTTCTCGCCGTCGTGGGTATCCTCTTCGCCTGCGCATTCCTCTTCCAGAAGAGCGCGTACGGCGCCAGCACGCCGTTCAACGGGTGGATGAACTTCTTCCTCATCGTCGGATCCGTCGGCTCCCTGGTCACCGGCATCGTCATCCTTGCCAAGCAGCGCAAGCGCGGCGGGGCAACGCCCTGGCTTGTTGCTTCCTTCGCGGCGCTCGTTGTGATCGCGTGCTTGGGATTCATGAGCTCCCACACCACAGGCCTTCCCGGCGCGCCCGTTATCACCCTGCCTTTTGCTCTCGCAGCAACCGTGTTGGCCGTTCTCGTCATTGTCCTGGAGAAAGCACGTCGCTGACGCAGTCCAGCAAATGACGTAAGCCCCGGCTCCTCCACGGATCCGGGGCTTTCGTCATCCCCCGCCCGGTGCCGCACACAGACGGGCATGACCACTTCAGCGTTCACCCGCCCCCGCCAGGACGCCGGCACCCCCGCCGGCGGCGAGTTCAAGGCCTACGGCCACAGCGACGCCGTCCCGTCCCTGACCGGCCGCCGGTCCGCGCCCGCGACGTCGAACCGGCACGTCCCGGAGTCGCTGCGCATGGCGCACATCCAGGACCCGAAACTGGTCAGCGAACTGGATTCGGCCGTTGAGCGCAGCCTTGAAGACGACACACTGGCTGACTACCACGCAGTTGCTCGGCGATCCGCAGGGCCTGGCGTGTGTACTACGAGTTCCTCGCGGAAGCGCATCAAATCTTTCCAGTAGATGTCAGCGCGGGCGACCATGTCCCGGTACTTGTCGAGGAAGTCCCCGAAGAGCTCCAGCATGAGGCTGTTGTCGTCAGAGATGGCAACCAGGACCTTCTCAGCGACGTCTTCCCCGGCGAGGTTGATGTCTGGAAGCATCTCCAGCGGGACGATGGCGCTGCGAGGAACATCCTGCTGGTAGCGGAGGACGAAGCTGAGTCTGAGGGCGAACATGGTGGGGCTCCCGGGTAGGTCGGTGGCGCTGGCTGCGCTTCGTCATATGTGTGCGGGAGGGGCGGATTCCCTCCCCGGGCTACTTGCTGGCGTTTTTGAGGTGGCGCTCCACGATGGCGGACATCCTCCGGACCTTGTCCTGGTGCTCCTCGCCAGCCCGGATCGAGACGGTCATGGTTATGTCACCGACGGCGAGGAGACCGACGGAAAAGATGTGCCCGTCAGCCAGGGGGATTGTGGCGCCGAACCCGTTTTCGGTGCCGAGGTCGAAGGATTTGGCGACCGGGCACGGTGCATAGGCGCTTCGCGTAATGGCCACGCTTCGCTTGGCCTCGTCCGCTGACGAGATCTGCGCCAGTGTCCAGAAAAGGACGCGGGTCGGGTCCGGGGCGTCGCCGATCATCCGGAGGCCGCGGGTGATGACGATGGAGCGTGACTCGTCGTTACCGAGGTAGGCGGAACGGCATTCCTCCGGTAGTCCAGGGGCGAGGGTCGGCGCGGGGGAGGCCGTGCCGATGGCCGGAGGGGCGACGACTGGCCTGCCCACATGGGCGCCGGGTCCGTACACCTGCTCGATCTCGTCCGCCGTCGGGAACAGGTCAATCATCCGTTCATTGCTCAGTCCCGCGAAGGAAGCTGCCGGTGCACAGCCGGAAGATGCGATAGCAAATGCCGCCACGACGGCACCTAGGCCGATGCGCCCGAACGAACCTGCCATTACTACCCCCAACCAGTGATGGTGCGCGGCGCGCCTTGGCAGAATCGTAAATGCGAAGGCCGCCTGCTGGCTACGACCAGTACGTGTAGAGGACCGGCCGAAGGGACGTCCAGGTGCACGGATCGGTGAACAGGTTGCCGAGCCGGGCGAGTTCCCGAACCTCGCCGGGCACCAGCCGGGTCAGCCGCTCCGCAGCGGTGGCCGCATCGGGGAACAGTGGCTCCTCCGGTCGGGGGCGGCCGGCCACGGAGATGCGCTGCGCGGCCACGCCGTGCTGCCCGGTGTCGCTGTTGAGGGCCAGGGCGCGGCGGTAGCCGCGGACGTAGTTGTGGTTCAGCTCCAGCCCGGTTTCCTTGTCCATCCACCGCCCGTCGTAGGGGTCTATTCCGGGGCGTCGTGCAGGGCAGGGCCGGTGTCGGCCCCACTACGGAGGTGCGCCTCCACGTAGTCGAAGAGGTTGTCGTGCTGGATCCAGGTGGAGGCGTAGGAGGGCGGGACGAGGGCCATGACGTTGGGCAGTCCGTAGTCGAAGGAGTGCACGACGCAGGAGCCGAGGCGGTAGGGGAGCTGGTCGCCGATCCCGGCCCGCACCATGTCAAGTTTTCCAGATCGGGGTCGTCGAACGGCCCAGTGGCTTCCAGATGGCGTACGAAGTCGCCGAAGGTCAGTGTCTTCCAAGGGCGTCAGCAGGGGTGAAAGCCAGTTGATGCGGGGTTGGACGGGACGACGTCGGTCAGTGCGTAGCCCAGGACTTTTCGGATGCGAAGTGACATGCCGCGTATGTGTGCGGACGGCTGAGTGGGTCTCCCCGTCGTGGGGCCCAGGCCCAGTAGGTGTAGAGCACCGGGCGGAGCTGCTTCCAGACCTCGCCTTAACCCCTAGGGCGAACTAGGCGAGGCATCCGCCGTCCTGGCCCCGCGCAACGGTTTGTCCGTCGATGATGATCTGGCAGGTGGGACTCCCGCTGCCGCCGTCGTACCACATCGTGATGCCGGCGCCTTTCGGGTCACTCATCAGCATGGTGGCCTCCCACCGGCCGCTTGCGCCTTCGACGCAGCCGTATTCCATGGGTGTTCCGTAATCGACGTTGAAAGTCTTTCCGGGTTCCCCTTCAACAATGAATGTCACCGGTTGCCCGCCCTTCGTTCCGACAGAGCCGGACGAACCGCAATTCTTTCCCGGCGGCTGACCCGTTGTGGGCGCGGAAGGCACTGCCTGTGGTGCGGGCGCGGAAGGCACTGCCTGGGGCGTCGGCGCAGAGGCTGCCGCTGTTCGACCTGGTCCCGTCGCTCCCGTCGTGGCTGAGGCGGCAGGAGTTTGTGTCGTCGCGGCGAAGGGGAAGTTACGGATTTTTTCGGTGTACTGGGCGATTCCGTAGGCGGTGATCGCGGCGACGATCAGGGCGATGACGGTCCCGGTGATCCCGAGAATCAGCCCCGCGGTGGCTGTTACTCTGTCCCGCGGCTGCCCGGTGCGAGCGAAGTAGGCCAGAATGATGGCAAGCGGCCCCAGGACCAGAGCCGGCAGGCCCAAAACCGGGATAAATGAAACGGCAACAGCAAAGGTACCCAGCACCAGCGACGCCAGTCCCTGGCCGCTTATGTGTGTCTCTGCAGGGCTCGGCGACGTGGAACTTCGCGTTACCGGGGGAACGTTCAAAAGCATGCTTCTCCAGGAGTGTGAGTAGTTGCGACCGCGGGCCGGAAATGCCGACGAGGCGGTTGGCACTTCGTGATCCTACAGACTGAAAGCCGTCGGACCGGACATCTTTCGGGGGTGCCGGGGTAGGTCCCGTATCGAGGCGATAAAACCGGATAGTGGGGCCACGGGGAGACGAGGGACTTACACTTCCCATCCGGCGATGTCGGCGTCCTTTCTTCGAACAGGGCCTCTCAGCTCTCCGCCCCGCGCGAAGCTCCGGCATCCCCGGCGATGCTCTCAAGCTTCAGTGCGCCTGGCGATGCCGCCTGGCCACGCGGGTAGGCCTGGCTGTCTCAGGCGCTGTGGATCATCACGAGGGTTCCGCGGCAGCCCGACTCGCTCGTGCAGCGCTTGTAGCCGCCGGCAGGGTATTCGCCCTCCGGATAGTCGACCCGGGCGTCCGCCATCGATGTGTACTCGTGGCCGTCGTGGGAGGCGCAGTTCTTGCAGGTGTCGCCGTCGATGAGTTCGCTCGCCCAGATCTCAGAGTAGCCCTGCATGGGGTCGGGCTCACCGGCAGCCGGTCCTTGGGGGACAGCCTGTGCCGGTGGCTCAGGGCTTTGCTCAGGCGGCCATTCGGAAGTCTTCGCCGCCACCCCGCTGATGACCTGTTTCAGTCTGTCCCAAATGCCCACGATGCATCCCCCTCTCCCGTGTAGACCCCGGCCGGGTCCGCGCCAGATTGAGCTTATACCGGCCCACGAACTGCGGCGGGGAGCGGCGCTCACCATACCGCACACACGAAGCTATTGGATGCTGAGTAGGCCTGTGGGCAGCCGAATAGCCCGTCAGGGGCCAGCGAATCACTATTGTTTCGTTGGCCTTCCTGATGGCCAGCTCAATCACTATTTCGCGTGAAGGCTTGGGCTGACCGTGTAGCGCTTTAGTTGATTACTGATGGCACATGTACGAAAAAGCGTGTACTTCAAGAATGCTGCCGGGGGCTTTGTGCAGAGCTGCAGGGTCGTCGGTCGGCCAGCCGCAAACGCCCACAACGGACTCCATGACGCGTCCACACGGCCGTCTCGAACCACGGCAGTTTGGTAGCACGCGTGGTTCGGGACGATGAGGTCGGAGGTTCAAATCCTGTTACTCCGACTCTGCAGAGATGCAGACACAATGGCGGGAGGGCATAGCGGTCGAGCAACTGCCTCGAAAACAGTCGCCCGGGCAACCGGGCCGTGGGTTCAAATCTCCCTCCAGCCGCACATGTGAGGTTGACTTAGCAGTACCAACTATCAAGGGGCAGCCCGTGGGCCTCAGTTTCCGCAAGACCATCAAGCTCGGCAAGAAGACGCGCCAGAACGTTTCCAAGTCGGGGATCTCGGCGTCACGCAAGGCAGGGCCCGTCACAGTGAACAGCCGGGGTAAGGTCACCATCCGCCTCGGCAAGGGCCTGACCTGGCGCCTCGAGCAGTACCCGGCACGGATCGCGGTCTGTGCCGGCCAACGGGATGTAGCGCAGCTTGGTAGCGCACCTGACTGGGGGTCAGGGGGTCGCAGGTTCAAATCCTGTCATCCCGACGGGAGTCGCTTGAGTGGGTTGTTAGTCTTCCCAGCGGTTCTTGTCAGTCCACGGCTGCCGCGGGTTGGCGGCCTCCTCGGCCTGTTTCTCGGCGTCATCCCATGCGCTCTTCAGGAACGAGCCCGCTACCACTGCGAACAGGGCAGCCATTCCTGTCCAGACGGCCTTCTCAATTTTGTCCATGTCTTCCCCATTAATCGACGATCCATCGAGCATAGCGCCCAGGTTTCGGCACGCTGGAAGCCGTCGGCCGGCGGGCAGGCAACAGATCCGCCAGGGCCCTCAACCGAGGCCCGTGTCCGCGGCTTCTTAGCTCAGTTGGTAGAGCGCGCGACTGAAAATCGCGAGGCCCCCAGTTCGATCCTGGGAGTAGCCACTAAGGGAGTAGCGTCCCTTCTCGTTGCTGCGATGAGGCTAAAGAGCAGACGTGCTGTGCCGGTGCGGAGAAACGGCGCCCCAATACCGATGAGGGAAAACCTGCCCAGGCATGCGGTCGTCCACAGGAACGTGATCCTGGGCAGGTGTCGGGCACCGCTAAGGTCCTAACCCCTGCACTGTTGGCGTGGTGTAGAAGGAAACACAGCAGTCTGCCAGTCTGCCGTCGCGGGTTCGAGACCCGTCGCCGAAGTACCAATGCGGGAGTAGCTCAGCTGGTAGAGCGTCACTCTTCCAAAGTGAATGTCGCGAGTTCGAACCTCGTCTCCCGCTCGAAGGCGCCCAGTGCACCGTTCGCCTCCGTAGCTCAGATGTTAGAGTCGCGGTGGTCGCCGACGGGATGGCCGCCATCACCGACGGGTGCTCTGGCACGGTTTATAGAAGACGCTGCCGGATCTGCATTGGCAATTCCGTGCACGTCTTCAGCCCGCCCCTCGAGGTTCGGCTGGGTCTGCAGCTCAGCCGCCCCTCGAGGGGCGGGTCCCCCGAGCCTACGGGCAACGGGTAAGTGCCGCCGGCCCTCACGGTCTGGCCGGGATACTGCGCGGGGCACTTAGTCCGCTACTTTTGTTGGCGCAGCTGCTCCTGCTTGTGGCGCTCCATCGCCGCGGCATGGATGACTTCATCCGGCTCCAGCCTGGTCCCCCGACAACCATCCATTAGGTCGTCCAGGTGGATGAACGGAATGCCGGCGGTCGGGTCGCCTTTCCTGACAGCCTTCTCCTCGATCAGCGACTGGAGCCGGACTGGATCAACCACCGGCCCTGCGGTCTCTGGTTCGATGTCCTTGATGTAGACGAACGCGGGCCCGGGAGAGTGGACCGCCCTCTGGAGCGCGTTCATCTGGATCCACGCCTTCAGTTTGGACGGGTCGATCTGCTTGTCGGCGGGAATCCTGAACGTGCTCATGCCATGACGTTATCGCCACGACACATGCCTACGGCGACAGGCGCGCTTAGTGTCACGGCCTGGCCGTCCGATTTGCCCGCTGTTGAGATGATGAACGTCGACAAGCGGACACGAGAGAAAGATGGCCATGGCCGAGCACAACGAAGGCCCGAAGCGGCTAAGCACAGACGAACTGGTCAACCTGATCGACGAGATAGCAGCCGGCCGCGGCTCCGGCCTGGCTCCCGAGCGGACGCCGGGGTGAAGACTATTGCTTCCGCATCTTGGAGGACTTCTGGCGGCTGGACTTCAGCGGAGTGGCCGCCGGTCCGCAGATGTACAGTCCACTCGGCTGGTCGTCGGAGGATATAAGCAGATTGCGCCAAATCAGTGACGAAATTGATTGAGGTTCCGCGGAACACACACAGTGACGGCCGACGTGAGCCGCTCTCATATCCCCATGCACCGACTTCGGTCGCCGAGAATCACCGAAGTGACCTGACCGCAGCTTGGGCGCGCGACATAAGACTTTCAGAATATTTCGGCCCACGCCTCGCGGACGAGGAATCGTGGGCCGATGCGCGAACTTGAAATGAGTTAAGCGCTCAAAGCTGGAACCGTGTGACCAGTGAAGTAACGCGAATGGGTCTTTTTCACGGTGTCTAGAGAATCGCTGTTGAGTGAGACGATTTCCCAATCTGTACTCGGCCGCGCCTGCTCAAGCTTCAGCCGTTCCAGAAGGGCTTCGCGGTGCCCGTTCGATCCGGGAAACTCCATAACCACGCGATCGCCGGTTATCCGGTTGTACTCGATTACGTATCCAGGCATGTGTTCACCCCTTTCTCTTAACTCGCATCTTATCAAAACGATCCTTGATCTCACCGAGCATCTGTTGAACCACAGCCTCCATGGAGTCCATCTGGGCCTCGATCGTCTCTAGCTCGACCGGCGTCGACAGGTCGCTCTCTCTTAGTCGCTGAGTCATCCGTCGGATCCTGTTGCGGCCTTCCTCCAGATCGCGGATCTCTACTGTAGATACTTCTTGGAGGGATTCAACGAGACGACGTCCTGCACGGTCTCCGGGCAGTTCACCATACCGGATTTCACGGCCGAGAACATCCGCCGCTGCCTCATAGGTGTTGGCCCATTGGCCCTGTAGATGTGTCCTGATTTGGACTTCCACGCGAGCGGGGAGCCGCAGCCACAAATGTACGGCGCGATAGCCGCTGTGAGCGTTGTTACGGAGGTCTCGCTCACAGCCTTCTCTATCATGCTCGAAAGCGCCTGCAATCGCGTGGGCCACTGCGTCCTGTTCATCAAGTGTCATCTCGGCCTCGAAACGCACGCCGGCTATGTCCTGGACACTTGGAAGAGGCGTCGCCCTGTCACGCTGGAGCTTTTGACGGAGCGTGTCTATCGTCTTCGGACGCGATGTCACCTCCGGCACTCGGTCCTCAAGAAGGGAACTCCAGTCCAACGCAGCGATTCTCGCTTGTGTCTCCGCTGCCACATCGTTGAAGTAGAACATGACCTCGTTGTACCCCGGTAAAGAGTCTGGCACCGTCTCTCCGTCCCGGATGCGGATTCCAAGCTTCTTGAGCTGGTTCGTGGACCAGGGTAGCGGTGGCATTCAGCGATCATATCGCCCGACTCCTGGCGAGCCGCAGCCTACGCGATGGAACGCCGGGCGGTGGGTCCAGCAGTCATCCAGCTGATCCTGCGATTCTTTAGGGGAGCCCCAACGTCGGCGGTTCGCAGCAAGTTCGCATCCAGCTCGAACCGTGGAAACGTGCGCGTTGCTTGGTCAGCAGCACGATGCCGGACGCGAGAGTTCCCGCCGCCTGATCCGTGACGGCAACAAAGTCGCCACACAAACTCTAAGCTTCGCCGTGGCCGCCTTCCGCCGCCAGTTTCCTATGGCGACCGTCGACGGCGGCTCGGGGGCAATGAGAAAACCGGGAGTTGCGGTGAGGCCCGGGCGCCCCCTTTGGGGGCCGCCGCAACATGTCGGGCGGCAACGGCTACACGCGCTGCCCGGCGGCCGTCTCAGCCGGTCATCAGTCATCGAGACTAGTGTTCAGGGAGCCACTGGCTATTTCCAGATGGCCGCCGATTTGGATCCTGCCAAACGCTACAAAGCGCTACTACTTGGGCCTTGCCTATGAACGGCAATCGCTGATTGAGGATGCCGGCATTCCGCACCGTACAACGGATGGCAAAGCTGGCGGGGATTGAGGGGCAGATCAGTCCGCACATTCTGCGGCACACGTTAGCCACTATCGCGCTGGACGCTGGCTCCACCCTGCATGACCTCCAGGACAGTATGGGACATGCTGACCCCTGCACTAACGCCGGTATGACAGTACACGGCACAAGCCTGCAAAGGCCGCAGGATACGTCGTGGCACGGGCCTAGGTCTGATGGCCACCGGTCACACTCGGGACACCACACGGTAGGGCGCTGTGGGTCGGGCGGAGACGTCTGAGAAGTCGGTTATGATCTTCCGGGCAACCAACCAAAATCCGCACACAATGGGGGAATTAATGACTACTGGCAACACCAGTCCGCCGCCGCCGTACCCTCCCTACAATCAACCGCCGATGCCACAGGGGCAGCCCCCGAAGAAGGGGATAGGCATGGGCGGCAAGATCGTCCTGGGGGTTACCGGCGCCCTTGTGCTGGTGGTTATCGCAGTCATGATCGTTCCATCGCAGAACGCTGATGCCTGCAAGCTTTACGAGTCGGCGGTACACGAGCTTGAGGATGCTGTAAAGATGCAGAAGGAAGGCGCCATCAGCCAGGCGGACGTACGTGCAACCTTCAGCGAGCTGCCGTCCAACATCGGCTTTGCCGCCGCCAAAGCGCATGGGGACGTGCTCGTTGAGATGAAGGATTCTTTGGAGTACGCCACCGCCTACGAGGCTAGCCAAACTCAGGACAACGGCACGGCGTACTTCATGCAGCAGAACCAGGTTGTTGAAGCATGCAGTGCCGACCGGGCTCCCATCCACTTGGAATAGCACCTGACATATGGAACTAACGGCGCGGCCAGTAGGCGACGCCAGACAGGGGCGGGCTTAGGCCCGTCCTTTGTCGTGTGCACCCTTTTTATGGAAGAGGCCCAAATTAACCGCCGGCTTCGGGATGCCGAGTCAGAGGCTGTCAGCTACGGACGCGGCCTGAAGGAGAGCTTCCCGCACTCGCAGGGTTGGTGGAGGTTCCGGATGTGGTCTTCCTGGTCAGCGAGCTCGTCGCAGGCGGCATGTAGCCGGTCGGTGGCAGTTTCAGTCATGGTGGTTCCTCCGTGGTTTCTGCCCATGAGTTTACCGGCGGGCAGTCGAACGAAGTTGTCCGCACGCATCGGATGGCTCGGCATACGCGCAAACTCTGGTCCTGATGTGACACGCATGACCTCCGTGACGGCAAGAACGGATTTGCCGCCGGCACGCTCGAGTCCTTCTCGATCGCCAACGACGGCACCATCATGGGCTCGTTCAGCAACGGCACCAAGCAGCCCGTCGGGCAGGTCGCGACGGCCAAATTCACCAACCCGGGCGGCCTGGAAAAGGCCGGCAACTCCGAATACCGGGTCTCCGCTAACTCGGGCGCCGCGGTCCTCGGCACCGCAGGCTCCGGCGGCTACCGCTCCATTTCGGCCGGGTCCCTGGAAATGTCCAACGTGGACTTGTCCCAGGAGTTCACCAACCTGATCGTCGCCCAGCGCGGCTTCCAGGCCAACGCCCGCATCATCACCACCTCCGACCAGATGCTGCAAGAGCTGGTGGACTTGAAACGCTAGGCGCCCGCATATTGCCGGAACCTTAGGTGTCTCCTAATTCCGGCGAAGAGGCCCCGATCCGCAGCAGCGGACCGGGGCCTCCTTGGTCTGCGGAGGGAGTCAGTCCCAAACCTCCACGACCGTCTCTCCGTCTGACGCGACATGCCGGCCGTCATGGCCTTCGTCGAGAGCGCAGTAGGCGGTGAAGATCCCGCTGCCGTCGAGCTTCTCACCGCTGCAGTCACCGACGTTGCTAGCGTCCAGAGGAAACGGCTCACCCACAGCAATCGGGTTGCCCGGACCTCGCGGCGCCTCCCGGTCCGGCCAGAAGAGGGCGATGGCCGGGCCGCCCTCTGGCCCGGACAGCCGGTAGGTTCCCCCTTGCACCGCTAGTGGAAGCTCGGTGGAGTCGAGGTCTCTGTGTTGCCCGTGCAGTGGGCCGCCGAGTAGTTGGCTGATCTTCATAGGTGGAGACTACCCTTCCCCGTCGACCGCCTCACTCATATGGTTGGGCTTATCCGCACCCGTGCCACTACCGCGGAAGAGGCCACTGCACTCATAGCTCATGAATTTGAGGGACATGAAACGCTACATCCTTACCGCTCTGGCGGTCACACTCATCGCGGGGCTCTGCGCGTGCGGGAGCGGGGCTCCGGAAGCCGGATCCGCGAGGGAGGTATCGTCCGAGACGATCCCCGCTACCCCGACCGACACTGCCACTGCTAGTCCGACGCCAAGTCCAACACCCACCCGAACGCACGCGTCCCGGCCGGTTCCGGAAGTGACCGGGAAGACGTTCGCCGAGGCATACAAGATTCTTATGGATGCGGAATTCTACGGCTACCCCTACGATATGGACGGCTTGAAATCGATCTCCACGACCCCTGATAAGTCCCTCGTCGTCGTCTCCACCAGCCCGACCGCCGGCACCGTCACGAGCACCATGGACATCCAGATCAACCTCGGCCTCACCGGGGCGGCGGGAACTGCCGTGATGAACGGCGCGGACCCGGCTAAAAACGGCACCCGCTACCAGATCGATTGTGCCCCCAACCTGGGCTTCGACGAGTCAGTCACATTCCACTCACTCAAAGAGGTGTGGGCCAGCAAAAGCTATGCCGGACCAGACCACTGCATAGTCAACTACAACGGCGAACATTCCTTGGAGAAGCCGGCAATACTGCCCAGTGAGCAAAAGATCGTGGACATCGTGGCAGCAAACGGCAGCGGGGTATTCGACCCGCCGATGAAGACGTTCGATCACGTGCTGGGACTGTGCATCAAGCTGGATGCGGATTACACCGACGGGTCCTGGGACCGGGTGGATACGCAGAAGGCGGAGGCCAAGGCCGCCCTCGCGCTCTGCCCTGACACCCCGCACGCGGCCATCCTGCGGGACGTCCAGACCCTCATTACCGTCGGCCCAGGGGCGTACGAGGTCGGGAAATTCATGGAGCCGGGCACCTACCGGACCAAGCCCGGAGCGAAGGACTGCTATTGGGCGCGGACCACCGGTGGCGGGGACATCATCGCCAACAACTTCATCGGCTACGCCCCTGCCGGGGTTACCGTCACCGTCCACGCCGGAGAAGGCTTCGAATCCCAGCGCTGCGGGTACTGGACGAAAATCGGCTGACCGGCACCACCCCGAGGCCCCGGCCCGTCACCCAGTCGGTCCGGGGCTTTTTGATGCCCTCCAAACGGCGTCCTCGACGGAGGCGGACTCGGCGATCTGTTCGCGGATGAGCCGGCCCAGGAATTCGGACCCGAAGGTTCCGGGGTCGGACTCGTTATGCAGGGCGGTGATCTTGGTCCCGTCCCAGGCAGCGTCGGCGACAGCACCTTCGGTGAGGTTCCCGGCCGGCAGCGAGGCGCTGCATTCGACGCGGACCTCCTCCCAGTCCTGGTTGTCCAGGTCCGCCTCGTAGCGGTCCCGGATGAAGTCCTCGATCTGGGCGCCGTGGCGTTCCAGGTAGGTGTCGAGGCTGCCGTCGGAGGCGGAGAGGTCGCTCGCACCCATCATGTCCCGGAGGTTCAGGGTCTTGCCCGCGGTCACGGT
The DNA here is from genome assembly GCF_056399305.1 of Arthrobacter sp. 01N444. Taxonomy (NCBI): domain Bacteria; kingdom Bacillati; phylum Actinomycetota; class Actinomycetes; order Micrococcales; family Micrococcaceae; genus Arthrobacter; species Arthrobacter sp. 01N444. The sequence continues at coordinate 287,846 of NZ_JBFTRB010000003.1, forward strand.
GTACCCGGAGCCGTCGTCGATATGGGAGCGGCGAACGTCGATGCTCTCGATGACGTCGCCGTCGGCGAGCTCGTTGAAGTTCTCGTCCTCGCCCGGGGCGATGAGGACAGGGCGGGCGGCCGGTTCGACGAGGGTGACGCCGGTGGCTTCTGGAAAGGTGTGGGCTGCGAATTCTCCGCCGGACGGGACGCCGGGCGACACGCGGTTCTGGTTGCTCATGCCCTCCTGTGTGCGGCTGGTGTCCTTGGGTGTCATCGACGTGCCGTCCCGGCGGGTGCGGGGACCGCGGCTGGGGCGACGAGGCCCTCGGCGCACATTTCCACGGCGATCCGTTCATCCGCGGTGAGCGGGCGGATTGCGCGTTCGAACAGTTCGACCCCGGCGGCCCAGTCAGACCACTGCCCATCACTGGTGAAGGCCTGGCCGTTGCGGACCAGCGCCGAGACCAGAATGGCGGCGATGACGGTGTCGTAAGGGCGGCGGCCGGTCTTGCAGAAGTTGTCCAGGCCGGTGTCGTCGGTGCCGTTCGTGCCGGGGAGGTGGAACGTCTCGTAGTCCTCGTCGAGGGCCTCGGAGCCGTTGAGCCAGATCCCGTCCTCGACCGTGAGCTCCGGGGAACCGGTCCCGTCGGGTCCGTGGATGGCGATCCCGGATGCGTCAATGATGGAGCAGGCGTCGGAGATGACGGCGGGGGTGGCGGTGGAGTTTTCCAGGCGGTGCGTGTAGCCCATGGCAGGTCCTTTTACTCGGCGGTTCCGGGGTGCTCCCCGTACCCCTCATGTGTACGGACGTGGCCCTGAAAGTGCCCGACAGACAGAAAGCGGGCCGGATAACCGACCCGCTTTCCGGAGCGACGCAGGACCCACCATGGCAGGGAGTCGAAAGGAATAAACCCCCCGGCGGCGACCTTCGCTTCAGCACCGGGCCCGAATGGACCTTGCTAACAAAACCCGGTGAGATGACGTTGACGTCATGCTCTCGGACCCCATGTGTGCGGACCCCGGGGGAACTCTCACCGCTAGACTCCGTGCCATGGAAAATTCACAAGACAGCCGCGGCAAGTCTCAGCAGCGACAGGCTGATGCCCAGGCCACCGTGCCCTTCCCTGAGCCCGCCCTTGGCCCGGAATGGCGCAAGTTCATGGAGAAGCGTGGGTTCGTAGCCTGGGCCGTTGGAGAGGGGCATCCCGGGTATTTTCGGGCCCTCCGCGAGAGGGGTCTGTTCACTGACGAGGACGCGCGCAAAGAGCAGAATATGCTCGCCAAAGAACAGAAGTATCTGACTACCGACGTAGCCCCTGACGGCGAGGGCGGCGTGTCCGTCTCAATTGAGCTGAACGTGCCGAAACATAAGGAAGCCATGATCAATGCCGCGATCAAGTCCCTTGGGGACCGCAGCGGGGACGACGTGGACTCGATCAGCGCGGACCTGGATGCGGCCATCAAAGAGCGGGGCTATCAGGTTGACGCCCCTATCGTCGCCGACATGGCGGCGTTGTTGGCAGCCGGTGAAGATGTGGTCGTCGGAGTTGATTCAGGCCCCGAGCGCTCCGAGCGCGCCTGGTAGCAGGGCAGAAAGAAGCCGGGGCCGGATGATCCGACCCCGGCTTCCCGGTGGCGCAGGCCGCTCCCTGGGGCGAAATGGGAAGCCCCGGGTGCGGCCTTCGCTCCGCAAACCGCCGTAGGCAGCGGCTGCGGTGGCGTTGACGCCGGCTCTTGGGACTGGCCCTAGCTGAACGCCATCTTTTTGAGGTTGAAGCCCATCTCCTCCAGGGCCGGGTAGACGGCGTCGCGCCAGTTCCGCCAGTCGGTGATGCGGGGGATGTCCAGGGCGCCGGTGCCGGGGGCGTTGTACGGCTGGCCGTAGTAGATCTGCTTCCACGCGGGCACGGCAGCGCCGGTCACGGTCGGCTTGTCATCGAGCAGCAAGTGACCGAAGACGAGGGTCTTGTCGTGCGTGAGGATGGTCTTGGCCGCCATCTCGGGCCCGAAGTGCCGGGCGATGGAGGCGAGCTTCTCGGACGTGCAGGTCGGGTGCGTCAGGTACGGCTTGGAGCAGAACCAGTTGTCCAGGCCTTCGGCGGCCATCTCGGCCATGGGCCTCGACGGCGTACGGCAGCGGCTCCAGGTTCAGGTACAGGCCTTCGGCGTTCATGGCCGCGTCCAAGGTCTCCCGGTCGTGCGGGTTGTCAAACATGTAGTCGTAGTGGGTGCGCTCCTCCATGGGCACGATCCGGTAGCCGGGGTCGATTTCGAGGAGCTTGTCGTCCAAGGCGCCGCTCCAGTCGAAGGCGTTACCGTCAGCGTCCCAGAGGATGATCGGGGCGTCGGTGAGCGGGCGCGGCAAAGTCAGGGTTCTCATGGAGCTCATGTGTGCGGCTGCACCGTTCGTCGTCTTCATGTCCGGACATTAACGCCGGGCACCGACACTCCGGCGCGGTCGGCTTGCCGCCCACGGGCCGTTCACGACGCAAAAGACCGGGCCGGCCGAAGCCGACCCGGTCCCGGGCATCGGAGATCAGGCGTTCTGCAAGGCCGGGTAGTTCTGGTCGGCCGTGATCGCGTGCAGCGCGGCGGTGTCAGCAAGGGTCGCCCAGGCCTGGCGGTTCTCGTCGTGGCCGGTCTCCAGGAGCTCGTCCTCGTCGTTGTAGTCGGCGGTGTTGATCAGGACCTCGTAGGGGTGGTCCGGGTTCAGGATGTAGCCGGGGTCCGTGTAGGACTTCATCTCGGTGTGGACGGCGAAGCGGATGAGCTCGACGTACCGGTCCCGGTCCGCCTGCGGCAGGCGCGGGAACGCGGCCTCAAGGTTCCGGATCGCGTCGGTGCGGGTCTGGGGTGCCTCGCCGTCGGCCCAGTAGTCCGGGTAGGAGTCCCGGAGCAGGTCCGTGGTGCGGGACGCGCGGATGATTTCGCGGACCGGCGCCTTGGGCAGGGCGAGGAGTGCGCGGGTCAGGTCATGGCCGCGGGCGGCCTCGAAGGCGGAGTCGAAGTCGGGGACCTGGGCTGCGGGCAGGACGACATCGGCAGGGGCGTGGGCGGTGGCGGCGAACTGGCCTCCGGCGGGATTGCCGGGCTGGACACGGGCGGGGAGAGCGGTGGCGGTCATGGGTGGTGCTCCTTTCCTGTACTCCCCATGTGTGCGGCAGGAACAGGCTCCGGCGACAACGTGAATACGGCCCCGCTGCTAGAGGACTTCGACCCTTCCCGCCAAAGTGCAACGGGCCGACGATGACGGCTGGGGCGGAGCACAAATTCGATGCCTGAAGAGGCGGCGTTCTCGGCACGGACCCTAGGAGCAGTCATGAACACCACTGACCACACCCCTCGAACATCCAGGGTCCGCAGAATCCGTCAGCTGGCCGCATCCGTGACGGTCATCTTGCTGGCGGCGGTCGGGCTCGCGTCACCTGCCCAAGCCATCTATCGGGGAAGCACGTCCAATCCTGGGTCGTACGCCTCCACCGTGCTCCTGATCGTCACCTTCCCCACCCGGCAGCTGCCATGCACAGGAAGCCTGATCGCATCCAACGTCGTGATCACCGCTGCCCATTGCGTCCGGGACAAACAGGGAAAGGCACCGCTCTACATCCACGCAATGTTCAATTACGGAATCAGTGCTGACACGTACACCATCCAGGCATCAAGCTCGAGCTCCGCACCCGGGTACAACGCGGCGACCTACACCGGAGACGACATCGCCGTGGTCAGGCTGAAGACCAACGCCCATTCACCCGTCATGCCGATCTCGAGGACTGATCCTGGCCTGGGAGCACAGATCGTCATCGCCGGATACGGATGCCAGGGGGACCCGTACACCGGAGGGTTTCCCTGCGACGTGACGCAGCTGAGGCATATGACATCCGTCGTGGTCCGTACGGGGATCTGCCCGTCGGCCACACGACCTTGGAGGCTTTGTGACCACTCGTATCCGAGTGCGACCGATAATGGGGACAGCGGGGCGCCAGTCACTGTCGTCCGGAACGGTGTGCGGACTCTCGTTGGGGTGCATAACGGGCTTGAGGCACGGGGGACGACCCCGAGCAGCCTCTACAACATGTACTTCACTTCGGCGGCCCAGAACCTGGCCTGGATCAGGTCGGTCACAGGTATTCGCTGAGCCTCGGTGTGGTCGGCCGGCGGGTGGGGAGCACTACCGGGCGTTCCGCACACATGGGGCGAATGACCGACCCTGTGATGCCTCTTCCCTCCGCCGACGAGCTAGCCGCCGCCACCGGCAAGTTTCCGGAGCGGGCCGCCGCCTGGCTGGCGCGGCTGGCCGAGGTGGAGGCTCATTTCGCAGCTCATGGTCGCCTTCCGGCGGCCCATATTGGCCGAAAGGCTGAGAAGAGTCTTTACGAATGGCTCAAGTACCAGCGACTGTCGCCTGCGCCGGAGCCGATGAAGCACATCCTTGACGTCCGGGTTCCCGACTGGGACAAGCGACGTCGGAATACCTATGGCACGTTCGAGTCCCGGGTCCAGGACCTCAAGATCCATCGCGACGCCTACGGGTCGTGGCCGTCGTCCAGGTCTCGGGACGAACAGGTCGTGAAGCTGTGGCATTGGCTGAGGTCCCAGAGGATCCTGTGGCGCGCCGGCGGCATGGCCCCGCACCGGAAGCCCTGCTCGATGAGCAAGTGCCCGGCTGGGACGAAACCGTCCAAGAGACCTGGGAGAGAACCGTCCAGGAGATCGCGACGTTCCGGTCCCGCCGCGGCCGGTTGCCCGCCTATTCCAGTCCTGAGGACTCGGAGCGCCGGCATTCCCGATGGCTCGCTGACTTTCGTCAGGGCGGCAACCTGACACCGGAGCGTGAGGCGTATCTGGAAAAACATCTTCCCGGCTGGCGCGCTGACGGCCGCTTCCTTGAGGCGCGCACCCGGAGGGCAGCCGCATGAGGCTTCCCGACGCCGACGAGCTGGCCGCCGCCACCGGGAAAACCCCGCAGCGCTCCGCTGCCTGGCTGGCGCGCCTGGACGAGGTGGAAAACCATGTGGCAACCCGCGGCCGCCTTCCGCGGGCCCACCGGGGCGGAAGGGCTGAGGGGAGGCTCTACGGCTGGCTCCAGTATCAGCGCACGAAGCCTTTACCGGGAGCCTGCCGGGCTGTCCTGGACGCGAGGATCCCGCGCTGGGACGGGAACATGCACGGTCCTTTCGAATCGAGGGTTCAGGACCTGAAGGTCTACCGCGATGCCTACGGGGTGTGGCACTCATCCCGTTCACGCGACGGCGCCGTTCTCGCGCTCAGCAAATGGCTGGAACGCCACAGGCACCAGATGCGCAACGGCGAAATGGTCCCCCACCGGAAGGCGCTGCTCGATGAGCAAGTGCCCGGCTGGGATGAAACCGTCCAGCAGACCTGGGAGCGGACCGCCAGAGAGATCGCCACGTTTCGCACGCACCGCGGCAGGATGCCCTCCGGCGCCGCCGCAGAGCACTCGGAGCGCCGTCTCTCCCGCTGGATCGATGACATGCGCCGCGGCCGCGGACTCTCCCCGGAACGGAAAGCGTTCCTGGACGAGGTGCTGCCCGGATGGCACATCACACGCCAGACCTCCGGCCTGAAGCAGTACGCGGAGGCTGCGGCGATACAGTGAGGGGTGCCAAACGGCACCACCGCCTGAAGGAGATTCCCCTGTGACCGTTGCCCGGCCGAACCTGGCCCAGCTGATCCTCGACCGCAAAATGGGGCGCAGCTTCGACAAGCTCGCCGAGGACTGCGGCGGCCAGCCCGCCGGCCGGCGGCTGCAGCAGATGGCCAACGGTGCCCGGCCGATGAAGAACTTCCCGGACCCGGACACGATCCGCGCCATGGCGGTCGGGCTGGGCGTCAGCGAAGCGGAAATCATCCTGGCCAGCGCCCGGTCACTCGGGTTCGGGGTGGACAGCACCGGTTCCGGTGAGCTCACCATCGCCGGGGCAGGGGCCCTGCCGTCGGATGCGAAGAAGGCCATCATGGATGTGGCGCGGGCGCTCATGAACGCCCACGCCACCTCGGAGAACCCTGGGATCTAGCGCCCGAGCGCGGTCGCGACCACCAGCTCGTGCAGGCCGGACTGGCCCATGGCGACCAGGGTGCCGCCGACACCGAACATTGCGTACGCCCCGATCGGGATGAGCAGCAGCCATTCGCGCATGGATCCGGCGTGGCCCAGGACCGGGATGGTCATGTAGCCGTTGGAGTGCCAGCAGGCGTTGAGGAACGGAATGTTCTTGAACGCTTTCGGCGGCTTGATCGCGAACGGCCAGGCCAGGTTGCAGCCCTCGGTGGTCATCATGTCCCCGAGAATGTGGACGATCACGCCCAGGCCCATCGCGACCGGGAACCAGCCCTGTTCCTGGGGTGCGAAGAAGGTGATGAAGACACCCATCGCGAGCCCGACCGCCCAGGGGGATTTCCGCATCGAGTCCGGGATGATCTTTAAGGCTTTCGCGGCGAACGCGACCAGCAGGACGGAGAGGATGCCGGCGCCGGGGTAGATGGTGCCGAAATGGTCGACGTGCATGGTCCAGAGCCCGGCGAGCCAGGCGATGAACACGAACGCGGCGATTCCCACGATGGAGTGGGTGCCGTGCCGGTGGCCGCCGGCGAGCTTGCCGATCCCGGCGCACATCACGTTGGAGAGCGGCGGCAGCGAATGGGCGATGGTTGCGTTGTGGTGGTCGGCGTCCGGGACCATCGCGGCCCCGGCAACGACGAGGGCTCCGGTCACGACGCCGATCGGGCTGACGTCCCACAGGCCCAGGCCGAGATCCATGGCGTGCGGCAGGAACGGTGCCTTCGCGGCGATGGCGGTCAGGTCCACGTGGATGTTGGTGGTCAGGGCAACCCAGGCGGCGGCGCCGCAGGCTGCGTGGTGGGCTCCCATCATGGCGGGCGTCCTTTCGTCGGGGAAGTCTTCTGGACCGAATGTGTGCGGCTGCGTGAAGAAGATTCCCCGGCGCCTCGGCGGTGCCGGTCCGTCCCAGAGCATGCGTAGAGACGCGCCGGACGGGACCACTGCGGTCGAAGGGGTTCGGGCCGTTACTCTGAGCCCATGTTGAACAGAGCAGTAGCGCCGCTGGTCCTTGTCGGAGCTCTCCTTGTAGGGGCGCTGTCCGGCTGTGCGGGTCCCGGCGCAGCTGCCGGCATGTCGGTGGCGGACAAGAAGGCGCTGGATGATCCGCTGTTCGTTGCCGAACTGGTGGTCGCCGCCATCTGTCCTCCGACCACGACGAAGTTCGATGATGAGGCCTCCCAGTGTGCAGCCGTCCTGAACCGGACCACCGTCAACATCGCCAAAGTTCACACCCTGGTCCGGGAGCACGGCATCGAGGACGCTGTACTTGACGACGCCGCGATGAAGGTCGGAGCTTTTGCCGCAGTCTGCGATCCTTACGGCCCCGGGGTGGAACTTCGTGGATGCTTGAACGCGGCCGAGGCGGTCAAGACCAGCGGGCAGACCTACGTTCAGACACTTCGCGCCAAGCTCGACGCCGTCAAATAGCTCCTCCTGGCGGCGGGTGAACCCGGGCCGTTCGCGGCCTTACCGGAGGCGGGTCTGGATGTCCCGGATCTCGGCGGCGAGCTTGAGCGCCTGGTCCCGGATTTCGTGAAGATCGTGGATTCCGGCCGACTCGATCGCGTCCCGGATCGGGGTGAGGTGACGGCGGGTCAGCAGCCGCGGCGCCGGCCTGTCAACGGACGCGAACCGGTCACGCCGGAGCGGCAGCTCGGACGGGTAGCGTGCCGCTGGCAGCGAGACGCTCGGGGCGGCGTGCCCGAAGGTGGAGAAGCGGCCGGTCCGGGTGCGGGGCTGAAGGAGGCTCATACCCTTCTGTGTGCGGCGCAGTGCGCAGTGGCCACGTCGTCCTCGTCGTCCTCGTCGTCTGCGGTCCGCCTGCTCTGAGCCTGTTGGTCGGAAGTTCTCATCGCAGTATTTGTGCTCGTCCCGTGGCCCGGCAGTGGATTGCGGCCACGGTGGCCAGCTGGGGCAGCTCAATGTAGCTATTTTGATGCATTAAACGGGCTAATGAGTTACACTAGCTACATGAATAGTAGTGATGCAATGCAGCGGCTCGGGGCTAACCTGAAAAGCCGCCGGATCATTCTTGGCCTGTCGCAGGACCTCGTGGCTGAACGGGCGGACGTGTCACGTTCGACGCTCATGCGCCTGGAAGCCGGTGAAGGTGGAAAGGTCGAGCACCTGATGACCGTGGCGTCTGTGCTTGGCGTCGCAGAAGACCTGATCAGCTCTGTCGACCCGCTGAATACCGACCTCGGCAGGGCCCGTGCGCATCTGCTCAACCGCCAGCGCGCCCCGAGGCAGGGCTGATGGCCGGCCGTAACATCCGGCGGGTGGAAGTCCTCGTCAACGAGACTGTGGCCGGCGTGATGGATATTGAAACAGACGGACTTTCCCCGCGCGAGCACGTCTCGTTCACCTACGCCGACAGTTGGATGTCTGCCGCGGAAGCCTTCGAGATCTCTCCTGAGCTTCCGCTGCGGCGTGGCCCCCAGAACCCCACCCAAGGCCGGGAGCTGTTCGGGTCCTTCCAGGATGCCGCCCCGGATGACTGGGGCAAGAAGCTCCTGTTCGAAGAATTGCGCCAGCAGGCCCGCGCCCAGGGCGCCGGCCGCATCCCGCCCACTGGAGAAGCCGGCTACCTGCTGATGGTCAACGATGAGACCAGGCAGGGCGCGCTCCGCTTCAGGGAGAACGGCCGGTTCCTGTCCTCATGGGGCCGCGGCGCCGGGATCCGTGACCTCGCGGCATTGGCGGAGGAAGCCAGGATTTTCGCCGAGACCGGCGAAGTCAAGGAAGAGAACTCCCTGCTCATGGGCGCAGGGTCCTCCCCAGGCGGTGCCCAGCCGAAGGCTTGGGTGCGGGACGACGACGGATCGATGCTGCTGGCAAAATTCCCGAAGACCTCAGACATCGGCAATGTGCAGCTGTGGGAAATGGTGGCCATCAGGCTTCAGCAACGGGCAGGCATCAGGGTTGCCGAATCCCGGCTGATGCCCTTGACGGAATTCTCCCAAATCTTCCTCACACGACGGTTCGACCGTGAGGGGGACCGGCGCATCCCGTACATGAGCGTACGGACAGCCCTGCAGCTGGATACATACTCACATCCCGACTACGTGAAGATCGCTGCGGAAGTCGCCCACATCTCTTCAGATCCCGTTCGTGACGCCAACGAGCTGTTCAGCCGGGCCGCCCTCATTGCCATGGTCAACAACACCGATGACCACATGCGTAACCACGGGCTCCTGCGGACCAGCAAGGGCTGGCGCCTGTCACCGTCATTCGACGTAAACCCGGCGCCGGGAGGAACCTCGGAAACGCCGCTGACCCCGAACGGGGGACTCTTCGACAGGGATGTCCGGGAGCTTCTGGATTTCACGGATGCCTTCCGACTGACCAGGGACGCGGCCGTTGACCGGCTGCAGCAGGTCGCCGCTGCGGTATCCCACTGGCAGGATGAAGCCCTCAGCCTCGGAGCGGAACCTGACTCCCTTGACTACATGGCTAAGGCCTTCGAAGGTGAGAACGCCCGGCGGGTCACATCACTTGCTCCTGCCCAGGCAGTGATCGACATGGCAGGAACGTCGGCCGCGCGGCCCAGCCATTCCCACGGCGACGTGTGGGTGGCAGAGCACATGCGCGGCGGGAAGCGCGTCCGGGGCCACTTCCGCCGCCGGCGCTGATCCACCCCTTTGACACTAATCCCTACAGCGGTGGGGAATGGTGTCAACAGACATGGACGGGGCGTGCACTAATGCTTTCTCGTCGAAGCTTTAGCGCACGCCGGGCCTAGTAGCTCCGGCGGGCCGGCAGCTAGAAGTTGACGGTGACCGTGGGCTTCTCCAGCCAGATGTCGGAGCGGGCCTGGTAGTCGAAACGGTCCTTGCCGGTGCGGGTCGGCAGGGACAAGTACGCCTGGGTGCCGTCGGAGCGGCCGGCGTCGGGGATGCCCGAGATTGTCCAGACCTGCACGCCTTCGGGGTAGACCGGGGGCGGTGCCCAGCCGAGGGCTGTCAGGGCTTCAATGATGAAGCGAGCCGGTGATTGCCCGGGGCCCGACCCGTCGGGCAGGGCGAGGATCGCCTTAGTCGGCATCTTGTCGAGGTTCTTGACGGCTGCGGAGTGGTCCCTGATGGCCTGATCGATTGCCGACTTGGCCGCTTCCGCGGGGGTGTCTTTCGGTTCCCCGGGCCAGACCGCTTCGGGGATCGTGGTGGGGTCCATGACGGTGACGCCCTGTTCCCATACCCAGACCTCGGACCAGTATTGGCCGCCGGCGAGCATGCAGTCACCGGCGTTGGCGCGGACGTCGCCGTCGACGCGGAGGATGGACATGGACTTGCCTTCGTCCACCTCGTTGCCGCCCTCATCGTGCTCGAGGTACCTGACACGGGCGAGCGTGCCGACCGGGAGGGCTTCCCACTCGGCTTCGGTAGTGATGGTGCGTGGAATAGTCATGGGACTCATGTGTGCGGAAACGGCTGTCCCCCTGCCCGGAGCGACCGGACAGGGGAACAGGGGGTGACACTGCGGGGGTGGGCCTAGCCGAATGGGTCCTCGTCGGCAGGGAGGTTGAACCGGCGCCGGCGCGGCTTCGGTGCCGGTTCCGTGAACGGGTCGACCAGGGCGGTGCCGGCGGCTGCCGGGACCAGAGCCGGTTCCGGCGCACCCTCATCCCACGCGCCGGCGGCGGGTGCCGGGGTGTCCCAGCTGACCGCTGCCGGGACGGCTGCTGCGACGTCGGACCAGTCCTCGAACTCCTGCGCCGCGGCCGGTTCCGGGGTCCAGTCCGACCAGTCATCGGCCGGTGTCTCTTCCACCGGTGTTTCTTCGGCCGGCTCCTCGGGTCCCGTGGCGGGGGCGGAAGCCCGGCGGCGAGGAAGTCTTCGATCGCGTCCACGTCCGCTTCGGTGATGCCGGTGTCCGAATCGGTCAGCACGAGGAGGGCCTCGATGCCGGCGGCTTCGAACGCCTCCATCGCGATGTCCCGGTGGGTGACGCCGAGCAGGTCATCCTCGGTCAACAGCTCATCATCCATCCAGACGATCCGCTTCAGGTGCGGCCGGTCCGCGAGCCAGGCCAGGGCGGCGTCGATCTTCCACAGCCCGGTGTTCTCGGTGTCGGAGTTGAGCACGTCGATGGCCCGCGGGAACAGGTCACCAAGGTAGTCGGGGGCATCCTCGAACCAGCCAGTCAGCCACGCCTGGTCCAGCGGCAGCGCCGCAAGGCGTTCGATGAGGCGCTTGTTGTACGCCTGCGTGCCGTGGAACGGGACGATGATCTTCTCCAGCGAGTCGTTGTGCTGGAACGGGCAGAGGGTTCCGTCGACGTCGTAGAACAGGGCCGCGTCCTGGATCTCCTCGGTGAACCGGGAGACGGCGGCCGGGGCCTCGTCTTCGTCCAGAGTGAATTCGAGATCGCCCAGGTCCAGGGACAGCTCGCCGAGGTCCACAACCTTCTCGGCCGCCGGCGCGAACTCCGCCATGCCCTGCTGGTTCGGGATCTTCGGCATGAACGGTGCCAGATCCAGCTTCTCGGACTCGGCCAGCATCGCGGGTCCGTGTGCTGCGAGCTGCTGGGCCAGGACGACCTGTTCGGCCGGGTCGTACCAGGCCTGGATGGCCATGGCGGCGCCGGCGGTGGTTTCGAACAGGCCGCGGCCCGGCGGGATGGCATCTCCGAGGTCGGGGGCATCCTGCGGTGTGCGCAACGCGGACTGCTTGTCACCGTAGGTCGCCTTGCCCATGAGCAGGCGGGAGAGGTTGACCTTGAGGTCGCCGGCGCCCGGGATGGTGTCGAGCATCTTCGCGGACAGCTTCTGAGTGGCCAGGAACAGGGTCAGGCCGACGAAGCGGGCCTCGCGGGCGACCTTGCCGGTGTAGACACCGATCTGGGTGCGGGCCGCGTTCGTGGCGATGATCATTTCCCGCTCGGAATCCATCTCCGGATCATCCGAGGCCGGCGGGACCGGGTCCTGTCCCATCAGGGAGGTGAACTCGTCCAGGACCAGCACCATGTGCCTGGGCCGGACGTCCTCGGGCAGGTCGCGGTAGTTGCCGACCCCGGCCGCGGCGACGAGGCCCTTGCGGCGCATGACTTCGGCGTAGATGCCCTTCATCATGGCGGCCGCCTCGAACACGGTGGAGGTGAACGCCTTGGCGTACGGTTCGGCGAACTTGAAGTCGGCGCCGGCCTTGGTCGGGTCCGAGATGTAGAGGTCGTAGCCGCGCATCAGGGCACCGAACATCAGTGACTGCATCAGCACGGACTTGCCGCCGCCGGACGCGCCGGCAATGAGCAGGTGCGGGTCGACGCGGAAGTTGTACTCGACCGGCTCACCCTCCACGCCGGTGGCGAAAGGGATGAACTTGGTGTCCTGGATGAATTTCCAGTCGTAGCCGGCGGTCTCCGGCATCGGGTTGACCTCGCAGGAGAGCAGCTGGATCTTGTTGGACTTGTTCTTGACCCGGCGCGGCTCCACGAACGTGTTCTGGGAGTTGGACTCCAGCTTGGTCCGGACCCCGGTGAACGAGCTGAACTCGAGACCCGGCGGCAGGTCGAAGTCGAGGATGGAGACCTGCTCGTTCCGGGGCATGTGCCCGACGTCGGTCAGGGTCGGCATGAACCCGCCGATGCCGGAAAGCCCGGAGTCCAGGAAGACCTGGTTCCAGTTCAGCGCCGCCAGGTAGCGTTCGTGGCGGGGTTCGGCGAGCTTCACCCGGGAGGGCTTGGCGCCGACGATGATGGAGCAGCCGTCCGGTGCCTCGGCGACGCGCAGCCATTCGGAACCCCAGTGCTGGCGGATCCGGTTGGCGGCGGTGCGCACGTCGGCGAGGGTGACGCCGCCGTACAGGCGCAGGTCGATCCACCAGATGTGGTGCCGGGACTCGGGCTTGGTCAGGCAGGAGACCGAGACGACCTCGGGACGGTCCGGCATCTTGCAGGCGAGGAACGCCTGGTTGACGAGCCCGGCGAGCACCCATTTGGGAGCCTCGGACGCCGTGTGGATTCCGGCGCGCCGGTCGGCCGGCACCGGGGCGAGGACGTCGGGCTTGGCCGGGACCGGGTCCTTGGACCAATACACGGTGAAGGCCTGCGGGTGGCGGTCCCCGGGGCGGCCGCCGGCGCCCATGTAGCCGGTCATGGCGACGAACGGTGCGGCGTTCAGGACGGTGGGCAGCTTGTTCTCGAACTTGAAGAAGTCGTGGGGGTCATGCCCTGGCGGGTGACGAAGGACAGCGACTCGATGACGGCGCCGCCTTTGAGGCGTGCAGAACCGGCGGTCGGGACCTGGGGGACCGGCGGGTTGGTGGAGTGTGCCGGTGCCGCTTCGGCCCAGCGGCCGTTCCAGGTGTCCTCGGTGATGAGGCGCTCCATCTCAGCGGTGTTGAGCCCGCAGGACGGATCCCATTGCGTGTTCGGGTCGGTGAGCGCCCCGACGTACGCGGCTCCGGCGTCGTTCATGGCGCGGTGGTCGACGAGGACGTGGGAGTTGAACGCGGCAGAGAGTGCGCTGCGGCCGTCGTTGCGGAGGTAGGACGCGGGCGGTCCCTCGGGGGCGTGCCAGGTCATCGCCCAGGCGGCGCGGCCGGCGGCGGGAGCCGGTGCGGGCTCTTCGCCTTCAGCCGGTTCCGGTGCGGGGCCGGCCGGGACGGTCAGCAGGTGGACGTCATCAAGGATGGGGCGGGCGCAGCCGGTCGATTCGGACATCCACGCCAGGGCGCAGCGGGCCAGCTGGAAGACGACCTCTTTCGGGGTCTCCGGGTCCGAGACGTCTGGCATCTGGTCGGAAGGCCAGTTGACGAAGTCGAACCGGAGCGGGTGCTTGGTGCCGGGCATGGGCTGGTTGTTGGAGTCCAGGTTGGGGGTGTCCAGGACGGCGAACTTCGCGCCGGTGCCCAGGGTCGGGCCGATCTTCGGGCCCATCGACCAGTAACCCATGGCGCCCATCGAGCCGGGGGCATCGAAGGTGTCGATGGTGGCGGGACCGACTTCCTGCCGGTCCACCAGCCGCGGTGCCGGATCCTGCTTGAGCATTTCCCACCGGCCGCGCCATTCTTCGCGGGCGGCGACGACGACGCGCCAGTGCTCGAGCGCCTCGGTGATCCACGGCTTCGCGAGCAGCACGAGCGGGCCGCCGGTCAGCATCAGCGCCCAGACGGCCGGTTCGGGGATCGGTTCCAGGTGTGCGGCCTTGGTGGCCAGCGGCAGCGCGACGGTCACGACAGTGCCGACGACGCCGGCGAGGACGATGCCGCCGATGGTCAGGCCGATGACCTTGGCGAGGTTCTTCTGCGCCAGGGAGATGAGCGCATCGAAGGTCGCGCCGGGGTTCTCGTCGTCGGCGACCTCGGTGCGGCGGCGGGACGCGGTGTACTGGGCGACGGCGATGAACGCTGCGGCCGCGTCGATCCACTGCCCGTACCCGGCGGTGTACTTCACGTCCGTGACCGGGATCAGGTAGGCGGCGGCGCCGGCCCACACGGCAGCGAGCCAGGACAGCTGGGGCTTGAGCCCGGGCAGCCAGTCCATGCTCGGGATCAGCAGCTTGTACTTCAGGTCAGCCCAGAGCCGGTACTTGTTCATCTCGGCCTGCTCGCCCGGGTGCGCGGCGGTCGGGTAGCCGCGGGAGTCCTTCTTCCCGGTGAGCATCGCCGGCGGGTACATCCAGGCTGAGACGACGAGGCCGGCCCAGATCGCGGCGATCCCGGGGAAGCCTTGGTAGATCGCGTACCCGGCCGCGGCGAGAGCGCCGAGCATGACCATGCCCGTCACTGGTTTCGCCGGTCCCTGGTTCCTACGTGCTGCAGCCATGGTGGCCTTTCACTTCCGAAGTGGTGTCGTGCTTTCTATGCGCCGGGCGTCCCGACGGCAGGGCGGTTCAGGCGAACGGGTCCGGCCCGGCCGGGGCGAAACGCCGTCCGGTGGAACCGAAGCCCTGGTCGTAGCTGGCCGGCCGTACCGGGGCGGCCTTCTTCACGCACAGCTCCATGAGCTTGCGGGTGATGACCGGGTCCGCCGGGGTCCGGCCGATGAAGCGTTTGACGAAGCCGAGGAGCGCGTCGCCGTGCAGCAGCTTCGCGCCCGGAACCTTCAGCAGCCAGAAGACCGGGGCCGCCGCCTGCTGCGAGGACCAGGTGGCCAGATGCGGGTCGGTCACCAGGGCGTCGGTGCCGCGCAGGTAGGTGACGATCGCCTGGCGGACGTAGGCCTGGTCTTTGGCGGTGTGGTCGACGCGGTCGCCGCCGCGGCGGTTGACCCCGAACAGGGTCCAGTAGAAGCCGGGCTTCCAGACCTTCGTGTCGATGATCAGCACGCGGTTGCCGGAGACGACGATGTGGTCAATGTTGGACTTGAACCCGGGGATCGGGATCCGCAGGTCGTGGAGGACGGCGGCCTTCAAGGCGAACCCGTCCAGGATGGCCGCGGTCTTCAGTTCGCCGGTGGCGCCGATCTTCGCGACCGCCTCGTTGGCGGCGAAGGAGGAGTCGTTTGCCAGGCCGGTGGCGGCCCGTCCGTAGATGCCGTTCATGGTCACTGCCAGACGCTGGAGACGACGCCCCAGAGGACGAGGGCGATGAGGATGACGGCGAGGACTTTGCCGCCATCACCGTTCATCCAGTCCTGGATTTCCCTGTTGTTCCGGGCCCGGTCATCGGCCATCCGGTCGCGCAATCGTTGTTCGCTCATGCCCCTGAACATGCGTAGACCCGGCCCCCACGGGTGCGTGTCTACGCGTTGACCGGCGCCGCCGGACCGCGTACAAAGAGGTGACGACGCGGAGCTCCGGGAGGGCCAGTGGGAATACGTGCTGAGGCAGAGAAGATCATCGCCGACGAGAAGCGGGTCAGGGCCGAGAAGCAAGAGCAGAAGGTCGCCGCCGCCAGGGAGCATCTGCCCGCCGCGATGAAGCAGTGGAGCGTCGGGATGGGGCTCGCTGACGTGCCCGAATGCACCAACGTCCGCGGCAACTACGACAGTTACGACGACACCCCGAAGACCCGGGTCACCTTCGACTTCGTAGAAGACGGGTTGGCCTTCCGGGGTGCGCTTTTGGTATTTGACGCCGGCGAGTCCCGGTTCACCGTGACGATCGACCACAGCCAGGTCTCCATCCGGACGCTTCCTGATCTGGTGCAGGCGCTCAAAGACAAAGAGGCCTACCGGAACAGCTGACCCGTCAGCCTTCGATCCGGAGCCGGGGCGGGAGTTTGGCGCGGCCGCCGTTGCCGACGGCGCCGCCGAGCGGGCGGCCTTTGACCGTCTCGGGCCGGACCGGTGCCGGGTGCGGGACGCCGGTGCGCGCCCGTCCCATCGGGGAGCCGATCAGGTGGGTGTGTTCTCCCTGGCGCATCCAGTGCGGGGACGCGGCGAGCAGCGGGACGTTGTCGACCACGGCCATCGGGTCGAAGTTTTCCCACGGGGTGAAGTCGTAGTCGGAGAGCAGGTCGCGCTGGACCCACCGGTCCGGGCCGGTGCAGGCGCCGAGGGCGAAGTCGGCGGTCAGGTTCAGGAACTCTTTGGAGAGCCGGTGCTCGGCCGGAAAGTATTCCTCCCAGTGCGCAATCCCGATCCGCGCGGCCGGGGAGTCCGGGCCGGTGCCAGGGAAGTCCCGGAGCACCTGGGACATGCGCTTGTAGATTTCCTGCCGCGGGTCCGCGGAGGTGTGCCGGGACCGGTCCGGGTGCGGGGCGGCGATGAACAGCACCGTCAGCCCGGAGGTCTCCAGCGGGCGGTCGTTGTTCAGCTGCGCCCAGCGCCGGATCTTGTTCTCGAACCCGGTGGAGGCGGAGGCGGTCAGTTCGAAGGCGATCCGCAGCCCGTCCTCGCGGACGATGACGCCGTCGGCGCGGCGGTTGTCCGGGTTCTTCACCGTCTTGCCCAGGCCGGTGCCGGCGAGCAGGTCCACGGTCGCGAACTTCTCGCCGAGGACGGCGCCGAGCGGAAGGTACTCGGCGGCGCGCAGCGCGAGCTCGGTGGCCAGGATGTTGTGCCGGTCGTACTGGCCGCCGGAAGACCACGCCATCCCGCCGGTGACCGAGGCCCACTCCGGCCATGTCAGGGTCGGTGCGATCAGCTTGTCGAACGCGTCCGAGTTCGCCGGCCGGTACACGGTGTTGCGGGCGATCCCGAACCGGGACATCGGGTGGGAGTAGGTGCCCAGGTCCAGGAGACCGAGGGAGAACGAGGACGCGAGTGTGGAGTAGGTCGGGTCCAGGAACAGCGAGGACCCGGTGAACGCGGCGACCTGTTCGGCGGACGCGGTCCGCCAGGAGTCCAGCACACCCCACGCCGCGAGCCGTTCGGCCCGGCCGCGCGCGGTGGTGAGCAGGCGCGACGCCTCGGCCTCGTCCGGCAGGAGCTTCTTGTTGACGGCGCCGATCTGTTCGCTGCGCCGCCGGGCCATCGCGTTGGTGAACCAGACCGCCTGGGATCCGGGTTCCCACAGCTGGCCCCAGTACGGGTCCTGCCGGTTCGGGGTGGTGACGTCTTTGTTGGTGCACGCGGACGGGACGGCCGAGGCGTGCGCGGAATCGGTGACGGTGCGCCGGGCGGCTACCATGCGGGTCCTCCTGAGGCGGCCGGGGCGTAGCCCTGGGCAGCCGGGTAGTTGGCCATGTCGGCCTCGAAGTTGGGAAGTTTGACGATGAACGCCGGCTGGCGGCGCTGTTCGACCTCGGACCGGACGACGACCTGGAACGGCTCGATGTGCTGGATGTCTTCGGTGGACCAGTCCCCGCCGACGTTCGCGGCAACCTCGGCGGCGGTGGTCACGTCGTTCTGCGCGAAGCTGACCAGCGTCGAGTAGGTGAGGAAGTTGTTCCGCAGCGACGGGGCGAGCTGCTCGGGCCGCTGGGTGGCCAGGATGGCGCGGATGCCGTAGGACCGGCCCTGGTCGCGGATCCAGCCGACGATCTCCGGGGAGGTGCCGGCGAGCAGGGAGAGCTCGTCGGCGAAGACGGACACGGACCGGCCGGCCTCGAGCCAGCCGGAGCAGTAACGCATCAGCGCGTTCTGCAGCGAGAACATCAGCATCGAGGACAGCTGCTGCTTCTGCGATTCGTCCAGGATGACGCCGGTCGCGGAGGACCCGGTGTTGATCACGATGGAGCGGTGGCCGTTCAGGACCTGTTCCCAGGTGACCTTGCGCCGGCCCGGGGTCCACCAGTCTTCCAGGACCAGGAGCTGTTCGAACTTGTTCCGCGGCGCCTCCAGGAAGGTCCGGCGGACCGACTCCGTCTTGTCTTCGAACAGGGAGGAGATGGCGGAGTAGCCGAGCTCGTAATCACTGTTCGGGGTGCCGCGCTCCCGCAGCTTCACCGCCAGGTTCCGCAGCCCGTGCGCGAGGGTGACGGCGGTCTTGTCCGAATGGCCGGCGAGCAGGTGGAAGGCGTAGAAGATCGGAGACTTCCCGTGCGGGAGGACGAGCTCGTCGCGGTCATCGATCGAGTCCAGGACGGCGGCGTCGATCGCCTGCGCGGCAGTCAGGACGGCGACGATGGTCGGCAGCGACCGGTCACCGATGGCGGATTCGCCGAACGTGTACTTCATCGCGTTGGTGAAGAAGTTCGCCTTCGCGGCGTTGTCGCCCGGGACGGCGAACAGGTCGATCGCCGGGGTGGACGGGTCGGCGGCGTCGATGACGAGGATCTGGTCCCCGAGCGCGTGCGCCCACTCGACGTACTTGGCGGCGCCATCGCCCTTGGACTCGAACGCGATCAGCGTGTTGTGCGCGCCGGGGTAGCCGGCCCGGCCGGAGGGCCGGACGCGCTCCAGGCAGTGCCAGCCGAACAGCGACCGGACCAGCAGCGACTTACCCGAACCCGGCCGGCCGACGATCGCGACGCCGAACAGCATCGCGGCGGCGGAGAGGTGGGCGGAGCCGTCATCGGTCATGCCCAGCAGCGGCCCGATCTGCTGCAGCATCGCCGGCGGGGTGGACCGGGCCCTGGTGGTGGCGACGCCGGAGATCGCACCGGCGTGCGGGGAGACCGTGCCGACGACGACGGAGGGGCCGACCAGGAACGCGCGGCTGTGCAGCGGGTATTCGCCGTCGTGGGCGCGGACCAGGCGCTCGTACGGGACCCGGTTGCCCTGGGAATCCTTGGAGTGGCCGCGCACGATCTGTTCCTTCCGCGGCCGGGCCGGGGCGAGCAGCCGGGACGCCGGCGCCGGGAAGCGGCCGGTGTCGAGCCGGTCCCGCAGCCGGGAGTCGGGGGAGGGCAGGCGGCCGGAGAGCCCGGCGAGGAATGCCAGGCCGAAGACGGCGGCCGCGGCGAAGAACAAGCCGGTGAACGCTCCGGCGTGCGGGAGCAGCGCGGCGACGTCGGCAGGCAGGTGCGGCAGTCCGAGCGCGGCGGCCAGGGACAGGGCGGCCCCGGCGCCACCGGCGTAGAACGCGGCGTTCCGGGGGCGGGCGAAGCGGACGGTGGTGTCCAGGTCGAAGCCGGGCAGGCCGGCGGTCACCTGGGAGAGCAGCGCGCGGACTTCGTCCCTGGTGGCAGCGCCGGCGGTGATGGAGACGACCATCGCGGTCGGGGACATTGAATGGTGCGTCGGCATCGCGGTCCCGAGCCGGTGCGCGAGCCAGGTCGTGTAGCGGCGGCGTTCCTTGTTGGCGGGCCGGCGCATCGTGACGGACACCCAGGTCCCGTCGGCCATCGCGTTCCCGAGCAGCCGCGGCAGCTCGGTCGGGTCGATGCCGGCCTGGGTTTCGCGCAGTGCGACGGAGGGGCGGAACTCGAGCGTGCCGATCTCTTCGGTGTCGCCCAGCCCGGCGGGCAGTTCGGCCGGTTCGGCGCGGGCTCCGACGGTGTGGGCCAGGTGGATTTCGGCCTTCTGTCCGGCGGCGTTGGCCGGCAGGATCAGGTATCCGTTCAGCCCGTGGCGTCCCGGCGGGTGAGCAGCGTCGCGGCTCCGGTGTTGGCGACGGCGGACGCGAACGTTCCGGCGCGCTGGGTGTAGGTTGTGGGGTTTGTTTCGATCCCGCCGGCACGGGCAAGGCGGTAAGTCAGCTGGTCCATACCTCTGAACATGCGCAGATTTCCGGGTGGCGGCCCCACAGACCCCAGATGGGCGATTCGGGGAATCGGCCAGCCCGGAAGAGGCTGGGAAATCGCCCCTTAACACCGGAAACCCGGTTTTGGGCCCCGCGCCCTCTTCTCCCCTCTCCACACGGTGGGATTAGGGCAGTCATTTTGCCGGCCTCAACATCTCTAGCCGGTCCATCCGTACTGTATGCGGCCGGATTCCAAAACGAGCAGCACCGCAGGAAGTTGTTACCAATGTGATTGGTGTGGCTCTGGTGTCGCCTGCGGCGGGCCTTCACTGCCTGCCGGCGGCCTTCCCGTGGGTGGAGACGCCGCTTGTTGGGCGTCGGTGGGGGTGCGCCTGCGGCGGGCCGTTACTGCCGTCGGCGGTCCCTGCGTGTGGCTCACCAGTGCCGGGGCTGCTTTTCCCTGCCGGGGGCGGTCTGCGGGTGGCCGGGTGGTCCTGCTGGTTTCCGGGGGTGCGTGGTTGGGGGAGGCGCTGCGCGCCGGTGAAGCTGCGGCTTCTTCATGAGGGTTGGTGCTGTCCAGGGCAGGCGCTGCGCGCCGGGAAACACCGAGCCAGCTCGACGTCTTGGCACAACGGATGCTGAGCATAATGCTCACCGAAAAGCCACCGGACCGTGCACCTGCACGCCACCTGAACCATGAAGCTCCCTGCGGCGCAGCCGCTAGTTTGCGAACAGCCAGCAGAACGCCCCAGCGACCAGTTAGCTTCCCCAGGGCGAAGCCCTGCCAGCCCACCGAGACGCCAGCGAGCCGACCCACATCACGCCACCGAGACGTTCCCCGCCCGCCGCCGGCGCCACTGCCAGAGACACAAGACACCGCCGGTGAGAACCCCGCATCCCGCGGCGCAGCCGCGAGTCAACGGAACGAGTGAACGACCAGCCAGCGGAAAGAGGGACGGGACGTATCGGGGACGCGCAGCGTCCCAGGGAACACGAGACGCCACCGACACGCACAGCGGACCGGTGACGCAGTGAGCGCAGCGAACCAGGAGAAGGGTCGCGGCCGGGGAAAAGCACCCCGGCCGGCCACGCAGGCGTCCGCGCGCGCAGCGCGCTGCAGCTGCGCAGCGGGTGCCCGCGGCGCAGCCGCGAGGAAACATGAAGCTTGTCGGCACGGAGGAAACATTCAGCCCCTCGTCACGGGAAGCAAACCGGGAAGCGAAGGGGCGAGGGGCGAAGCCCCGAGTCCTCTTAATATGCCCACACCCGGTCCAGCCGCAACCAAACTCGACCGGCACAACGGCTATCGCCGGCACACCGCACCGCCTGCGGCGGCGCGAGGGACGGGCGCTTTTGATCGGCCAGGGGTGGGCGCTATCGCGCGGCCGGGGCGGGACCGGCCGAGGGGATCAGGTGACCTTCACCGGGATGAGGTCGTAGGTGTTGTCGCAGCCGCCGCGCGGCGGCGTGTGCTCGATCCCGTAGAGGTGATCGGTGATGGACTTGTCCGGCCTGGTGGCGACGACGCGGATCCGGGAGATCGGGACCGGAGCGTTGGCGGGCTGGACGAACGGGGGCTTCTGCGGAACCATCCACCGGCCGGAGCTGTCGCGGGTGACCGGCACCGGGTCGCAGCGGTCGTCGGTTCCGAAGCAGGCGGAGACGGCGAGGGCGCCGGAGACACCCGACAGGTCGAGCTGCACGGCGTCCAGGTTGACGAAGCCGACGGCCGGGCAGACTGTCGGGGCCGGGGTGCAGCCGACGAGAATCAGCGGCAGGATCATCAGCAGCGAAGCCAGGGACCGGTTCTTCATGGCGTCAGCGTAACGCCGCCAGGGCCAATCGAGGGCACCATTCAGCGCCAGAAGTTCTGCTTCGGGATGCTCGCCAGGTCGCCGCGCTCGGAGGCATCAACCGCGGTCGGCAGGCTGGCGCCGGCAGGGATGTCAGTGACCGCGTGGTGCAGGCGCAGCGCCTTGATGGCGAGGCGGGAGACGGCGAGGCCGAGGAGGAACCCGGCGATGAGGGCAACGTAGTCCAGCGGCGTCATCAGAGTCCGGCACCGGAGAAGAAGGAGGAGGCCGGAGCCCAGAGCAGCGGGGTCACACCGAGAGCCATCAGGATGCCGCCGGCGGTCACGCCCAGGCCGGCCATGACGGTGTCACCCACGGGGACACGGTCATCTCTGAACGTGCTCAGCGAGGTGAGGGCGATGGACGCGAGGGTGAACATGAAGCCGGCGGCGATCAGCGCGTACGAGAAGCTGGTGGGATGGGTGAGGAAGTACATGCACCTCATGTGTGCGGACCGGGGCGCCGCCGTCACCGTTACGGCGTGACGCCGCCCACTCCGGTCGTCAAGCCGCCGGGGACGGTGCCTCCGGACCTGCCGAGGTAGCCGAGAAGGTCGGTCGCGTCGGACAAGGCGGCGGGGTCATAGGTGTTGGTCTCCGTCTCGGAGTGTTCCATGGCCCCCATGTTTGAGGCAGGAGCGCGAAACCTCTCCGGGACACACAACGCCCCGCACAGCGGGGAAGAATCCGTTATGCGCCGGCGCTGGGTAATATCACTGAGGCCGGTCAATCCTGCGGCCATCACTTGCACCTCAGGGGGAATCCATGACCATGCCCGAAATGCCGAACCACGCGCCGGCGCAGGCGCTGCCAGCCGCGGACCGGAAGCCAGCCAACAGGACACTCCTGATCGCGGGCGCCAGCTTCCTCCTCGGCGCCATCCTCGGAATCGCCGGCACGGCCATCACCACCAGCGTCATCAACGACGCCAACACCAAGACCAAGGCCAGCGCCGAGGCCGCCGCCCAGGCCGCGGCCTCGAAGATCCGCCCGCTCAAGGAAGCAGCCGGCGGGTGCGACATCATCGGTGAGCCCGGCACGAAGCTCGGGGACGGCGACCGCAGTCTGTCCCTCGACGGGCAGGGCGAAAAGGACTATTCGGGCCTGCCCATGCAGAAGATCGACTGCGTCCTCAACAACATCCATGTTCCCGACTTCATCCGCGCCGAGATGGGCAAGACGCGGGCACTGGACGGCACCCAGCGCGAATCGTGGGACAATTTCAGCGTCTCCTGGACCTACCACCCTGACGACGGGCTCAATATCGGCCTCGTCGAAAAATAGGCGCCAGCCTGTGGTGAAGCCGCCCAGTATTCTTTAGCGTTCATTTCGGAGCGTCGAACCCCGGTTGAGTCCCTCTCAAGGTCTACCGCAGGGGAGGAGGGACAGAACTGATCTCGGTTAGTGCCGTCAAGGCCTCGTACAAAGTCGGATCGGTCGAGTCGGCAGCCGGGGAAAGTCATGTCAAGCGATTCGGAGTAGAACTGCAGGTGCTTTTCCGTCATCGGGTCCTGTTCTCAGGTGCTTGACGGCGCAATACGCTGGGCTCACCATTGTGCGCTGGCCGCGTCTTTGAAGGCGGCGATGACCCGGGCAGGCTCGTCAAGGTGATCGACAGGGCGGCCCTCGTCCGAGAACCATGTCGTCGGAGACGCCATCCAAAAGACGATGTCCCTGCCGTTCCAGTCGTACTCATCCGCGATCTTCTTCAAGTCCTTCATAAGCGGGCGAACTCTCATCGACCCGACACCGCTGGATGACGGCTCAAACAGAAATCCAGGGTACAACTCTTGGCCCCGGTACTGCAGAGCGAAATCATGCGCGTCCGACGAGTTCTTAGGACCGGCGACATCCCGGACTTCAGTCTCTGTCAGAAACCCGAACTCACGTCCGACATGCTTGACCGCGTTGATCGTCGCCTGCACCGGACAAGCTGGGGTGAGACGTCGGCCTCGACGCTTTCAAGGGCGCGGAATAGGGCGGCGACGGTTTCCCGTGAATAATCAGGCCCAACTTCATCGTGGTCGGTCTCGTCAGAGGGGCCCGCAGGTGGAACCATCGTCGTTTCCTCCTCGTCCGCCAAACGTTTCATCGATACGCGACTCTGGCTCAAGCCTAGCGGGGCGTGAAACGTGATGCCCTTCGCCCTCGCCGGGTCCCCTGAAGGTGAAGTAGTGCCCGCCGGTCATCGCGACCCCGATGCACCCGATGCCGACGAAGACGAGCTTGAGCAGGTCGTCCCGGTGTGTGGCTACCATGTAGGTCGGCAGGGCAATGAGGCCGACGATGAGGATGATCCGCAGGGCGAGTACGTCGCGGGCGTGCCGTAAGACCGGCGCCGGCGTATTGTCGCCGGCAGGCGCTTGTCCCGTAGAGCCTGCGTCTTCAGCCTCCGTTGCTGCTGGCTGCCCAGGTGCAGTTTGACCAGGGCACGGGCGGCCGCCAGTTTTTCCGGGTGCGCTGCCGGCATAGGCGTGACGAGTTGGTTGGCATTGCCGGCCAAGAACTGGTGAGCCGACGGTCGATGGCGGCCGCCGTTTCGTCTAGGCCATGCCGTGCGGCGCCTTCGGCGGCTTCTTCCACGCCCACCGC
Source organism: Arthrobacter sp. 01N444 (assembly GCF_056399305.1). Classification (NCBI taxonomy): domain Bacteria; kingdom Bacillati; phylum Actinomycetota; class Actinomycetes; order Micrococcales; family Micrococcaceae; genus Arthrobacter; species Arthrobacter sp. 01N444. The sequence goes on from NZ_JBFTRB010000003.1 coordinate 312,298, forward strand.
AGCCGGGGCAGTTTCCTCGGGCGTGTAGCCTTCGGAGCGGGTTCTGTAGCGTGGCGTTCCGTCGCCGAGTCGGTATTCGTTAGTCGGCAGACTCTGCTGGCCCGGAAACCATTATGCGGTGCGGAAGCCCGCATGTCGGTCACGCATTTGTCTGTTGCGAGCGGATCATGCAATCACCCGCAGTTCATCAGGGGCTGGAAACCGGACATCCGGACTGGTGTATTCGGCGTAGCCCCCGGCACCCAGGGCCGGGCCGGCATAGGCGTTGACCAGCTCGGGGACGCCGGTGACGTCCGCGAACAGGTCGCGGACCCAGGCCGGGGCGGCCAGGATGCTGAAGTTCGGGTTGGCCACATCGTTGCGGTACTGGCGGGACAGGCGCTTCTTCTTCCCGTTGCCGAGCAGGTCCACGCGGAGCACCGTGAAAGGTGCGTCCTCCTCCGTGGCGCTGATCCTGATGATGGCAAGGTCGGCGGTGAACGGGCGGTCCTTGGCCATATCGCGGACCTTGTGGGTCGGCGCCAGGGTGACGGTCCATTCGCGGAACCGGCCGGTCGAAACTTCGGTGGCCAGGGCGGCGGGGCTAGAGGTCTTCGTCAGCAAAGTCGTCATCGAAGTCGTCCTCCTCATCAGGCAGGGTGGGGCCGGCGGTCAGCGACAAGGCTGCCCAGGCCGGGTGGTCGGAGAGGTCCGAGACGTGGACCTCGACGTCTTCGCCGCTGAGCCGGGACAGGGCCCGGGCATCGGCAAGTCGGTCAGCGACAACGTCCTGGTGTTCCCGCAGGATCTTCATGAACGCCGCTTCGGCACCCGCGTCGGCCGGCTTGCCGGCGTTGTTGACGGTGAAGACCACGCGCTCACCGAACTCGTCGAACCCGGCGGTCAAGGACACGTCCAGGCAGTTGCTGAAGGATGACGCCACCCTCTCGAGGATAGACACCACCCCTTCGGCGGTGACGACGGGGGCATTGCTCATGGGTTAAATCTTTCAGTTCGTCGGTCGCTGTGCCGCTCATGTGTGCGGCGGGCGCGTCGTAACTCACCAGATGAAGCAGCGGCCGGTGCTAATGTGGCGTCGTCGCGAGCCGCGACCCAGACCTTCCGTGGGGGAAACATGACCGACCCGAACACTCCGCCTCAGTACGGCCAGCAGGCGCCGCCGCCCTATGCGCAGCATCGGCCGCAGCCGTACGGACCCGGACCGTACCAGCCCGGCCCCGGGCAGGGGCAGCCCCCGCACTATGGGCCACCTCCGGGCCAGTGGCCGCCACAGCCCCCTGCGAAGACGCCGAGGGGCCCCTTCGGACCTTCCTTCTGGATCACGGCCAGCATTCTTGTTCTCATCCTGCTGACGCTGACCGGCCAAGGTCAGGGCGAGGGAATCCTGGTCGTCACCGGGCTCACGGCCCTCCTGACAGCCCTTTATGCGATCGTCTTCCGGCGGCCGTCCTGGGCGGGACTTCCCACGCAGAGGGTTGCCGGCTGGGTGGCGATCGCGGGTCTGTGCTGCGCTTTGCTCGGCACCATGGCATTTGGCGCCAGCGGCTCACGATCAGCCTCGGCCCAGCCGGCTCCGGTTTCAGCTCCGGTTCCGACCACCAGCGCCCAGCTGGAAGCCGAGGCGGCCGCGAAGCTGAAGGCCCGCGAGGACGCTGTCGCCAAACGGGAAGCGGAAGTCGCGGTCAAGGAAACTCCGGTGAAAACCTTCGGGGAAGGGACATGGACCGTCGGGACAGACCTCGAGCCCGGGACGTATCGGACTACCCAGGCCGTTGTCGGCGATTGCTCCTGGAAGATCACCCGGACAGGCAGCAACGGCAAGGATTCCATCGCCTACGACTACTTCGTCAAGGGCGGGTTCCCACAAGTGACTCTCGCCGAGGGGCAGACTTTCAACACAGACGGCTGCGGGGACTGGGCCAAGCGGTAGCGCCGAAAGGGGGCCGGCCGCACACAGACAGGCATGACCAAAACATCTGCCCCGATTCCACCGCGCCAGCCCCGGGGTATTCCTGCCGGCGGCGAGTACGCCGCCTACGCCCATGCCGAAGGTGACCTCACGCTGCGTCCGGCCGGGGCAGTCATCCCGGATCTGATCGAGCTTACACCGGAAACCCGCGAGGTGCTGGATTCCCTCCGGGCCGCCGGCGGCCGCCCGCTCATCGTTGGCGGCGCCGTCCGCGACGGGCTACTGTCCCGTGCCGGGAACGGGACCGTGGACTCCATGGACGTCGACATCGAGGTGTACGGGCTCTCCAAGAAGGAGGTCTGGAAGGCGCTGCCCGGTGACGTGCAGGAGTTCGGCCAGAGCTTCGGGGTCTTCAACACCACCCTGAACGGCCAGGACTTCGATGTCACCCTGCCGCGGGGGGATTCCAAGACCGGCGACGGGCACCGCGGCTTCGTCGTCCAAACCGACCCGGAGATGAGCTTCGAGGACGCCTTCGGCCGGCGCGACTTCACCATGAACGCGATGGGCCGGGACAACGCCACCGGCGAGCTCATCGACCCGTTCGGAGGCCGTGCCGACCTCGAGGCCGGCATCCTGCGCCACCCGAGCGACCACTTCGCAGAGGACCCTTTGCGCGTTCTTCGAGGCGTCCAATTCGCCGGGCGTTTCGGCATGGAATTCGCCCCGGAGACGGCGGAGCTGTGCCGGGAGATGGCGCCGACGTTCCACCAGCTGCACAAGGACGGGGTGTGGAAGCAGTTCCGCAAGCTCACCGTCGAGGGCACCCACATCTCCAAGGCCCTGCAGGCGCTGCACGCCGCCGGCTGGGAAGACCACTTCCCGGGCTTGGCCGCGACCCGTGGCGTCCCGCAAGACCTGATCTGGCACCCGGAAGGCCGGGGACCAGGCGGCCGCCATCGCGCGCCGCGACGGGCTCGATGAGGAAGAGACCTCCATCCTGGTCCCGGCTGCCATCACCCATGACTTCGGCAAGGCCCACTCCACCGTGATCAAGAACGGTCGGATCACCTCCGGCGGTCACGCCGAGACCGGCGTCGAACCGGCACGGGACTTCCTGGAGCGGATCGGCGCGCCCGGGCGGTACGTGGAGAAGATCCTGCCGCTGATCGACCGGCACATGCGCCACACGCCCGGCGGGGACGTGGAGATCAGTGATTCCGCCGTCCGGGGCCTGATGCGCCGCCTGGACCACGCCAACGGCGGCCCGACCCTGCAGACCCGGCGCGGCTGGTCGAAGCCGACAAGGCCGGCAGGGGTGAGGGGGCGCGCCGGGGCCGGGATTACCTGCCGGACTGGCTGGCCGTAGCCGACCGGCTCGGCAGCGAAGGGGCCGTCACCACGACCCTGCTAAAGGCCCGTACCTGGCCGACGCCGGGATCCCGCGCGGTCCGCTGTGGTCGCACATCGTCACGATGAGCGAGGAAGCCCGGGATGACGGGGCGTTCACCGATGAGGCCGGCGTGAAGGTCTGGCTGGCGGAGAACCAGGTGGCCCTTGTGGCCGAAGCAACCCGCCGGCACGCCGAAGCCCAGGCGAAATGGCTCAAAGACCGGGAGGAGAAGGCCGCCGCTCAGAAGGCCCGGCAGAAAGCCGAGAAGGCAGCGGCGCTGGCGCTGCGTGCCGCCACCTGTCCATTAGGGCCTTTACGCAGCGAGAGACTGGCCGGCCGCGTGGGCTGACCAGTCTCTCGGGATTGCTTAGAGCGGCTGGATGTTCTCCGCCTGGGGTCCCTTGGGACCCTGAGTGATGTCGAACTGAACCTTCTGGTTCTCGTCCAGGGACTTGTAACCGCTGGAGGCGATTGCCGAATAGTGTGCGAACACGTCAGCGCTTCCGTCGTCGGGGGCGATGAATCCGAAGCCCTTTTCGGCGTTGAACCACTTGACCGTACCTGTAGCCATGCTCATTTCCTTCACGGGTCGCTGGTCGGTTCCGCTATTCGGATTGCCGTCCCCGCCACTCACAAGGTTGAGCCTATGTGCGGGTTCTAACTGCGGGCAATAGATTGCGCCAGAAGTGGAAGATTGGGACGGAACCAAAGGCACAACGCCGTCGTTAATGAACCAGTGCGCCGGGGACAGCCGGCGCGGTAATGGCGGTCCCGTAGGGCCGCGGTGGCGACACGCTACCGATCCGTGGGGAACATTGGCCAAACCAGCAGAAGGCACTGTGTTCAGCTTTGCCGCGCCCATTGTGGGAAACGAGGACCCGAGAGAGGTCTGGGAGCCGGGCCGGATGATCACCAACGGATTCCACGGGCCATGGCCGCCGGAGATCTACGCGGACCCGGTCATCGAACCGGCCCCGCTGCCCTTCGACCGCGATTCGTGGCCGGACCTGTACTAGCCTGACGCGGGCCCGCCGTCGGGGAAGAACCCGGCGCCGTCACGAGGGTCAGAGTCCCTAGAGATCTTCCTTGGCGAGGGCCTTCGTCTGAGCCGGCGTCGGCCGCCCAAGGCGCTCATCGAGCGTTACGCGCAGCCTGGCCGCGGCAACCTGGACACGGTGCTGGGATGGCGTCGTTGGGCCGGAAACCTTCACGGAGACGTGCCGAGGAGCATGGTCGTTCTTCGGTTCCGATGTGCTGGTGCTCATCGCTTGTCCTCCTCGTGCTCGCCGGGGTCCGTGCCTTCATTGTCGCCCATGTTCTCATCAGAGTCCACGGGACCGAACCAGGGCTGTCCCTCGTGGTGGCGGAGGTATTCGCCCAGTTCCTGCATGTCTTCGCCAGTGATCGATGTTCCCACCTCCAGCTCCATGATCGTGTCGTCAGGTGTATGAAAATAAACCCGGGTCTTCAGAGGCTGCGGAATTCCGGGGTCCACTGCAGCTTCGACCTCCGCAGAGCCGTTGACAGTTTTCCAGGCGATGTCGAAGAGTTCCAACTCCTCTTTTCGGGCCAGCTCGCTGTGGGCCAGGACGTCCAGGGTGGCCAGGCCCAGCGTTTTGGTGTCTTCATCATCGGACAGGGCCTGTTCCAGTGCCCATTGGGCGCGCCGCCACCACTCGGCCCGGCTATCGGCGGCCGTCTTCTGGTCGAGTGCGTTCCGGTCAGCTTCCCGCTTCTGTTCGAGTGCAGCGGCGTCGGACCTAGTGCGCTGCTTGAGGATCCGCCAGTTGATCAGCGCTGCGATCAGGGCGGCCACGAGCACAGCGACAGGGCTGAACAAGGCTACGTTCTGCCACCACTCCAGGGGTACGGGGGCAAGCCGGGCCGGTGTTGGCGGCATGGGTCCAGCCTAGGCCGCGGCCCGTACAGGGGCAGGCACCGAGACAGGCGTGGCGTGCTCCCGGTGTTCGCGTGCGATTGCGGCGGCGACCTGGCGCAGATGGAGCGCGGCGGACACCTCGGCAGCCGTGAAAGGGAACAAGGCCGCGAGCTCCTCAGCCGTGTAGCCGGTGTTCCCTGCCGTGCCGCCCCGGTTCAGCAGGTGGGCGAGGTCCCAGACGCTCGGCGCCCAGCAGACCGTGTCGAAATCGAAGAGGACGGCACCGTCGCCAGTGTTGATGACGTTCCAAGTGTGCGCGTCCTCATGGACGGCCGCCCAGGTCGTCGCACGAGCTGCGGATGGCTGCCGAGAAGGAGCTCGCCGAGGCCCGGCAGCGGATCCACCGCGAATACGCCGCCACCGTCTGGGTGGTCCGGGTCGCGCGCCCCGCGGCGACGCCGCCAACAGCTACGAATCCGGGGTGAAAGCGGCCCTGGACGTGGTGCGCCGCCCCGGAATCCCTTACGCTGACACCGGAGCCGACGATTTGGGGGAATAGGCGCAAATGAGTGAGCCCGTAGAAACGAAGCGGATTCCGCTGTGGAAGCTTGAAGAAACGGCCGACAACCCGGCCCCGCCCTGGCCTGCGGACTGGCACGCCTCCCCGCCGCCTCCCGGCCTGTACGCCAACCAGATCACCTCCTCTGACGTGTGGGACTTCCGTCCGCGCCGACTCCGTGGCCGCTCCGCCTTTTCAAGGCCGTCGCCGTTCTGGCCGCCGGCGTGCTTCTGTGCGGTGTCCTGCTGTACTTTCACGGTGACCTGAAGCCGTCGGCGTTGCTGGGCGGCCCGGCAGAACCCGCCGCCGCCGACGACGCACCCGCCGAGACCGACGGCCTGATTTATCACAGCGTCCCGGACCCCACTATGCCCAAGACACCGGTGCAGGCTCATCCGGCGGCTCCTGCGGTGACCAAACCTCGCGCTGCCACGGATCACCCGACCCCGGGCCGCGAAGAGTCCTCTTCGCCGCTGGGACGTCCCGCGACGGTGACCGCCAAGTCCGACTCCTACGCTTTCCTGCTCACCGGCAAGGACAAGCAGCCGGCCGCCTATGACCCATGCCGGCCCATCCACTACGTCACCCGCGCCGCCAACCAGCCCGCCGCCGGACCGCAGCTGATCAAGGAAGCCATCGCCGCGGTCTCCCGCGCGACCGGGCTGGTCTTCATCGACGACGGTGCCACCACGGAGGCTCCGGCGCCGCAGCACAAGTCCTACCAGCCCGCGCGGTACGGGGACCGGTGGGCGCCGGTGCTCATCGCCTGGGAGACCACCGCCGAGGAGCCCAGCTTCACCAACTACGCCACGAGAACCAACGTCATGGGCATGGCCGGCAGCGAAGCGGTCAGCCGTGAGGGGTCCGAGGTCACCTACGTCAGCGGCCAGCTGGAGCTGAACGGGCCCGCCATGCAGTCTTTGATCGTCCGGGAGGGTCGGGCGCAGGCCCGCGCAACCATCGAACACGAACTCGCCCACATCGTGGGCCTGGACCACGTCCAGAACCCGAGCCAGCTGATGAACCCGACAGGTGTTCCAGGGGTGTCCACCTACCAGGCCGGGGACCTCAACGGCCTGGCCGTCCTCGGCCAGGGAGAATGCCGGCCCGGGCTCTGACCGGGGGTGCCGCCGTACACATAAAGGGCCATGAAGATCCTGATCACCTTCCGCGAAAGCGGCGCACCGCTATTGAGGGCTACCCCGACGGCCTCCCAGTGGACGGCGACGCCCTGCGCGCGGCCCGCTGCGTGAACGCGCGCAAACTAATCGCGGCCTACGCGGCCCTCCAGGACGCCGCCCCGAAATGCTGCAGGTCGGTCAGGTGGGTGCGGACGAGGGCGTCGATGGCATGGAACCGGGTGGTGCCGTGCTGCTTGATGCCGGTGCCGATGCGGTCCGGGGCCCATTCGCGGACGGCGCTGTTGGGCTTGAGCGCGCCCGTGACGGAGCCGATGCGTTCCCCGTCGAGGTAGACGTCGGCGGTCAGCAGCGACGCGGCACCCTCACCGGCCTTCTGGTCCGGTCCGAGTTCGGCGGTGCGGGTGCGGAACCAGGCGGGCCTGTTCAGCTTGTCGGGGGTCACGGGCTTCAGCTTGATGTCAGTCATGGATCTCCAATCGGGGCGGTTCAGCCCCTCATGTGTGCGGAGAACTCGGCAGACCTCACCGCCGGTTACAGCAGCAGCCGGCCCTTGGCCCAGCCCCTCACAGCGAGCAGGTCCAGATCCGTGGCGACCGGCCCGTCGCGGAAGTACCGTGCGTACACCGCGTCCGGGTCGAAGGAGGCGAAGGCCAGCTCGTCGATGACCTGTTCGAACGCGTCATGGATCCTGGCGTCATCCGGTGTGGAGCCGAGCTCGTCGGCCAGCGCCTGGATCAGATCCTCGCGGGTGTGGCGGATAACTTCGTCGGGATGTTGAGGCATCGCTGAACCTCCGGTCATGGGTGCAGCGAAGATGCTGTGGCTACAGAATAGCGATGTGCCCTACCAAGGCAAGGCCCTCGCCGTGGTGCCGGCCTCAATGTGCTCGACGGGGTAGAAATCGATGCGGTTCTTGTCCTCGCGGGCGTAGATGACTATGTTGTCGGCGGCGGTCCCGGTGCCGATCAGTGATTCGATCTCGGCGCGGGCTTCGGCCAGGCTTGCGTGGGTGACCCATTCGGTGTTCCGGTCACCCAGACGGGCCCGGGTGAGGTAGTCGGGGGAGACCTCGTCGCGGGGCGGGCGGTCCGGCTGCGGGGCCGCAGCATCGATGAGGACCCAGACTTCCCGGTCCTCATCCAGGATGATCGTCTCGTAGGCACCAGTGCGCATTTCCCAGAGCGCCGCGGTGGTGTCTTCTTCTTCACAGCCTGGTTCGACCCAGGTGTTGGGGCCGGTCTTCTCGTGGATGGACTTCAGGCAGTACGCGCCGGAGGCGAGGGAGTCGGTGGCGACGGCTTCGAGCTCCGCTTCGGAGCGGACAGTGCGGAACGGTTGCATGGCGTCTCCTACCAGGGCATCTGGGTCTTGGGCGTCCCCTTCGGGACCGCGAACAGGGTTTCAAACTTTCCCGTGGCCGGGTTGAGCTCCTCGAGCACCATGTCCTCGTGGGCGACGCCGTTGTACATCGCGTGGGTGACCGCGGCCTTCGCATAGCCCAGCGAGGTATGGGCCTTCCGGAGCGGCCGGCGGCCCGGAATGGTGGTCCGCCACGAGCTGGGCTTCAGCGGCTCGGGAGCGGCCGCGGCCGGGTCCCACAGAACCGAGACTTCGTCGGCGTCGGCGGGGCAGTGCATGGTCAGAATGCTCCACGCCTGATCGATGCCCCACTTACTGGTGGATTCGAAGCCGACATACACGTCGCTGCGGCCTCCGTTGGGCACAACCCCGGCCCAAACCTTTCGCAGTGCGGACGACGGGATCCGCGGCGGGCAGACGATCGCGTCGATGCGCAGCGCGGCGAGCTCTTCGGGGGTCTTGATGATGCTGAACGGTTCCATGCACCCTATGTGTGGGGCAGGGCCTGTAAAGCTTCCCGGTCAGGCGGTGGCGTCGTACTTCGCGAGCAGCTGCGTCAGGGCGGTCAGGGTGTCACGGGCCATGTCCGGGGTCAGGTCCTCGGGGGAGAAGTTCACGAACGGGCCGAGCTTATCGATGAGCCCGGCGCCTTCTTCGCCTTCCTGCCGGACGTGGTATTCATCGACCCGGGCCGTGGATTCACCGACCGTGACCTCCAGGAGGAAGTGACGCTCGGTGTCATTCTCAGAAGAATCATCGTCGGCGTTGGCGAACCCGGTGCTGGCTTCCTTGTCGGCCCAGCTCGGGCGTGGCGGCCAGCCTTCGTGCGTTGTGCTCATGGCACCGATCGTAACGGCGCCCGCGGCTTCACGGCGATCAGACCCGCCGTGTGCCCTGTTCCCTGACGGCGCGGTAGTCAAGTGCCGCCACGGTGATATTCCGCGTGGCGGCGGCCGTGTCCGTGACAGGTTCGGACGCCACTTCGACGGCCTTCCAGATCCGGCGCAGGCGGCAGGACCGGGCCTGCATGGTCGCGGCGAAGGCCCGCGATTCTTCCAGGAGCTCAGCGGTCTCGTCTGCGGCGTCGTGGTGTCCGCGTTCCCGAAGGCTGTCGACCATTGAGCCCAGGGCGTCGAGTCGCGGGAAGATCTCGGCGGGTGCGGTGATGTCACCGATCAGGTCGTAGGCGCGCGGGCTCATGGGGTTCCGTTCCGGGGCAGGTCGCCGACGGCCAGCCGGGCGGCGAGGTCATCGGTGTGGGAGAAGTCTTCGTTCATTTCGTTCTTGAGCAGCAGTTTCCAATTTCCGGTGGGCCGGCTGGCGATGTTGAGTTCTTCCAGGAATACGGCGCCGGCGAGCCGGATGGACGTCTGTCCGCGGTCGAAGAAGCCGGTGAAGTCGGGCTTCCGGCCGGTCTGCTCGTACAGGTAGGCGACGTCCTCAGGTGTGTCCATGACGGTCGCAATCCAGTGCCGCTGCAGCGGCACGAAGACGCCTTGCATCCGGGTGAGGCCAGAACCCGTCGTCTCTGTGGTCCTGGTATGGGCGAGCTCCTGCACGGCCCGGGCCACTGAGCCTGGTCCCCAGTCGCAGGAGACGGTCCATTCGACGGCTTTCCAGACGGCGCGGAGCCGCTCAACGCGGTCCAGGACGGAGGTCTTGAGCAGCTGCACCTCGGTGCGGACTGCGTCGGTTTCGTCGGCGGCGCCGTCATAGCCCCATTCGCGGAGCTTCGCTGCCATGCTCTCGAGCTGCTCCTGCCGGTCCAGCAGGGCGTCCAGGTCGAAAGACATGCACAGGTAGTCGAATGATCCGCCGCTCACGGCTTGATGACCCGTCCGGTCTTCGGGTCGATGACCGGGATGTGCACGCCCTCGAGCCGGCGCAAGGCCAGGTTCAGGCGGTCTCGGGCGGTGTTGGCGACCGTGGTGTTCGGGTCGTCAATGAGCTGCCAGAGATCCTGCGGTTCGGTGTCCGGGTTCTGAGCCAGGGCAAGGCGGTCGATGACGTGCCCGGCGGCGATCGGGGTATCAGAGGGCTGAGAGGCTTCCATGCCGGTCATGTGTGCGGACGACCGGGCTTCGGTCACCGGACAGTGACCGGGGTGAATCGCTCCTCAGATTCGTCCAGCGCCAGAAGGTCGGAATGCCCGAGTGTTTAGGAGCCAAAGTGCAGGTCTTCGGCGATCTCATCGGTGTTCCACGCTGGACCAAGCGGGGAGCCATCTACATCCTGGAGGAACCTCTCAAGCTCAGCCTCCGCAGTTTCAAGCGCAATGACGAACTGTGAGGGAATGGATCCGTTGAGTCCGCCCATCGGGAAGCCTACCGTCCCGGTTCCTGTCTTATCGGTTCGCTCCAGGATCGCCCACGAGCCGACCACGTCGGCGTCGGGTGTTCGGTGGCACAGCAGACCCGTGGCCGAGCTACCCGAAGCGTCGAAACGAGCCGAGCCGTGTTCGACGGTGAGCCGCCACTTCTTGTTCCCGTCCAGGGAATGCAAGGCGGCAATAGCTACCTTCCGCGCTCCGGTGACAGTGCCATAACCCTTGCCGTCAACGGTCCAGGGGTACTTGCCCTTCTCTTTCGTCGCCAGCGCGCGCCAGACCACTCCAAGATTCGATCCGGCGATGAAGCCACCGAACCATCCTGCGAAGTAGTTGCCCAGGACGAACGTGATGACCAGGAACGCCAAGAGGACCAAGTGCACCATCCAGACGCGGGGCACTCCGAATCGCAGAAATAACGCACCCGCGCTGAGTCCCGCCAGCAACAACAAGACCTCCACAATCGGTTGCGCGGTTGGCTTGAACACCATGATCGCCAGGGTTGGGAGCAACACCACCGCGCTGATGATCAAGTGGTCTCTCACCAAAGTCTTGGAACGCTTTGTCACTGTCTGCCTTATGCTTTTCGTTTTGGTTCTGCTTATCCGACGCTGGGCTGAAGTTGCCGCCCGTTTGGGCCCGTGGCACGTGATGTACGGACGTCCGATCTCATGCTAGCTACGGGGGCTGCGGGTATTGCGGTGCCGACCCGCCCATTCGATCAGCGGCTCGTCCGCCCGGTTCTCGGTTCGACGGGCGGCACCCCGAGGATGTGGAGTCCGGGACGGGCCCGCAGCGGCATTCCGAGTCGCTGGCGGGCAGCGTTGGCGATGAAATCCAGGCGGTCGTCGGCGAGCAGCTGCAGGGTGCCGTCGTCCAGGGACGGGTTCCGGGCCGCGTTGAACCGGGCCATCGAGTCCTCCTGGTCGGCGGCGAGCTCCTGCAGGGTCTCCAGGGACGCGAACGGGTTCGCGGCGACATCTTCCCGGCACCAGCCGGCATCCGAGTCGCCATCGGCCCGGTTGCCGGGCAGGTGGATCAGCTCGTGCAGGCGCGCTGCAGGGGTCTCGGGGTTCTGGGCTTCATCACGAAGGGATGTCATGGGCTTCATGTGTGCGGATGTCCTCGCGCGGCTCACCGTTGGCGGACCGCAATGAGCCGGCTTCGCTAAGCGAGTAGGTACTACGCTTGTCGGCTTCGCGATGCGGGCCTATGATGCGCGGACGTTCGTCAGGGATTTTCCCGTTCCCGTGGGGGGACTTTTTCGCAAGCTACCAAGGAGCACCCCCATGAAGCGCGCCCTTATACCAATCACCCTCCTGCTCGCCCTTCTCGCAGGCTCGGGCTCGGCCGCCGCCGAGCCACCTATCCCATTGGGCACGTCAACGGACATAGTCGACTGCCCCGGATTCAAGGTCGAGGCCGTGTCCTCGGGCTCTTACAAATTCATACTCCAGCTTCATCACCTTCACGATTCGAAGCCCTACATGCTCTGGACCGAAACCGGTGTCGATTCCACCATGACCCTGACGGCCCTAACGTCGACACCGAAGACTGTCAGTTACTCACTCAACGGGAGCAGGAAGACGGCGCTTCAATTCGAGCCCTTTGACCTGGTCTTTACGGCGACCGGAAGAAACCTGATGGTGGTTCAGGCCAGTTACGGTACTCCGGGCATTTTCCTCTCCGTGGGCAAGGTGACTTGGACTCAGCTCGGGCCGGTGTACCCGAACGGGGGAATGACCGGCCCGGGCAAAGTAACGGACGTCTGTGCGCTGCTGGCGCCATAGGCGCGACATTCCCGATCCCGGCCCGGGCTGCAGGTAGTAGCCTGTGACCCAGCGGCCGCCCGGCCCGATTCACCGATGCAAAGGAGCGTCCCATGGCAGGCAAATACGAGGTCTACAAAGACAAGTCCGGCGGATTCCGGTTCCGGCTGAAGGCGGCGAACGGTGAGGTGATCGCGTCCTCGGAAAGCTACAAGACGAAAGCCAGCGCGATGCACGGGGTCGAGTCCGTGAAAAAGAACGCCGGCTCCGACGTCGTGGACCTCACCGAGGAGTCCTGACCGGGCCGTCACGGCATGAGGAAGCCCGGCCGCCCAATGCAGGGTGGCCGGGCTTCGTTGTTGGTCGGAGAACTATTTGCCGAAGGCGGCGGTGTACTGGGCGTTCACGCTCGGGCTGAGCTTGCCGCTAACTCGAAGCAGGGTCGCGCCGTCCAGGTGATGCCATTCGGTCCCGAAAGCCGGTCCCATTTTCTTCAGCACCCCCAGGATGTACTCGGACCGGGCCTTGGCGTCTTCCGGGGTGGCGAACACCTCGACGGCGGCACCGCCGTCAACGCCAGTCTCACCGGCCGTCGCCCCGGAATCGGTGATCCAAGCCACCGAGGTGTACTGGTTGGGCCGGCCCAGGAGCTTGTTCGTGTCCAGTGCCTCGGTAACGGTCGTGACCTTGGTGATGGACTTGACCTTGGACTTCACCGCGGTGGCAACCGAGGTGGCGTCCGCAGCGGCAGTCGGGGTGGGTGTTGGGCTGGGCGTCGCAACGGCCGGGGCCGCGCTGGCCGGGGCCGGAGCTGAAGAGGTGCTGGCCTGGGCTGAACAGCCGGTCAGGAGGACCGCCGCTACCCCAATGGCGGCAAGATATTTACGCATGCCTGCGATCCTATCCGCCAGGCAGCCCTGATGGGCGCCGCAGCTGTGATCACCAGCAGCGGCCGACGCAGAGAAAACGTCGGATTTATGGTGTGATTCTCCCGAATATGCGCCTGCGGGTTTCTGGTTGACCAGACCAGGGCCGGCCAAGGTGCCGGGGAGGCGACCGCAAGACCGCTGCCAGCCTGCGTGGGCAGAGGCCTTGGGCCATGGACCCCCAAGTGTACGGCCAGGGGTCCAACCCCTCTCCGAGGGACGTTTTTCGCTTCTCTTGCGCACTGGGACGGCTCGTGCACGATGGCCGCTTCACCCGTTTTTCGTCGTTTGGGCTTTGTGGCGGCCAAATGACCCACACGTGCCGACCGGGAACCGACCATGGTGTGCCACATTTTATGGCCATGCATTCCTTTATTGGCGCGGAAGTTGGGGTCCGAAAACGGATGTGGCGACCAAACCGACCGGGGGGATGTACCCCTAGAGGGAGAAGGAGAGGACTTCAGGGGAGAAAGAGAGGGGCCTCCTATGTAGTAGTAGTTAACTGATCGGTTTGATCGGTTCTATATATATAAGGGCCTTCCTTCCCAGTGCTGGCGCGGAAAAATGTGGCGACCAGGTGGTCGCCACCTGGTCGCCACTGGTCGGTCAACAGTTGTTTGGCGCATTTGCACCCCGGGCGCCCTTTTCTGCGTTCGTCCTCGAGGACATGGCCTTGTTTGACCTCAGGGACGGGGACGCGGCACGGCCGAAAACTACGAATCCTCCGTCCGTGGTGGACTCCGGATTTGCCGTGTTTTGCTTTTGTCATCTTGCATGTAATGTCTCACGTTGAGAGGCTTCAGGCCCGGCCAAAGAGTTCGGGATGAAGCGGGGACCGCCAGCGTGATCGGTAAGGACTCCACCCAACGGCTCGTCCGGCGGGAAACACAAAACCGAATACACGCCACGCCACTGTCACCGCACGCCGATTTCGTCTTGATCAGTCGGGAAGTGCCCGTCGTACGTTCATAGGAGCCGCGGATTTCATCCGGACCCCTCGACGTTCAAAGGACGCCCCGATCTCTGGACAAGACCGAAATCCATGCCGCCTATTGTGTTCATCCTTGGGAAGAGTCTGTCGTACGTTCATAGGAGCCGCGGATTTCATCCGGACCCCTCGACGTTCAAAGGACGCCCCGCAAATGAAGGACCTAGGGCGTCGACAAGTGGTAGGTAGGTGACGCTGGAGTCGGTCCAGCACACGTGCGCGGGCGTGGAAACCTCTTCGCCGAGCCCGGAAGGCTAACCGTAAGGGCTCACTTGGCATCGGAGGAAAATCCCGGAGGGCTCGCTCCCGTCGATCATCCTGTGCGCGGCGCGCCGCCACGGCGGGAACCGGCAGTCGGGGGTGTCCTCACGGCTTCCGACTTCATTTGGTGGAGCTAGTCGTCAAGGCCACCGCGTTCACTGTCGTCGCCATTAACCCGGCGGGGGTGGCTGGCTCGCGGTCAGCTTCACGTCTGATGAGCATCGGGACCGGACGCTGACAGTCTGGGCAAACTGGCGTCTTTAAGGCGACTGTGCTGGAGCCCGAACCGTCCTGCACGGCCAGGAAGGACGTCATCTTCACGTCGGCCCCGGTGCGTCTTCTGTTCTGGGAGTTCGCTGGCTGCAATCTGGCTTCGAATCGCTCACTACCTTATTGATGGGGGAACATTGACCGAGAACGTCCCGCCGGTACCGCCTGCACCCGAGCACCCGTACGCCAACTGGCCCCAACCCGGGCAAGGCAACTACCCGTCGCACGGTCCTTACGGTCCCACGCCGGGTAACGAGCCGCCGTACGGACCGCCGCAGCCATACACGCCGCCCGGCTACGGGCAGCAGCAGTACGGACAGCCGCAGTACGCGCCCTATCCGCCTCAGCAGTCCGCCCCGCAGTGGGGCCAGACGCCGCCAAAACCGAAGTCCTCCGGCTACCGGCTAGCTGCGGGCATCGTCGGCATCGTGCTCGGCTTCTTCCTGCTAATGGGGTCGTCCGTTGGGTTCGCCGCCAATTCAATTTGCGGGCTCCTTCTGCTCCTGGCAGGCCTGGGCAACATCACGGCTGGCATCGTGCTGCTCGCCATGCAGCGCGGGACAACGCGCGGCGCACCGATTACGACCATAACCTTCGCTGGCTTCGCCCTGCTTACAGCTCTCCTGGCGATTCCCTTTACCGGCGGGGCAATCCTCTTCGTCACCGTCCTCCTGGCGACCCCCGTTCTCGTCGTCATGGGCATCGGGTTCTCCCGGGAGAATCGGCACGTCTGAACAGCAAAAAGCCCCCGATCCGCTTGAACGGACCGGGGCCTTTTGCTGCCCTAGATGGTTTGGGCAGTCACGGCGTACTCGCTCTGCTCCTCGGCGCCGTGGACAGGCGCCGACGCTGTCGGCTCCGCTGCGGGTGCCGGATGCCATCCGTGTGGAGGCGGATCAGTTCCACGCCGTCGATGGCGCCCAGCACGGTCACCGGGTGCCCGGAGTAGGCCCCGGCTTTCTAGGAGGCCTTCAGGTCATCAGGCGCAGCCGGGCCGGCCACAGGGCGGGGCTGGCGCGAGGCGACCACGGAGCCCGCCGCGTGCACTGCATTGCTCAAAGGCCCCCCACGTACCCGTCGTTCCGCCTCCCACCGAAGCCGGATAGCGAATGGATAGGGCTTTACCACACGACAGACATCTTCTCCTCGAAAGCTCTGAACAGGGATTCCGTGTCATAGCCGTCGAGCAGGTGTGCGGCGAAGCAGCGGCCGTCACCGAGATAGGTCGTCGGACTGGTGAGCGAGAAAACCACGTCCTCGTCGCTCCAGCTCCTCTCGCGAGCGAGATCCTTTATCCGACCGATGATAGGCCTGACTCTTTGGTGGCCGGTTCCGTCCGCCGGCTCGAGTTGGAAACCCGGGTAAAGCTTCTGCTTTCGATAGGGGACGGAGAATAAATTTGGAAGCTCATTCTCGGCGTTCAGGTCCAGCGCCCGGCGGACTTCCACTTCAGAGAGGAGCCCATAATCACGGGCGATCTCCTTCTTAAAGCGGACGGTTGCAGCGACCGCTCGTGCGAGTTGCGGAGAGACGTCCGTATTCATGGCCTCGATAGCGTCGGTGAGCGCTGCCACGACTTCTCGTTGCGCCAGTTCGGCGGCCCCTTCATCCATCAAGATTGCCTCCATCAGATCAATATCCTTCAATGTAGCTCTGAGCGAGGTAGCAGGCGAGCGGGGTTCAGGGCGGAGGGCGCAGGGCAGATGCCGCCATGCGTCGTCCGGCGCCAAACATCGGTCCATGAAGCACAGGACGCCTGCCCGCGACGTTTCCAGATCGCGGGGCCTGGCCCTCGGGCAGGGGTGCCCTGTTCGGTTCGACGTCCAGGCCAACATCCCGAGCTCCTCAAGATTGCGGCCCGGGAGAACGACCACACCACTGGGACCGGTGACTGCGCACCTCGGATGATCAGTGGTTCAATACGGAGGGGATCGTCCGGCCACACCAAGACGGCGTTCCCTGCGCGGGAGTTCTCGTCCGCGAGTACGTCGACTCGGGTCGTCCTCCCTGAAGGATGATCGATTGCGTGGATCGTGCGCTGATGCCAGTGACCGCAGAAGACGTTGGCAGGCTCAAGTGCGTCGATGACTTCGCGGAGCAGGAGGCGGGTGCGCCCAGCGCGCTCCTCGATCTCGCGGGATAGGTGGAAGTCGCCTCGCATCGGTACGCCGTTCGGTGCGTCGTGGGTGATCAGGATGTCCACCGGGCCGCCGGCGACCAGTTGCTGAGCCTCTTCAGTTGTGGGCTCCTCGTCCGCCCACCAGGATTTGCCCTCGGTGCGATGCGCGAAGTCCACACTGAACGCTCCTCCCAGTCCGCCGACGGTGAGTCCTGCAATCCGGGTGCGGCCGCCGCGGGGGAGGATCCGGATATTGGGCCGCCAGGTCGCGAGGCCATCTGCTTCCACAGGTAATTGAAGTATCGTTCGCCAGTTATCGTGGTTGCCCGGGGACGCCAGCAGGGTGATTCCCCGGGCCGTGAGGTGCTTCGTGAGACGGGCCTCAAAGCGCCCACGGAACGCCCCGGGCCAGTCAAGACCCAGATCCCCGACATGCACCATCGTTCGAACGTTCGCCAGGGCGGCGGAGCGAATCGCATCGATAGCGAAGCCCACGTCGCCATGCCAGTCACCGAAGATGGCCAGCGGCCGCGAATCTGTCATCCCACCACCCTAGCGATCCGGTGAGACGTGACACGGCCCAATCTCCGTCAGGCCGAAGGGCTCTAGGGATCTGGCGCCAATTCCAAGCATCTGATGAAGCGAGAGCCGCGTAGCCGCGCACAGCCAAGGCCTCCAGAGATCTTGGCGGGAGAGTTAGCCAGCCCAGGAAAACAGACTGACCGACGACGTTCGAATGACCGACGGCGTCCTCACCGTCCCGGCCGACCGCCGCTTCCTCACCGGCGAACGCTAAGACCCGGCGGCGCCTACGCATGATCCGGGGTCACCGGGCCATAAACTGACTCCGGCCACACCGGCCGTTGAGATTCTTTTGGGGAAACAACATGGACAACTACGCAGAATTCCTGCAGCGGCTCGATACGGCCGCCAACAGCTTGAAAGACCGCCGCGACGCACTGGGCCTTGCCCAAGGAGTCGTCACTGAGGCGCTGGAAGACAATGACTACGGCCATCAGCAGTGGACTGAGCGGTTGGCGCAGATTGAGAAGCTGAAGGGTGAGAAGGCCGCCACGGCCCAGGCCGGACTTCAGGAACTGCATGGCGTAGCCGCGAACATGCAGACGGTGTTCAGGACGCGCTGCGAGCGTATCCGCGTGCGCCTGGGCGCGGTAGGCGCCCGCATAGATGAACTCGACGCGCCAATCCGCCAGCTCGAGCTCAGCAAGGCGCGGATGAAGGCATCCCGCACCGTCGCGGCGGAACGCGAGAAACTTGGCAGGGCCATCCAGGACCTGGCCGGGACGACAGAGGGTGCAGATGCCGTCGTTCCCGACGCCGGGCTGCGCGATGACCTGAAAGTAGCCCGCGAGGCCGTTGCCCACGCCGAGGCGCTCCTTGAACTGAAGGAAGCCCAGTGATGGCGACCACGAGCACCGAACACTACATTGCCGGGATCGGCCGCTGGACCGGAAAACCGTTCAAGGACGCCGGGTATATCTTCTTTGGCACCGGTTTCCTGACCTGGCTCCTGTGCCTGCCACTTATGATCTTCATCGAGCCGCTCCGGAACTTCGGCATCCTAGTCATCGTCTGCACCCTCGCGGCGACCGCAATGACGTGGAACACGGTCGCAGTGAACATGAGAACTGACAGACAGTGCCTGCAATCCATGGCAGAGAAGGTCAACGCATTCATCCTGGAGACGACCGGAGATCCGACGTCCCGTGTCCACCCCGACCGCGTCCGGGCACTAATCGAAGACGGGCAGCGACGCGTCGACCTGAAGATCAATGGGGTGCCCGGCCTCCAGATCCAGGTCGGGGCCAAGGAAGCATCCAACCGCATCGTCGCCGTGCTAACCCGGCCGGACTACGGCCTTGAGAGCTTCGATGTGCTTCTGGCCGCCGAAAGCACGACCACGTCCTACTAGCGACTTGGTCCTCCCCTCCCGCAGGAAAGGTCAGGCCGAGTGATCTATAAGCCGTTCAGCGAACCGGTACGCCGGCACGCCGCTGGTGGCGAACTCCGAAGGTGCCGATGAGTTCTGGGGCTCCCTGGGGTGGGAGCGGCACGAACACGCGACGGAGCCCGCGGACTATCGCCGCATGTTCGTCAGCGATCCGCGATAGCCGCCAGTCCGGGGCAATGACCGGGCACATGTAATCTGTCTCCGATACCACTACACACCATGGGGGAACCTTTGACCGAGAACGTCCCGCCGGTACCGCCGGCACCCGAGCACCCGCACGCCAACTGGCCCCAGCAAGGGCAGGGCACCTACCCGTCGTACGGCCCTCCGCAGCCGCAGAACCCGCCGGGTTACGGACAGCACCTGCCCCAGTACGCCCCCTACCCGCCGCAGCAGTATGCACCGGCCGGGCAGTGGCCGCAGGCCGGTCCGCCGAGGCCCAAGTCTTCCGGGTACCGGGTCGCGGCCGGCATCGTTGAAATCGTCCTCGGCGTCTGGCTGATCCTCCCGTCCATCGCCGGTTTCGGCCTCGGAGGAGGCGCAGCCTTCATGGGGTTCCTCGCCCTGGTGGCAGCACTGGGCAACATCGCGGCCGGCATCGTCCTCCTGGCCCACCAGCGAAACCGGACCCAAGGCGCTCCCGTGACGTCCCTGAGCTTCGCTGGCTTAGCCCTGCTACTGGGGCTCATCGGGCTTTCGGTGCCGTACATCGGCGGGGCCCTGTTCGTATTCGCCCTCGTGCTGGCCACGCCGGTGCTGATCGTCATGGGCCTTGGGCTGGCCAAAGAAAAGCGCACTGCCTGACCACAACTCCGGCACTGGCAACGAAAAGTCCCCGCACCGGCCTCGGTACGGGGACTTTTCGATCCGGTCCTGGCTCAGTAGAGCCGGATGGTCGGCTCGGAGTGGCCGTAAGCGGCGAAGCTTCCCCGGTTGGACGCCGCCGTGATCTTGCCCCGGCCGGCGGCCGCGGTGGCCTTGGCCATCCGCTGCTGCAACTTGCGCTGGGCGTTCCAGAGTTCCTGCTGGAGCCTGGAGAGATCGCTGCGAGCTGCTGAGGCTGCGCTACAGGTGCACCACCGTTGCCTTGATCGTCCTTGGCATGACGTTCATCCTGAGCGTATCGGGGGTGCCGCAGTCGTGGTTCACCAATTCCCTCGTGGCAGCCATGGGGCCCGCCGGGATTCCGGTGATCGTGCTGATCAACTGGTCTACGGTTAAGGCACGGGCGGGGCAAAGGGCCGGTTACACCACGCTGCGGAACCAACTTAGGGAGATGGAGCAGCGCGACCCGTACCTGGGCCGGGTCATCCGGAGGCCCGGTGAGGAGTACCTTCAGCGGGCGGACTTCCTCGCGATCATTCAGGCCGCCAAAGAGGAAGCAGACAGACTGCCGCGGCCAGCCGATGCCAGTACATCTTCGGCTGGCGGTGCCGACTGATGGCGGAAAGCACCCGGCCGGGGTGGTGGCGCACCGGAAACATATCAGCCCGCCTGGTCTACCTCGGCGCCGCCCTGGGCGCGGCCGGAGCCGTAGTTCACCTTCTCAGCCACGCGTGGGGCCACGAAATCAGCGCCTATGCTCTCGCCTGGGGCCTGTTCTTCCTGGTCCTCGAAGCGATTGTTATGGCAATCCTGGGACTGATGGTTGCCGGCGCCGTCCTCCTGGCCAGATTCCACGTCACCGACACAGCGACCCGCGAGGCCCGCGCCCTCGTCACCGGCATCGTGGCGTTCATCAGCTCGGGCGCGCTGGCCTATTTGTTCTTCAGCACTCTTCCGATGTCAGCCATCCCTTCGATCGTCGGGGCGGTCACCGGGCTCCTGGTGGGCAGCATGTTTGCGATGGTTTCCTACCGCCACACGTCCCAGGTCTAATACAGGCCAGGCAGGCTCATTGACGCTTGGGTTCCCCCGGGATACCTGTCACCTGTTGCTGGCGAAGATCGTGATCACTAAAATGCCGCCGATGATGTCCAGGACGCCCAGGACTTTTCCAGCGGTGGCTTTGGTCCCGGCCACTTCGGCTTTCCGGGCCATCATGATCGCCACGACCCCCATGGCGACACCGAACAGGAACAAGCCGATGACACCGATGATGATGGAATTGCGGCGGTACTTCCGTCCCTCGTGGAAGGCGACTGCTTCCGACTCCGTCGGGCCGTTCAGCGTTCCGGTGTGCAGGTCGTTCGACTCGCTCATGTGTTCCCCCAATTTTGGGCCGTTGTCGGCGCAATTGAGAGGCTACTACCTAATGGGTTGACCGGATAGAGGGAAACCTGACCGGGACTGTGGCCTCTACTCGGGGGCCGCCGATCCTTGACTCAGCTGTCACGGAGCACTCCCAGAATTGTCAAGCAATTTTCCCTAGTCAGTGGACAAAACCTGTGCATAAAGTGAGCGTCATCACTCACTTCCAAGCTGGAGGCACAATGTTCCGATATGCGGTCCGGGTCTCCTCTGGGAGTAGTTAGGAGGTGACGTCATGGGGCGAGCTGTCACAGCCATTGCCCGGGCGTCTTGGTGGCAAGTCGGCTTTCTCGTCGCACTCGCCATAGTGAGTTTGCTGGATCTGACCCCGCCACGCGTGCTGGGCGGCATCGTATTGCTGGCCCTGGCGCTGGTGATCGCCGTGTGCAAGCTCCTGGCACGGGGCGAGGGAGAAGAGCCTCGTTATTGAGGCTGATGCCACAAATCGAAGACCAAGGAGAGCACCATACTTCTTTGCCGCACCGTCCACGGCTCGTGCTAGCGGTGCGGCAACGAACGATCAACACAGAGGAGTCGTCATGGTTGAGGCAGCCTTGCCAAATCCGGGCGGAGGGGACCCCATCTGGGGGCTTGTCGTGTCAGGAATTCTCTTCGTGACTATTGCCGGTGCCTGGATCGTCATCTGGCTGCGGCGCCGGAAAGGGTAATGGCCACCGATCGTGGATGTTGAGATGCTCAAGCCATCGCCCCGGGGGAGGTGGGAAAAGGCCGCTGTCACTTCACAGGTCTGGCTGCTCTTCGTCGCCCTGTTTGTTTCAGACGTACTTCGCGATGCCCTGGGCTGGTGGGGATCCACCGCATTAACTGGTGTCATTATGGGCCTCGGGTCGTTCCTGCTCGTCCGCAAGTCGGCCCCGGAACGGAAAGAGCGGCTGGCTCGCGACGCTGAGCGCGGAGTCATCGAATGCGCACTCCGGTATGCGGACTCGCATCCCGACTCCCTCCGCGGCCGGTGGTTGCCGGGTTTCGCCGAAATCGGCACCGGCACGTTCAAGTTCCAGCCCGACTACATCGACAAGGGTGAGCCCGAAGGCAAGATCACTGTGTTCTCGGACGTCGTGAGCCAGGGCCAGATCGAGCCGCCCCCGAAGCGGCCTCGCGAGCTGAAGAAGAACTGGGGGATCGTGGCCCTCGCAACTGATAGAGGTCAGCTCCACTTCGCCACCGGGGAGCCTGGCTTGACGCTCATCGAAGAGCGGCTGGAGTAATCATGGGAAAGAGATAGCCGGCGGGCGGCCTCTAATCGTGCCATTTCGTATCCGTCAGTTCCGCGACCAACAGATCGGACCTTCAATGACAGGAGCCTCGCTAGCCATAGCTCGTCTGCGGAAAGCGACCCTGATCGCTCTCATCGTGACCGTTGTTGCTTTCGCCTCTGCACTGATCCTCCGGGGCTTAGACAACGGCTCGTCCCCGCTGTTGACGATCACTTATGAATTTCTTGGAGCTGTCGCCGGGATGGGAACAGCTTTCTTGCTGGTCTTCGTTCCCTTGTACGCGTGGCAGGAAAATCGGAAGGCACGACGTGCCGCCAAACGCTATGAATAACGAAAACGAAGAATCGGTGGGGTGAGCCATGAGCACTCCGCAACGACGGCGAACCCCGCTCCCGCCACTGGTTCTGGTCGCCGTGGGCGTAGGGGCTGCCGTCTCCCTTATACGGGGGCTGATCCCGGCGCTGCGCACTGAACAGTGGCAGTGGCTCGCATGGGTCCTCATAGCCTTTCAGGTCGTCGTGTTGGTGACCGCGATGGTGTACTTCGTGAGGTTTCTGCGGGAGCAGAAAGACGACTATTGGCGAGAACGGGGCAAAGGCCCGGAGCATCCGGAGATCTGACTCATGCCGACCAGTGAGGGGCGCAAGCGAATGGAGCCGCGGATGACTCGAGGCTCCTGGAAGTTTGGAGCCTGGTCCGCAGGTGGACAGATCGTGGTCAGTGCATTGCTCGCCCTCAACAAGCTCTGGCCGGAAAAGGGATTCGACGCCATGTCTTTCTGGATCTACCTGGCCCGGCTCGCAGTTAGCGTGATCCAATTCGCGCGTCTGCTCCGGGTCCGGAGAAACGACGCACCATTCTGGGACGAGGAAGAGGCCCGCCGAGCGGACTGGGATCAGCGGGGCCGGCAGCTGTAGTCACCCGTCACAGCTCAACGGGCTGGCGTCGAGCCTATTGCGCGCAACTCAAAGCCGAAAGTACCCGTTCCGGGGACCTGAGCGTTCAAACGCAAACGTAGGGCACACCTCTTTGTCAGAGATGCGCCCTACGTTTGTGTTCGAGTCAGTCCTTCTTGAAGGCGTCCTTGACCTTCTCGCCGGCCTGCTTCAAATCACCCTTGGTCTGGTCGGCCCGGCCTTCGGCCTTCAGGCTGTCGTCGCCCGTGGCGTTCCCGGCAGCTTCCTTGGCCTTGCCGCCGGCTTTCTCGGCAGCGTTCTCAATCTTGTCGCCTACTCCCATGGTGTTTCCTCCTCTGGTATTGGCAGCCGTTCGATTCGGCCCATGACCCTATCCTAAGCATGCTTACCATCCCGGATTTCAAGTGCGGCTGAACAAGGGGCGAATCCAGTCCGGTGCGCCTGCTTGCTTCCCGCCGCCCGTCTGCTTGCATGGAGCCATGACTGAGCAGCCACCGGCAGCCGTAACCGAAGACCTGGACCGGCTGCAGTCCGCACTGGCCGCCGCCATCCCGGCCAGGACGGCGTCGAACCTCCTGGTCGGGACCTGGAACATCCGGGCTTTAGGGGACCTGACCGCCAAGTGGGCCGCCGGGCCAAAGGACTCGCCCAAGCGGGACTGGCACGCCATCGCCTGCCTGGCCGAGGTGATCGCCCGGTTCGACGTCGTCGCCGTCCAGGAGTCCCGCCGCAACCCGGCGGCCCTCAAGCGGCTCCTCGCCAGCCTCGGCCCGCACTGGCAGGTCATCATCTCTGACGCTACCGAAGGGGCCGCCGGCAACGGCGAACGTATCGCCTTTCTCTACGACAGCACCCGGGTCCAGCCCTCGGGCCTGGTCGGGGAGATCGTGCTGCCCCCGATCGGGGATAACCCGCAGCGCCAGTTCGCCCGCACCCCGTACACCGCCAGCTTCGCCAGGGCCGGGGTGGAGTTCACCCTCGCCTCCGTCCATATTCTCTGGGGCAAGAACCCTGGGGAGCGCCTTCCGGAGATCACGGCGTTCGCCGGGTGGATGCATGATTGGGCGGTCCGGCCCAATGACTGGAACTCGAACCTCATTGTGCTCGGTGACTTCAATCTGGACCGGATCGGCGACCCGCTCTACGAAGCGTTCATCTCCACGGGCCTCTGGCCGCCGACCGAGCTGAACGCGGTGCCGCGGACGATCTTCGACGATGACAAGACCAGACACTTCTACGACCAGCTCGCCTGGTTCTCCAAACACGACGGCACCTCCCTGCTGCAGGGTCTCAGTTACGGGCAGCGGGCCGGGACCTTTGACTTCATCCCGCACGTCTTCCGGGACCTGACCCGCAACGAGGTGTCCTGGCGGATCTCTGACCACTACCCGCTGTGGTGCGAGTTCCGGCTTACCTGAAACGCCCCGTCGGGTCTACCGGGTTCCGGCCGTTCCGCGGAACCAACCGCCCTGCAGGAGGGCAGCGACCGGATATGTACGGCGCGTCTACGAAGCCGGGTTCAGCGTGTCGGCATGGCGATGGGCTGCCTTCCATTGGCCGTTTTCACGGCGGTACACCTGTGTGGCCCGGAGAGTGAAGGTGCGAGGCTCGCCGTTCATCGAGGTGGAGATGTGCTCGAGGCCGGCCGTGTAGGCCATATCGCCAGCCACGTCATAGGCCTGCAGTTCAAAGCTGTAGGACGTACAGTCGGAGAACATCTGTTCAAGCCAGGTGAAGGCTTCATCCACCTCTTGCCGGCCGTATGCGTTCCGCCCCGCGCCCAGGATGCTCACCGGTTCCTGGTGCGACCACAGCACCCGACGCGGGGCTGCATCACCGTTATGCAGTGCCAGCTCCGCTTCGTACAGTTCGGACTTGACCCAGGCCAGGAAGTCGTCGCGGTCGCTCATGCCCCCAGTATGCTCCTGAACCAGCAGCCTAAGCATCCATACTTGCCTGCCCCAGCTCATCGCGACATCCGAACCCCGCGCGCGGGAGTCTCAGGAACTATACCTTTCAACACACTTCCAACAACCCCGTGTTTCCGGGGTTTTAGCGGCCCCAGGTGTCTCACTAAGTTAGTCTCACCGCAATGTCTCATAGAACCCTCAAGGGTCTATGTGACATCATGGGGACATGAAACTGGGGTACGCGCGGGTGAGCACCACCGACCAGGACGCACGCATGCAGATTGCCGCCCTCATCGAGGCGGGTGTTGCCGAGGACAAGATTTTCATCGACCACATGTCTGGGGCGAAGACCGCCAAGGAACGTCCCGGCCTGACCGAACTGCTCAAGTACGCCCGCGACGGGGACCAGGTCTATTGCTGGCGGATCGACCGACTTGGGAGGTCCCTGATCGACGTGCTGAACACCGTCGATGAGATGACCAAGAAGGGCATTGCCCTGCATTCCCTGGTCGACGGCGTAGATCCATCCACACCTTCCGGCCGCCTTCAGCTCGGCCTGTTCGCGACCCTGGCGGAATACGAGCGTGAACTCATCAACGAGCGGGTGCGTTTCGGGGTCCTCGCAGCCCAAGCCCGCGGGGTGAAGTTCGGCAAGCGGCCGGCCGACCCGGTCAAGGTCGAAAACAAAGTCGCCGCGGCGAAGAACCTGCTCGCCACCGGCAAGACCGCCCAGCAGGCAGCCGACGCCGTCGGCTGGTCCCGTGCCACCCTGTACCGGCACCTGAAAGAACATGGCGCGGAAGCACCGGCGCCCGGCGCTGCCGTGACCACCCCGCCGAAGGGTCGCTCCCGCTATATCGACAAGGGCACACTGCCAGCCCGGGACTGAGCCCGGAGATAGTCCAGAGAACTCTGGACTATTGGATGCAGCTCCCGCTGGCTGGGTTCGGCATAGGCCACACCCGCGGCCCCTGCTCCGGCACCGACCCAGCCGGAGGAGCCCGGTGACTCGGGCGACGACGAGACGGGCGAGCACGCCGAAACCCCGAAGCCCTCTACGGCACCGGGCAACAGTGCCTGGGCGCACGCGAATGCCGCCGAGCACCGCGCCGCCAGCCAGGCCAACGCCGCCCTGCACCGCAATGCCGGACACAAGGACGACAACGCTGGCCAGCGCGAGGATGCGGCACCTGCCGCTCCGGCGCCGGCAGCAGCCGCCGCCTCTGGGCACGGGAACAGGGACCACGGTAAAGGTCACGGCAAGTAACTGAACAACTAAAGGGCCCCGTACCGATTCCCCGGTACGGGGCCCTTTGCGGTCGTGTCGCGGACGAGACTTCTCCCAGGACACATAAGGTCGGGGCATGGAAACGGACCAGGCCGGTCAGCTGAAGGGGCAGACCTCGATCAACGACCTGCTCGACGAACCCGTCGGCACCGAACCTATCCAGATGCCATTGCCATCCACGTCCAGCTGCCGTCCGGTACGATCCGGCGATTGGCCTGACCGTCGTCGTCGCCAGAAGTGCACGTCCTGGGCTGAATCCGGCGGCCTGGGTTCGGGCTGCCCTATGGCTCGGTTCCAGCGGCCGCGTCGATGCTGACCCGACCGCTGGAACGGTGAAAGCCCTTACAGGCCTGTTTTGCTCACACCGTATTCGGCCTGGGCCGGGGTGAAGCCCTCGTAGGCCAACTGGTCTTTGAGTCCGGCACGCGAGAAGGACGAGTATTCGAGGTAATCCTTGGCTTTCTTGGCTGCCTGTTCGTTCCAGTCGACGGTCATGTGGTCCACGGCCCAGGTCGCATCCGCTGTTGAATACTTCTCGAACGCCAGCTGGTTGATCAGGCCGGTGCGCGAGAAGGCAGAGTATTCGAGGTAGTCAGCGGCCTTGTCCCTGGCGTTCTGCTGACTCATCGTCCCAGCGTTAGCAGCCGCCTTGGCAGCAGCGTCGGCATCGGCTTTTGCCTTGGCGGCGGCGTCAGCTTCGGCCTTGGCTTTGGCGTCAGCTTCGGCCTTGGCGGCCTTTGCGGCCGCGTCGGCATCAGCTTTAGCCTTGGCGTCAGCCTCGGCCTTGGCGACGGCGGGGTCCTGCGTTGCGGTCACTGCCGGAGCGGCAGTCGCGGCAGCAGCCGTGGAGTCAGTCACCGGGGAAACCGAGGCGGCGGACGTTGAGCCAGAGCCGGCGCGGGCGGAGTTGACGACGATGCTCAGGAGAATGAAAACACCCGTGACAATCAGGGCGATCTTCTTGTGCTTGTCGTAGCCTTCCAGCGGAAGCCCCTGCTTGTCCCTGGTGTTGTTGGTGAGCACCAGAATGAGGTCGACGAGGGCCCAGATGCCGAGGCCTCCGAGGGTGACCAGCTTGAGGATGCCGGTTCCGACTTTGCCCAGGTAGAACCGGTCTGCACCGAAGATGCCGAGGAGGAGGGAGAGCAGCCATGTCACGAGGAAGGATTTGCTGCTCTGCTGGGCCTGGCCGTAGCCATAGGCCGGGGGATAGGAGGGGGCGAGGTTAGGGGGTTGGCTCATGAGAGTCCTTTCAGAGGACACCTGACCGACGTGCGATGCGATGCGAGCGAAGCGTGCGGAGTGGGTGCGGTAATGGACGCGCATGGAGGGAGCCCGGCGTGGAGCGCGGGCCGCAGAGGCGCTAGATCGCCCCAGCCAGCAGCTGCAAACATGTTCGCTTCCCCCAATAGCGTCACGGGCGTATACCCGTATGACGGATGTTACATTGCCTCAGCATAATTGAATGCAATCACATGGAAAATGACATACCGGTTGCACACGACCAGTTCAGCGCCCACCGGGCAACTTTGATCTGAGTTCTGCTGCACGGGAAGCGAGGGCCCGACGCTGGTCCCGGGTGAGTCTTCTGACCTGCAGGTCGAGGACTGCCCGGGCGCCCACCTCCCCAACACCCAACAGTTGACCCACCCGACGCCTTGCTTCGTCCACGTCCTCTGAATCCTCAATCATCTGGAAGACCTCGTCACGCCGATCCATCGCCCGCACCAGGGCATCGAGGATCATCAGTTCATCCCTCATGTGCCGCTCATCCTCATCCATGCCGCGATTCTTGCACGACCGGCAGTTTTTGGGGCATCGCCGTCCAGTTAGGGGATCCCTCACCTATGCTCCTCCTGTGGGCGGACGGCGCCAGTGCAAATCCTGCGATGAGCCGCTGACCAGCTGACGCCAGGGACCAGCGCGTCCGTACACATGGGGTGCATGAGCACCGAGACTTCCGCCCGCGCCTCCGCCCCGTTCGTCTTGAAGCGTCCTTGCGATAACTGCCCGTTCCGCACCGACCGGGCACTGTTCCTGTCGCGGGACCGGGCGCAGGACATCGCCGACGCGCTGCACTCCGATGCCTCCTTCCATTGCCACAAGACGCTCGAGCTGGACGCGGAAGAGGGAGACGTTGAGGTCACCGCGGCGTCCAAGCACTGTGCCGGGGCGATGATCGTCCTGGAGCACGAGGACCGGCCCAACCAGATGATGCGGATCGCCGAGCGCTTCGGGTTCTACGACCGTGCGGCGCTCGTGATGGATTCGCCCGTCCCGGAGGCCCTGGACGAATGGGTGGACCTGCACGATGAGGGACGGACAGCACCTCTCGGGGCCGGCATGAGGTGTGAGAGCTGGCCAACGCCGAACTGGCCGGCGGCCGGGTCCTCATTTCATAAATGTGCCGGTTGCGGAACAAATATGAAATCGCGGCGGCGTCTTCACCGTTGGCGGGTCACCGTGACTTGCCGGCAGTCCCCATGAACTTCCGCCGCGCCTCGGCAATCCCCTCCTCGGAATGCAGCTCAGCCCAGGTCTGCTTCGGGGCGAGGACCCTCGGCGAGGGGTCTGCGACTGGGGCAATAGAAACCGGCGTCTTTGGCGGCTCCAGCTTGCGGCGTGGGGGAGCCGGTTGCCTGGGCTTTGCTTCCTTCTCGACGATGACCGGACCGCCGATGAGCGACCAGTGTTCGTCCCGGATCCGGGACACGAAGAACTGCCCAATGAGCGAATCACAGGCGGGGCAGACAAAGGCGCTGTACCGGCTGCCCTTGGTCTTGCTGGCCCGCAACTCGATGCGTGCCTTGGGGACGTCCGCCTGCGTTGCCTTCGTCCACCGGTCGACGATCTGATGGACGTCGGGGTGGTTCTCGTACCGCGTCGGCCCCACTGGATTCTTGACCTGGAGCGCCGGCACACGCGCCCACCTTTTCCCTGGGCTGGGACTGTGGGCATCCCACACCAGCATGGGCTCTTCGCAGTTCCAGCAGCCGGTCAGGGCGCCCCAGACAAAGGCCTGGGAGTCTGCCTCCACACAGTGCTTGCCGAAGGCGATCTCGGGAGAGGCACATCTCATGTTCATCTCCATGACCGCCTCTTCGAGGTCGGCGAGCCGTTTAGCCGCAACGTCCCGTTCGGCCTGTTGCATGGCCTCCGCCTGCCGGTGCATTTCGACCTGGTTCTCCGGCGACCCGCCCTTCCACTGGTGGCCGTGATGCAGGAGTGCTGTCACAGTCTCGCCCAGTGTCTCGGTGTCGCCAGTGGACCTCACGAAGTCCTGGCTAATCTCTAAGGCCAGCAGGGCGGAGACATCGGCGGGGATCGCTGAGCTCTTCCCGAAGCCTGTGACCATGACCGGGACCCCGATCAGGTGGTACTCGAGGCGCCGGGGCACCAGCCAGACGGGGAAGATGCCGCTCCGGAAGTAACGGTCGGTGCGGCGGAAGTACTTCTCCGGGGACTGGGAGGACAGCTGGACCTCGAAGGCAATCCGCTGACGGAGGTCATCCGACTCGGCGAGGACGTCCACGATCCACTCCCGGGAAGGGTGGGCGAATTCGACGACGGCGTGCCAGCCCGGGACGGCATCGATGCACCCCGCCAAGGCCTCCTTCATCGCCAGGTGCTGGTTTGTCTCGCCGCCATGCTCGACGTTGCATTCGGCCACGCTGTAATGGGCAAAGAACCTGGTGTCGGCGCCCCGGCTCTTCGCGACGGCCGGATCCCGCACAGCGGCATGACGAGCCGTTCCCGTTCCTTGGAGTCCTTGAGCGCGGCCCAGGACTCGATACTGTGCTTTGTGGCGTTGACACGTTCACCGTCAAATAGTGCTACCAGCAGCATTTATCCCCCTCCAGATGCCACGAGTCACTCTGCCGTCACCCTAACCTGCGCAAGGCGGCCGAACCACACCCAGACACGTGAAAATGTAGACCCGGACAGCAGAAAGCGCCGGCTGGTGGGCCGGGGCTTTCGTGCGGTGGGCCCCTAGGCGTCGGTGAGGCCGTCGCGGGACTTGTTGTTGTTCCGGTCCGGCACCTCAACGCTCTTGATGGTCCAGAGCAGGCTCTCGTCGATCCAGAGCGAAACCGGGTTCCGGTCCATGATGGCTTTGACGCGGGCGCGGGTGTGGTGGCCGTACAGAATGATGTCGGACTCCTGCACGGTAGTCATCCTGCGGGAGGAAGAAGTTGAACTTTGCCCGTACGTGCTGTGGGCACCGGTCAACCGCCTCGAACACTCATCTAACGAGTCAACCCTCCGCGCTGCATCAGAAGTTTACGAGTAACCGCCCCGGTCGGCCGTGCCGAATAAGCTGGAGCGATGAAGGACCATCGACCCCTCGCTATCTTCGGAGACTGGCACGGGGACGTCGGCTTCGGCCTCGATGCCATTCGCTCAGCCGCGGCCGCGGGCGTGGGCACCATGCTACATGTGGGAGACTTCGGCCTGGACTGGCCAGGTGCCCTCCGTGGCCGCTACGAAGCCAGACTCTCAAAAGAACTCGTCACCCACGACGTTCAGCTTGCGGTGTCGCCGGGAAACCACGACAACTGGGACACCGTCTTGGCGCTTCCAGTTGGAAGCGACGGGCTAGCCGAGTGGCGTCCCAATATCTTCATCTTGCCTAGAGGCGGCCGAACCGTCGTAGAGAGGCTCACCGTCGGAGCCCTCGGGGGCGCGTTCAGTGTCGACTCCGAAATTAGGAGTCCGGGCAAGACCTGGTGGCCTAACGAGGAGCCCACAGCACAGGAGGCACGGAAACTGGTTGCCTGCGGCCCTGTTGACATCCTGATCACGCACGACGTCCCCGCTGGCGTGCCTCAACAACGATCTGGTAGCCGTGGTCATCGGCGTACCTCCGGCAGTCGGCAAGCTGACGGGCAACGCCGAGGCCTTCGTGCTGGAGGTCTTTGGAGATGCGGGTGTAGATGGCTGCGCGGGTGCTCACAGGTTAAGCGTAGGGTGCGTGCGGCAGCGACCCTTGCAATACGTGCGGTTGCTGCGTTAGACAGTGCACGTCATTCGAAACGTGCCACTGACGGGGATGCAAAGACGTGCACGGCGTAGCCTAGCGGACCGGACCTTCGTCGTAGCTTGTTGAGGAACGGTGATATGTATGAATGGTCTCAACGTCCTAGCGTTGGAGCTTTTCGTAGTCTGATCGGGCAGCCGCTGGCGCGAAGCCATGGTAATTTCGAGCGCTCAGGTGGTAGATCGGTGGCCATGGGCTGCCGACAAGGATCTGCGCCGGATCAGGCGAGATCAGTAAGGCTGCGCCTTCCCAAATTTCATCGGGCAGAGCTTCCATCCACGCCCGCTGAACGTGGTCGAATTGGTTCCACCGCAGTGTGACCCACGTGCCCGTAGGTTCCACCGCCTCGATGGCCAGAATTGTGACTTCGGTCGTTGTTCCCAACTGTCGCCTGATCGACTCGAGCCTTTCCCACTGTTCGATTGCGAGTGCGGTCCACCGTTTCGCCCGCCGCTCCCGAACGATCCAAGTCGCGGCCACTGCCCCTGCAAAGACGAGGGATAGAACAACCTGCAGCCATAGGTAGGGAGACGCTGGCGACGTCAAGATCGCGGAGGTGCTAAACGCAAGGCAGAGGACCGCGGCGAGACTGGCAAACAACAGCCAGCCCGTCAGTACTTTTGGCTTCACGAATGGATTTGCGTTCATTTGCACCGCCCTAGGACCGTCCAATATTAGCTCCCAAGATCTACTGGTTGAACAGTGGCGGCAGCACGGGAAGTTCGATTTGAGATCCCGGCAGTTGTGGAGTCGTGCGTCTCAGGCGACCCAGCAGCCACTGTTGAGACCAAGGTGTGGACCCTCGAGTGTTCCGTGGACTGCCCTGTGTCGGCCGCGGCTGGCTTGGGTCCGAGCGGAAGCGTCTCGCTGTCGACATCCCAGCGGTCTCGGTAGCCGGCAACCTCTCGGATGAGGCCATGCCACGTCTGCGGAGCGATCCTTCTGGGAAGCAAAGCCCGGAGAGTATCCTTCCACCTGGTGTCGTCGGTTAGTGCGGCACGAACGATGTTGCCGTTTCGCTGGCTAATACGATGCTCGACTTCCTCCAGCAAGAGGCTGATGTCTTCCCGGTGAGATATCGAAGGGGCTGGTGCGGCGGAGTCCGATGGCCGTCCTCGGTGCGCGACGGCGAGGAGCCGAGACCGGACGGCAGACACCGGGTCCGTGCCGTCCGCCGGGGACTGAAGTGCGTCGATGAGGGCTTGCTCCGCAGCTGAGTGGTCCACCGCTGAAGCCTGCCTCCACGCCGAAATAACGACGCCCCACGCCGGCGATTCCCGAAACGGTTGTACGGCGGCAGGGAAGTGGGCGGTGATGAGCCTAGTGACGTCGTCGTGCGCGGCGATTTGGAGGAGGTAATCCCGCTCCGCCAAGAGCTGGCTCAGCGAGTTGGCCTTGGCAGCCTCAGCGGCTCGGATTTCGTGGGCCGTGTGTTCGGCGCCTTCGGCCGCGAGGACTTGACTGAGGATCTGCTGCCAGTCCGGCAGAGTTGAGGGATCGATGGCGTGGTGGTCGCGAGGGTCTGGTTCGCAGACGTAAGCGGTGTTGGATTGGCGTCCGCGGGTCATCGAGACGTAGAAGAGTTCGCGGGTCAGTCGTCCTTCGGAGACGAGGGTGTGCCCGGTATCGACAGTGATTCCCTGGGAGCGGTGGGCTGTCGTGGCATAGCCGAGCTCGGCGGACTCGGCGAGGTAGCGGCTGGTGAGGGTGATGGTGGCGCCGGTGTCCAGCCGTGTGCCTGTGACGGATCCGTCGGTGCTTGGCGGGTCGGTGATGGTGAGGAGTGTGCCGTTGCGGATGAAATCGCCGGTGTGGTCCGTGAGGCGGCGGTCGTTGCGCCTGGTCAGGATTCTGTCGCCGCGGCCGGCGTGGAGTCCATCGCTCAGCAGGATGGCCGATTCCGGGTCGACCCGGCCGGTGGCGACTTGGTCAGCCTGGGCACGTTCGTTGAGCAGTGCCACGGTGTCATTATCGGGTGCGATCAGGATGGACGTCCGGCCGGCTTGGACATCGCTGTTCCACCGGTCGTAGGCTGCATCGACCATGGCGTCGTATGTGCCGGAGCGGATCCGTCCCCGGCTGTTGTAGTCCTGAATGGCCTGGCGGTCACCCGATCTGAGTTTCAGGGAGCTCTGACGTTCCCAAGGCTGCGTGAAGCGCCAGATGGTTTTCAGCTTCACGGCCTTGCCAGTGCGATCGAGCCACCCGAGCATGCCGCCGGCATCGATCGCGTCGAGCTGGGCGGGGTCGCCGACAAGAACGAGCTTGGCGCCGGCCGCTTCCGCTTGGTCGACGAGGGCCGCGAGATGGTGGGTCGGGACCATGGATGCTTCGTCGATGATGACGAGCTGGCCGGGCCGGAACTGCCATCTGGATTGGGTCGCGGCGAGGGCGCAGAGCTGCTGGGCCAGCCTTCGAAGGTAGCGCGTGGACGCCCTGTCAGTCCCGGCCCTGGGAAGGGCATCCAGGTATCGTTGCTCGGACTCGAAGTATCTTTCGGCGCGCAGCGCGGCTCCGGGCCCGGTGGATTCGTAAAGCCATTTGGTGACGTTGTCGGTTGCCAGATCGAGTTCGTGACCGAGGACGTCGGCTGAGGCCGCGGCAGGGGCCAGGCCGATGACGCTTCCAGGCCCATAGTGTTGTTCCCAGAGACTCTTCACTGCGGCCATGGTGGTGGTCTTGCCGGTTCCGGCCGGCCCTACGACGGCGTCCAGCCTCCGACCGCTTGCCAGGATGATGGCTGCGGCGTCGAGCTGGTCCGGCCACAGTCCGACCCCGCTCGAGTTTGTGTACCGGGTGAGTCCATCGCCTGCGGACGGGTCCGGTTTGGGCGCATCAGTAGAGTGATGAGCTGCCATAACGCGGGCCTCGTTGGCCAGCGTGGATAGGTCGGTATAGAGGTGGCCAGCGGGCCAGTCAAAGACACTGTGCCCGTTGAAGGCGATGTCGGGTGCGGTGGTGGCTGCGGGGCCGTAGCGGAATTCGCTCAGGGGGACGGATTGCGCTTCGGCGGACGTTGCGACAGCGTCCATGATGCGTCGACGGTCCTCTGGGCTGACGCAGCGGAGTTCGAGGCAGATTCGTTCCGCTTCGGCGAGCAGGTTCCACCGGTTCCAGGTCGCCCGCCTGCCGGCCACAGCCTGCTCCACGAGCCTGCCGGTGGTCTGGATCCAGGCGAGGCCCAGGTCGGATTCGTGCACTGGGGCTGTACGCGAGCGGTCGATAGTTTCGGCGAGGACCCGCTCGGCGTCGAAGCCTTTGGCCGCCGAGCGCTTCCGCCATTCCTCGGTCCTGATGGAGAGCGGAACGATGCGGTCGGGTTTTGCCGTGCGAGTCGAGAGCGTGGCCTGCTGACGAAGCCGGATCTTGTTGGACGCCGTCGGTTCGTGGCCGTGGGTCTGGGCCCATTCATGAACAAGGCGGTCAGTTTCGACGTCGATCAGCCGGGATCGGCTTGAGAACTCGCGGATCAATTCGTCCTCGACGCCGGTGAGCTCGAGTTTGGGGTTGTGTTCGGCTTTCCCAGGCCGGCGGACGTCGGCGTCAATGCCGAGGTCGCGCTTGAGCTGGTCAAACAGGAGACCGTTGTAGTGTTCGCTCGCCGCGACCGTGGCTTTGTAGAGCGTGCGTGAGTCCAAGGTGGCCCAAGTTCCGTCGGAGATGCGTTGGACGCGGTTGGCGATGACGACGTGAGTGTGGAGTTGAGGATCGCCGTTTCGGGACTCCCAATGGTCGAAGGATGCCGCGATCGCGCCGCGGACGCTGAGATGGGCGACGCCGTTGTGACCGGCGCGGGTGTGGATCGCAGTTTGCTCCAGCCAAGCCATGGTTGCGTCGAGAGCCGCGTGGTGGGCCCGCAGGATCCTGTCCTTCTCGCCGCTGCCAGCCAGGGCCCACAGCACTGAAATCGACTTCGGGACACTGAATGTGAGGTCAAAACCTGCGACCGTGGGGCGTCGACTGGGCGGCGTCGCGCGCAAAGCATGTGGATCTCGCTGCGTGTGCCTGCTCAGCGCCTCTCCGGTCGTTGGATTTTCTGCCCGTTCAAAAAGCGCTTGCGCGGCCGACGGCGTGACGGTGGCGCCGGGTTCGACGCCGATGCCGGCCAGTCCGGTTCCCAGCCATCTGCCCTGCGGATTGCTGGAGTGGGTGTAGTAGTCGGTCAGACTTCGTGTGGCAACGTCAGCCCGCAGGGTCGTCTTAAGTAGGTACTTCACCCCGGATTCACCGGACAGCCTGGCAATCGAAACAGTCATGAGTCTGCCCTCCTAATGCTCCATCCCCGGCGAGCAAAGACGTCGGTGACCTGTTCTCCAAGGTGGGCGGCCGCCGTCGTCGTCGCTATCGACACCAACCGAGCGGCCAGTACTCGGAGATCACTCACGTCCTGGCGTTGGCGTTGGCGCAGCGACGAGTTCTCGCTCTGGAGAGTGCGGACACGCTCCGCGAATGCATTCGAGATGAAGACGGCTCGATCGGCCGTCACAGCCACTTCGCTCAGTCGGTCGTAGGCGGTTGCAAGTTCATGGTCGTGATTGGCAGCAGCTCGTTGCAGTCTTCGCTCGTAGCTAGCGCGGAGGCGTGAGATTTCGGCACGATGCTTGGACAGCGAATCGCAGTCCTGGACGGCGTGCCGGAGAGGAAGTGATTCGCGGGCGAGCGGGAGATTTTGCCTCTGCCCCCGGCGCGCGGCTCGATACCGTCGCTGCCGCTGCCGACTCGCGCAGACGGGCGTACAGAAAGTCTGTCCTCGGCGGACGGGCGAGAAGCTGGCAAGACATTCCGGGCACACTTGGTCGTTCACACTCGTCCATGGGCTTCAGGGTGCGAGTCCGCATGACTTGGCGTTAGGTGATTCGTTACGGGCGCATCAAAGATGCCAGAGGTGTGAGGCGCTTTGTGGTCGAGCGAGGAGGGCTGGGTGAGGGCGTCGTAAGTCTGTCTGCAGCGAGCGGCGCTGTCTGGCGGTTCGACCGTAGGGGAAGGCCGTGCGGGGCCGGATGCATGGGGAAGTTGCGAGTTGGCTGGATACAAGAAAGACCGTCGACGGCGGGTCGACGGTCTTGGGTTCGGACGGCAGCTATTGAAACTACGGATCGCTGCGCCGGGTTGGCTGGTTGCCGGTGTCATTCTGGAGCGCCTGGGCCAGCCGCTCGATTTCGAACGGATTGAATCCGGACCAGTGGTGATGATCGTCCACCACCACGACGGGCGCTTGCGAGTATCCCAGGTCTTGCACGTACTCCAGCGCTGTGTCGTTGCTCGTGAGGTCCACGGTAGAGTATCCGACTCCTGCCTTGTCGAGACTGAGGTAGGTCATTCTGCATTGCTGGCAGTTCGGTTTGCTGTAGATGACGATGTGCACTGCACTCACCTTCCTGGGAAATCAAGTGATTGGACGTAGCTCCGGTCACAGGTGCCGGTAGGCCTGGGTTTTGCTCCGAGCCCACCCCGACACGAGCCCGCAGCCGAGCATCTCTTTCATCAGCTGAGCGAGGCGGTACTCGGGATCGAAGGACAAGACGAGATCCATGAAGTCAGCCGCTGTGGATCCTCTGCCTTTCCACCACGCAATGCAGCCCAGTAATGTCAGCGGTGCTGCCGCATGCTGCGGGGAAGCGACGGAATACAGTCGCAGCAGGAGTCGTTCCGCCGCGTCGATGCGGTCCCAGCGGGGCGAGCTTTCGGACTCGCCGAACAGCAGAAGTCCCATGGGGAGATCGAGCCCGGGCATGTCGGCGATAAGCCTGTCCCGGAGCCCAGGGAATTGCAGGATCGCCAGCAGCTCTGCTAGCTGAGCCGCCGTCGGATCATTCCCGCCCTCAAGCAGGAGGTCCCATAGCGCGCGAGCCTGTGCCGTCTGCACGGTGGCATTTCGCGAGGAGACTCTATTCTTGTTGGCCTCCACGTCGATTTCAAATGCAGGCGTCGCCATACGGTGGGGAAGTGCCAGCGACAGACTCCTTCGTACCTGGCTGCCACGGAAGATCAGTTCCGAGTTGATGCAGCTCGACTGGACAGCCTCGAGTGGGACCTCTGGGCCGTAGGACGCTGTGTGTGGCTGGTACTCGGCGAATGATGAAGGCCCTACGATCCAGCCAACACGGATTGGCATACCGGACTCTGCCAGCCATTGCGCGACTTCGTGGATGATTGGGCGGAAGAATTGCCGTCGTTGTGCTGTCCAGGGTGCGTCCGCGAAGATGGCGAACACTGATGCTGTCGCGTCGGTGTCGCTACCGAGGTGGCCGGCGACGCTCCGGGCGTAGAACTCTGCATGTTCCGAGCTGGAGGGCAGGTCCAGCCGCAGTGTGGCACCCATGCGGTTGTTTTGCAGCGTCACGCAGACCAGACTCTCGTGGGGCCAGTAGCCCAGGCTGTGCCCGATCAGGCTGATCAAGTCGGCCGCGGTGGTGATGTGAAGCGTTTCCATGGTGGTCTCCTCCTGTTTTGCGTTGCTGGTGTGATTGGGCGTCTGCTCTTGTGGAGCCTTCTGGTAGAGGAGATCACCGCTGGGTATGAGGGCCCGGAGTGCAACCCGGGGGACCGGGCAGGAGGAGAGAATTCTTGCGAGGAAATAAGCGACGAAGGAGCGCCGAGGAAGAATTCTTGGGGGAATGCCTGGCGCGGAGCGCCCGGGTTGCGTGCAGGGACCGCCCAGCGATGATTGGGTACCAGAAGGCACCGCTGAAGATTGGGATGACTCCGCCGGGCACTCGCGGAGACATCTGAATGGGTCCGCACGGAGTCCTTTGTCCATCTTGCTCGCGCCTGTCCGGATGCTGTTCAGCTGCGTTTCGTGGTCAGTAGCCGTGTATGTGCGAGATGTCCGGCTCGCTGCCGTCATTCTTCTCGAGTCGCAGTATCCGATTGTCATTCGTGCCAATGCCCGCCACTACCGGGTTCCTATCATGGCTCCCGTGGTGGGGAGACGCTCCGGCGCCATGCTCTGTACGAGGTCTCGGCGATGGCCTATGGGCGTACTGCGCGCCGATGGCGCCGCTTGAGGCAATGCTGTAGGCGCAGTAGCCCTACCTCGCGCGGTCTGCTCGCTTGGCTGATGGGTTCTTTGTCTGCCATTGTTGTCTGCTCATGTCACCGCCCGTTCTATCCAGCTTGCTCGTTCGGTTTCCCCCGCTCCTCCATGCGGTCTTTCGGTGCCGCGGACATGACTGAGGAGCTGCCCAAAGCGGTCAGGTCGTGAGAGAAGCCAGCCTTGGTCGCGGCACGTAGGGGCCTCCGGCAAATGATGCGGTTAACCAGCACGCTGGGAATTGGCTGGCGTCGTGGGTTGGAAAGCCCTGGGCGTTGCCTATTGTGCGGATGAGTGGGGGCGGGCCTGGTCTTGCCCACGGACGAGCTCGAATGGAACTTCTTGTGAAAGAGCCACGGTGAAATGACGAAAATTTATCAGGGATCTTGGCTGACAGTATTTACAGCAGTGACGTATTAGGCGAAGCCGGCGACCGAATCTACTGCGTGGTGTTCGATGGCCACGGGGGAGCCGACCGCTCCGACGATGATGGCGAAAGGC
This sequence comes from Arthrobacter sp. 01N444, assembly GCF_056399305.1. NCBI lineage: Bacteria > Bacillati > Actinomycetota > Actinomycetes > Micrococcales > Micrococcaceae > Arthrobacter > Arthrobacter sp. 01N444. The sequence continues at coordinate 351,345 of NZ_JBFTRB010000003.1, forward strand.
GCGAGTTTGGGGAGTCCGTCGGGGTTTCGCGTCGCGCTGCCGGGGTGCTGGACAGGCTGCTGAGGCGCTTTGCATCGGGGTCATCGAAGAGGTGGTGGCCTTCGCAACGTCGGCGGCGCGCTGGGCTGGGTTGCCGGACTTGAAGATGCCCGAGCCGACGAACACACCGTCAGCGCCACCCTGCGTCATTGTCGTGGTGTCGGCCGAGTGGCGGCGCCGCCGGCGGTGAACAGGACCACGGGGAGCCTGCCGGTGGAGGCCCTTTCTCAGCGTTTGATTGTCCGCCCCTTCCCCGGCCGCCTACACCGCTGCCTACGTCGGGTAGATGGCGATGGCAGCGGCCTTGATGCGAAGTAGACGGTCATTCCGGGCGTGAGGCCGAGGTCGGCTGACGCCGCGGGAGTGATGTCGGCGGAGAGGCCACCAGCATGGACCCGGATCTGATCGCCGTGCGGCTCAAGATCCGTGATTCTCACTGCGAATGAGTTCCGCGGGCTGCCGTGTTCTTCGGTGAGGAACACGGATACTGCCGAGGGGGGAAAGACCGCCACACCGTCCTGCCCGGGACCGACGGTGCCCGAAGGTTTCCCCGGCCCGGACATCGAAGGAGAGGTCTTTGATGACCGTCGTGTCCCCGAAGTCCATCCGGAAGTCCTTGATGTGTACCAGCGGCTCCGCGGCCGCGCCCCCCGACGTCATGCCCACTACTCGAACCGGACACTGGTCTTGGTTCTGCCCCGGCCGCGCCACGCATCCCGCGGCCCGTCAGAGTCGAGGCGCCGTCAGATCAACGCTGGCCTACCACTCACATGCGCAGGCAACATGAGGTCTGGCGTTCTTCATTTTCCTAACCAGAGGGCGGCAACTGCGCCGAGCAACCACGCGGCAAGGACCAGAGTGTAGACGATCGACAGTGCGAAATCATGCTCGAAGGGCCAGATGGTTTTTCCTCTACGCATGTAGGGACCCCGTTCGACTCCCAGGGAAGCTTCGAGTGCCCGGGCTCTGCTGATCAGATCGTCGTAGAGCTGGGAGTTGCGGATATCGTAAATCCGGATTCCGACTGTAATACCGAATCCCACGATTGAGGCAAGGAAGACCAAGAGGGGTGGTCTATCCCCGCGGGGGGCAGTGAGGAGAAGGGTGAGAGCTAGACCGCTGACTGTGGGGACGATGGTCAGAAGTTTAAAACGGACATCCGTGAGTGCCCGGATCTGACTGCCGAGCTCGGCATAGACAGCCTTAGGCATATCCGCAAAGGCTGAGTCCAAGTTTCCAACGGCTTGGGCGGTGAACACGTTCTTTCCGCTGGGGCTTGCCTGACGCTCATCCCCGAGGTGGAGAGTGATATATCGCGACCACTCCGCGGAGATAGGCGACTGGTGGACTTCAATCGACATAACTGCGCGTGAGTGGCCTTTAGCGAGCAGAAACCATTTGGGCTGGCTAGCGCGGGAGGACCCCTGATGGGCCGACATCCACGAATCAAGGGGATGATCCTGATGCGGCAGGATTTCTACATCGAGAGAGTCACGGCTTCCCAGCTTAGGTAGGTCAAACGCGGTGCGTTGGTTCCTGGGGTCGGCGAGTCCTTGGACGCGCCACGAGCGGGTCACGGTATGGTTTTCATCACCCAGCAGCGCTATTTGCGCCCCATCGCGGGGAACTCCAAGCAATCGCCGCATGTGATAAGTGAATGAGCCCAACACGCGCCTTGCGTGAGGAACTGAAGAGACCGAAAGCGGGTCCTCCAATGTCGGGCCATGAAGTCAACCTACTCCCTCAACTTAATTGTGGATGCAGTCCTCCGGCTTCAACGCCTCTTCGCTCATGTCGCCCCCTCGTGTTCTGAATTGGATAACTAAAGCAAAGCGAATGCCCTCAAGAATCCGAAGGCATACCTGTTGATTACGGAAACCTAGCCCGGTGGCGTTACTACAGCGTTATTTCGCAGTCAGTTCCCGTTCTTTGACCCTCCCCTGGGCCGCGCGACGAGCACGCTCCCATAGGCGGCTACCTTTGTCGGAAAGCCTAGGACGATCGTCGGCGGATCGATGACCGGATCCGCACCATCGGGCAGAACTCGCCGCCGGGCAGCCCCTACTGGCGCGGCTGTCTGCCGTGGAATTTGATCCTGGCTGGTGCTGAACCCAGGCTGGACCGGTCCTCGACGGCCCCGTACGGATGGTGAAGTATTCCGTCCGGGCCCGGTTCGTCGGCAGAAAAGGTCGGGTTCATCGAGGGCGTCCGAGCTCGGGTGTTCGACGGCCGTGCCGTGGCCGCCAGCATCAGCGAATAATTGCCAATAGTGGGCAGTCTGTCCCGTTGGATCACTACCTGGAGGTCCGTAAGACCAATCCCGGTGCGTTGGGCTGCCTCCCGCCGGGTTAACGACGACGCGGACGGGACCTGTGAACTTCACACTTTAGGTCAAACACAATCCGGCGCCGAACACCCACCGCCGACACACGCAAACACGCGGGTCAGCACAGAAAATTATGGATTCGGCCTGATTTTCTCCGGGTGTAGAAGACCGTAAGTGACGAAACTCCCGCTAGGTCTGGCGAAGCCAGTTGCCCGGCGTGGATTCCGGCCAGCGCAGTATTCCCGGGGATTCGCCCATGGTCACTGTCAAAGCCGCCCAACGCTCGGCAAAGGCCACCGCGCCCCGGTCTTCACCCCGGGAGCCGGTGCCGTCCGGCTCGGCAGCCAGCCAGGTGAAGGACGCCAAGGCCGTCCCGCGGGGGTCGGCCGCTTGCCATTGCAGAGCCGCCGTAGAGGCCTCACATTTTGAGGCCAGCCGGCCCACCAACGTCTGGTCGAGCATCCCCGAGCTGCGCAGCAGGACATACGGAATCTGTGCGACGGGTGTCCGGGCCCCCAGCCACTGCCATCCGTCGCGCTCGGCTGCCGGCAGGGATGCCGCCGCAACTTGGAAGATTTGCTCCTCGACTCCGGCAATGGCAATCCGGGAAACAGTTTCATCAGCCGGACTCCGGGTGCCCGGCCCGCCGGCAGGCCTGATGAGCCAGGACTCCGTCTCGGTTTCCGGACCGGCGCGCAGTTCATGCGGCAGCCCGCCGGTCACCTCACCGTAGAGCCTCTCAAAGGCGGCATAAATCGATTCGTCGTCGCACGGACCGCCGCGCAGCAGGGTCCCGGCGGGCAGGGTCCCGGCGTCAAAGGAGCAGTCGATCGCTTCGATCAGCCCTCCGGCGTAGTAAACATTCAGTCGATACTGATCACTGAACCGGCGGGAATCCACAGCAGCCGCAAAGCCGCCGCCGATCGCCGAGAGGGCCCGCGGCAGGCCCATGTCCATTGATCCGGAGCCGCTCTGCCGATGCGCCAGTACCGACACTGCGTCCTGTCCGTTCGCCGCGTCGGGGTGGAACCAGGTCACTGAACTCGCCCCCGGAGCCTGCGCGAGCGCCGTATCGAGTTCGCCCCAGCTGCCGCCGGGAACATGGCGCAGCCGCTGGATGACGCGGTAACCATGGCCGGCCAGCCCGCGCTCGACGACGGATGCGACGTCGTCGCGGCTGATTCCGCAGGCGAAACTGACTTGGACCGTCAATGCTCCGTCCTCTCTTCCGGGCCGCGGGCCGGTGCAACGCCGGTGAGCACCGGTTTGGGGACCACCCAGACTCCGTCGGCGCATTGGATGGTGATCTTGGAGACCGTCGTGCCTTGGTAGTAGGGGCCGAGCGGGTGGTCCCCAGGCCTCGTGGGACCGATGTTCCAGCCGGCTTTTACTTCCTCGACTGACTTTCCCGGGATCGAGATCTCGACTTCCACCTGAGTGTATCCATGGTTATTGGCCTTGGTCAGCGCCTCCTGTGCCGCGAATCGCGCTGAGCCGGTGTTGGCCTCGGCGCTGTGTGCCTTGATGGACAGCGGCCGCGCGGGCACGCCGATGGTGCCGTCGATACCGGGATAAGTGACGTTGCTGGCCGAATCACCGAAGACGTGGACTTCCTCGCCCGTTCGGGCGGCGATCCGTTGGGCCGCAGCGATTTCGGCCGGGTCCGGCGGCACTGATTCATAGTGTATGGTGATGTTTCCTTCCCGTCGGACGTTTTTCAGGGTGGGGCGCAGCGGGTTGTCGCCTGCGCGGGCCCGCAGCCGCTCGGCCTCCTCCCCGCGTGCCGTCTCGGTCGCCTGTTTCTTGGTAAAGTGTTCGGCTACTTTCTGTGCCCGTTCCGCAGTCATGGACTTCAATACGGTTTCCGGGTTGCCGCTGTCGGCACGGATTTCCCCCATCCAGCGGTCGAAGCCGATCCGGACATTTTCAGGCAGTCCGCTGCGCACCGATGCCTCCAACGGTCCGGGATTGACGATGGGCCGCGGCACGGGAGGCACCGTTTCCCTGGGCAGCCGGACGCCAGCGTAGGCGTTGGGGCCCGACGGCGTTTTGCCCGGCAGCCGCACTTTGGTTCCGGCGATTTCCCCCGCACGGTAGGCGCGGCTGCCGAGCAGCAGGGTTGTCACGTTTCCGGCCCCCTCGCCGAGCTGCGATGAGCGCGCCTCGCTGCCCAGTTTGGCATCGGTGCCAAGGCGCCGGCCGTTGATGCCTTCGACCAATTGGCTGACGCCTACGATGTCCCCAGCGGAATGCACAATCGTGACGGGGATGGGCACGTCATAGCCGGATTTTTCGATCTCCTCGCGGCGGCCTAGATACGAGCCCACGCCGCCGACGGCGGCGACGCCGGCCAGCAGCCAGGTCGCCTGGCCCAACGTGATCACTTCCGCGCCGACAAACAGCCCTACGAGGCCGATTACTAGCAGCCCCTTGCCCACAGTCGCGCCGAACGAGGCGAGCACGCTGCCCGGCAGGAGCTCATTGCGGTCGATGTGTTCATGTTCGAGCGGCTGCCGCTGGGCGGCGGCGATGGCCTTCGAATAGCCCGAATGCAGCAGATCCACTAGGACGGACTTAGGTGAAGTCGTCAGGAAAGCGGCATCGAACATGTGCCCCGCAGCCCAGCTGACGAGTTCCCCCGCCAGGGAATTCAGGACCAGTTGCAGCTGCGGATCACCGGTGACCAGGATGTCCTCGCCCTTGGAATCGACAGGTATAACGTAGGGGAAGGTCCTTGAGGAGTAGCCCCAAAGCCCGCGTGCCAGGGCATAGAAGGAGTCGAAGTGCTCTGCCCGCTTCTGCTGCAATTGGGGGGAATTCTGTGTTGCTTCTTTTTGCGCAGCGAGCTGCTTCCGGGACGACTCCTCGATATCCTTCCTGAGCTTGCCCACCCACAGATCCGCATAGATCTTCGCCAGATCGGCCGTCAGGAACGCCGGCGTGTCCTTGGTCCGGTTATACCAGTCCAGGAACTGCCGCAGGGTCTCGGCGGTGCGTGACTTCTCCTTGGGGTCGGTCAGGCCTGCAGCCTCGGCGTGCCTGCCCTTGATGAACCGCAGGAACTCGTCCGTCTTTTCCGACCGCGGGTCGCTGGGCTGCTGGGGCCGGTTGAGCGACTGCGCCCACAGCTCGGGCGGGGTGATGGCCCTCAGCTCGGTCGTGCCCTGATGCTCATCGAGCCATTTGTGGTACCGGAGTACGGCATCCGCCGGTTCGGTGATTCCGTGCAGGTAGTTCAGGAAGTTCCCGTAAGTCCGGTCCAGTTCGCTGGGCTGGATCTGGGCGAAGACCTCCGGTGCGCCTCCCGGCGGAGTCAGTCCGATCCGCGGATGGGCCAGCAATTGTTCGCTGACAAACCGCGCGGCGATCCTCTCGGCTGCTGCTGGTGGGGAGAGCCCGGCCAGCGGAATGCTGAATTTGTTCTGCCCATCATCGATGTCGATGGCGCCCAGGGAGTCAATGACGTAGCTGCGTGAATACATCGGTTCCGCCCGTGCATCCGCGGACGCCTGCACGGTGAGCGAAATCCGGTCTCCCGCGGCGAGGACGGCGGCAGCTACAGGCGGCGCCGGTGCCCGCTGGATTCGGCCGGCCGCAGGCGCGCGTTCCTGCTGCATAACATGGGTGAGTTCATGGGCCAGCAGGGCCCGGCCCGATGCGCTCCCGGGTGCATACGCGCCGCGTGCGAACACAATATCGGTCCCGAGCGTGAAGGCCCTGGCCCCCAGGGCTGCGGCGGAGTCCGCAGCATTCTGATTGCTGTGGATGCGGATCCGGTCGAAACCGCGGTGGAACCGGCCCTCCATCAGCGCCTGCGTACGCTCATCCAGCGGCTGCCCGCCGGTCCGCAGGCCCTTCCGCGCCGCGGTCGGCGCTTCTGCAGGCGTCACCCTGGCACCAACGTCCTCGCTGCCGCGGACCGGCGTCGCCCCAAAACCGTGTTCGACCGCCGCGGCTTCCCGCTCGGCAGTGCTGTCATCGGCGGGGCTGTCACGGCCGGGGCGCTCAGCCGTCCCGCCGGGAGCCATGATGCTCAGCCTGCTGAATCGGTGGCCGATGCCGGCATTGAGGGGTACGGCGCTGTCGGGGCCTTTGACGGCCGCTCGCCGTCCGGGAAACCAGGCGTTCTCCCGGCCATTGCGATCCGTGCCGGAAGTCACGGATCCTGGCGTGTCCTTCCTCACCGGGTCCCGACTCGGCGACGGTTGCAGTTGCGCGCTTCTCTGTCCCATCCTGGCTCCTAGCGCCATGACGGCCTTGGTATCCTCGGTATCCGGTCCGGGATATGCGTCAGGTCCAAAACCCATTGCACAACGCTGTGCGCCCGACCGTCAAGGACCACAAATCCGGCTTCGCATTTAGGCGTGGTTGGGCGGTTTTCCCGGTACGGCCGGCGGCCGCCGGCTGAGAGCAGCATGCGCAGCCGGTAGTTCGAGAAGCTCTTGCAATCCTCCGGGTCAGCTCGGCCACCAGTTTCCGGCCAGTGTCGGGCTTTCCGGCTTGCCGGCCTGTTGGACCAGGGACTGCATGCGGTCTTTCGCAGCGGCCGCGTCCGCTAAGGATCCGGTGGAAAGCAGAGCCCGGAGCTGTTCCTTGACCAGCCAGGCGGCATGGAGTCTGCCGGTCGGATTTTCGGTACTGAAGACTGTGCTGAGTCGGGCGCGTCCACGATCCGAGTGCGTGTCCCCTGCACGCAAGAGCAGGCGCCGGTTGGCCCAGACCGGGTCGATGGAGCGTCGCCGCCTTCCATGGACCTGCTGCGTCACACGCTGCCGGACCTCGGTGAGTATATCGTTGCCGAGCTTGACCAGATGAAACGCATCAACCGAGACGGCGGTGCGCGGAAGCCACATCCGTAAGGTTTTGCGGAATGCCGCGGACGGATCGATGGCGACGACCTGTACGCCCAGACGCCACTCCAGCGGCCGGGCGAAGAGCCAGTTTCCGACGCCTTCGCTGTCGCGGCCGTCCACGATCCCCAGGACCTAGCCGCTGTCCAGATCGACGATCGTGGTCATCCGCGGCTCGTACCATTTCCAGGCCTTCGTTTCGGGGTCGCGGAAGAACCGCACGGACCGGTAGCGGTGTTCATCAATGCCCAGCATCCGCGGCGCGAGCATGTCCACGTCCGGCAGCGTCATTGCCGCGGAATCCAGGGCTCTCTGCACCAACCACCACGAGACCCCAAACGATGCCGCCGCCTCGGAAGCCGCCCTTCCGGAACCGATCACGGCCCTCACGAGCGGAACCATGAGCCGCCGCGTGATCGTGCGCCATAACCACCTGGCGGCGGAGTTCAACGGCGCGGCGTTCAACGTCGGCGTCACCTTCGCCCCCCTCAACTCGCCGTTGCCCGCCCAGCCCTTGTGGCTCATCACGGAGAACGTGATGGAGCCGGCGGCGATCAAAGTCGACGTTCCCGCGCGCGGGTCGGACCAGGTCGGCCCAGCCGCAGTCAAAGCGAGAATTCGCGGGCTAACCGATAATTTCGCTTGACATGATAGGGGAAAAATTGCTATGAAGGTTGCGCGTGAGTAGCTATTGGTTAGGCTGCCGAGTGGTTCGTCAGAGCGACGGTCTACAGCTTGGGTTACACCGAGATGCCCGTTTAACTGATTTCGCTAGAAGGTAGAAGGGTTCGAATCCTATGTTCACGTCGAAGACGAGGCTTCCGGGTCTCGTCTTCGCTTATAATTTCCCGTTGTGCGTGACGCGCACGAACCACGACCCTCACTCACAGGTATCGGTCGACACACCATGAGCGCCCCTCTCTTGTCGGTACGGCACAAGCTTCACGACGCCTATTAGGAAGCGGCATGCGCGGCCGCTCTCGTTGCGATCCCGGAAGCTAAGCAAGTCTTGGTGCCAACAAAATTCCTGCCCTTCGATCGACGGTTCGCGGCGCGCGAAGGATGACGTAGCGGCTTCGGGCTGTACGGCAAGTTCGTTTTTCGCTGAGGCTGGGTCGAGCGTGTCGGTGCCTGGCAATGCGCGAACCTGTTCCTTCACGCGCCAAGGGGCCCTGAGCCGGGCGGTGGGGTCATCGATGGCGAGATCCACTCTCGCTGGCCCGGCCCCGGTATCAGAGCCTCTCTCGCTGGCACGTGTCAGCAGACGGGCTCCGTCCCTGCCGGGCTGCTTTGGACTTCCTGGCTGAGGCGCTGGCGCAGGTCGATAAGCATGTTGTTGGACAGCAGCGTGAGGTCGAGGGAGTCGACCGCGACTGCGATGGGAGGCCACCGCATTCGCAACCCGCAGGCGGTTCGATCCCGGTCAGCCCGACAATGCGCTTAATTAGTCAGGGGTCAATTCCTTGGCGGCAGTGTCCGAGTGGGAACATGGGTCGAAATCAAGTCGTGACAGGTCTGTGTTGGCCCAGGAAAGCTCCACGCCGTGTAGTGTACGGCAGTCTACTGTACGTCCAGCAGCCATAGCGCTACCCAAGTGTTCTTATGGGTCCCTCGAATACCGCTGGGTGCGCAGCTTCGAGAGTCAGTGCGTAGACTCCCGCCCCGCATGGGTCTACGATACATCCACTGCATTTGGTCGGCCTGTCCAAAAAACGACCTCTATCGGCGTGATACTGAAGGTGGTGAGACCTTGCGGGTAGACGTTGTCACCGTTGCATACAATTCCGGCTCAGGTGTCGAGGCACTCGTTGGGTCCCTTCAGAGTCGACGTCACCAAGTCACCATACGACTCTTCTTGCATTCTAACCACGGACCGACAGTCGCTGCGTGCGAATGCCATCACTGGCATCGTGGACCGCCCTGACACGGAAGTGCTCGGAGTTGTCTGCACAAACGGTCGATTTGTTCGAAGTCGCGTGCACCAATCGTCATTTTGTGTGAAGTGGCGTGCACAAACCGGCGCTGACGCTAGGGACTTTCAGGCGTTCTGCTGGTTCTCGGCGGTCAGCGTCTCCGGTGGACGGGGCGCCAGGTAACGGTAGGGGCTGGAGCGGGTGATGCCCGTGGCTTTGACGATCTCGGAGATGGACCGGTCCTTCTGGTCGCGAAGGTGTTCTGCGTAAGCGAGCTTCGCTGAATCGACCACGCTGGGCCGAGCGAGGCGATGAACTTGTCTTCGGACACCGATCAGCACTGCGCAGAGTCGCCTAGATCAACGAATCTATCTACGACTCCGATTCAACAGTCACCCACGCGATGCTCGCCATTGATTCTGTCGCGAGGTGGAAATCGTAGTCATTAATGCCAGGAGCATAAATACTCAGCCGGAAACCAACTACGAATGCGACGAAGTCACCCTCCGCCGTAGATTGGGACGGATAGCTGAAGGAGAGCGCCGGCGGAAAGGCGACGATAGTCTTGTCCCAACTGTTCTGACTGAGCTTGAACTCTTCGAATGGCCTCGAGACCCGGACGCGGGCCTCGTTCTGTGGTCCAAGATCGACATTCCAGAACGAAATTAGCGATGCATCTGCACTACCAACTACTGGTAGTTCACCAGCATCCGCGTTGAGCGAACGCGCAACGGCAGACAGCGATGCGTATACTTCGTGCGACGACCAGCCCCACTCGTTGTTTCTTCTGCCCGACACACGAAGGCTGATCGCACCGAATTGGACGCCCAGCCGGAGCGGCCCTGAACTCGGAGACTTCGTGAGAAAGTACCAAGTCGACTCCACACCACCAAAGGCGTGGTCGTTGTCTCCCGGGTTATCGACGCGGATGGCGCAGGCTAGATGTGCTGAGCCACCGAACGTTCCAGCCGCCGATTGCTCGGTCGTTGAGTTGGAAGAGTTCGATGGGACAGTGAACGGTCCGCTGTTCAGTGGAAGCAGATCGATGCTCGACACTATCAGTGGATTAGTCACGATGGCCTCTCTCCAACACGATGGCCTCTCTCCAAGGTCTTCACAACCTCCCAGGCAAGCTTTGCGTTCTGTGTAACGATTTCGATTAGCTCGCGTTCGGCGATCGCTTGACCTTCAAAGAAATCTGTAATCGAGGAGCCACGTCGGATGAATGCTACGGTCTCGCTGACTTCGCTACCTCGGTTGAAGGACGGCCTTCGTAGCCGAATTCGGGCGAATTCTTCCTCTGCCATCTCAACGCGTGAACGATCCAAAGCGCGAAGTGCGTCTAACCGAGAGGTTAGCGTCGCCGCCAACTCTGGATCATGGTCCAAGTTGCGCAAGAACGGGTTGTCCATCACTCTTCCTCCGTCACGGGTCGGCTGCCCTGATAGTCGCGCATTCCCTCCGAGAGCGCAACCAAATTGGCGTTCGAGCGACCATCGCCTCCTGCTGTGATGGATGTTCTTCATGCTAAGAATGGCGAGATGTCGCAAACCTTCCCGGGTTTAGGGGGTAGCGCAGACGTTTAGGGGGTAGCGCAAACGACGACTTGTGAACACCGGCCGGTCGCTACTCCGCTGCACTAATGTCGCTTCTATTCGGTACTCCTGTTCCCAAAGGAGGCAGGCATGGACGCCGATCCAGTTCGCATTGTTGCACAGGGACAGCTGACGATGCCGGATGCCGCATGGGAACAGGCTCGGAGCCGGGCCGCAGTGATCGGGTCGTTGGCGGCACGGGGCACCACAGGGATTGCGGACGCTGACAGGGCCGCCGCGGAGCTGGGTGCTTCCCGCCGGCAGGTTTACGTGCTCTTGGGCAGGTACCGCCAGGGTTCTGGTTATGTTTTCGATCTTGCGGTGCGCCGTTCAACTGGTGGCAAGGGTGGGAACCGTCTGGCCGGCAAGCTCAACTTCTACGTCGCGCTCGTCGACGACGTGCTCCGGCGCGGCCACCATAACGAAACCATAGGAATCCTCATCTGCGGCACCACGAACGACCGCAGCGTACGGTACAGCCTCGGACGCTCCACATCACCCATGGCCGTCGCCGCCTACACCTACGACAAATTGCCACCGCACAACAAGCACTCCCCAACGAAGGGGATCTCGTCGCAGCGTTGGGATGGGCCGAACCTGGGACGTCCGGCGAGGCACGCACGCAGAGGCCTGAAGTAACGTCTGCCCCAAAGGTGATAACACACGCGCGGCCTCGGGCCAGACTTCCAGTCCGACCTCTCCCATATTGTCCTCATCATGACCACCTACAATTCGGCGGAGCTAGCCACCCTGGCTGAACAGATTCCTGTAGCAGCGGCCGACCGGGGTTTGTTGTTCGTTGCCGATGCCGAATTCAACAAGGAAGCCGACGTGGAGCTGAGCGCAGCCACTGTTGCACTCGATGCAGCCCTGGCCATAGCTGCAGCCGCCCAGGCACCCTTTGTCTCGCTTAGCGAAACTAGGTTCTACGCAGAACTGCTTCGAAGCGTGATGACTGACGAGGAGACTGATGAACTTCCCCGCAAGGTCGCGCGCGTCCTAACCAAAGCCAGTTCTCACGTTGGTGAGATTGAGGTGCTGACCTTACGGTGGCCGGCGCATGGGCTCATTTTCGAATGGACCGCGTGTGCGGACTGGCACGACGAGCTCTGGGACAAGCTCTCCGAAGCCAAGGCGGAAGTGTCCAGGAATCCACCGAAGAGCTGGAAGAGCGACAGAAGGTTAACAACAAGCAGTTGCGGAAGTTCGAAGCCAAGCTTGCCGCGTCAAGCGAGTTCAGGGGTGCATCCGTTCGAAAGCGCCGCGCAATCGCCGAGTCGATAGCGGGGACTGTCTCTGACGATCTGGTGGATAGTTGGGGCTTTCGCACTGCCATAAATGAAGCCGGCAGGGTGGCGAAGAGGACTGCTTACGAGTACGAACGCATATTCTCATCGCAGTTTTCTGAGTTGGCTGCCGAGCTTGTTGGGCGGCAGGACTGGCGAAGCGCACGAACGGCAAGCGGTATGCGAGAGGCAACGCTGAAGTTTCTTAAAGAAAAGGCTGATGGATATCGGCTCGGAACGGCATTCGTTGAGGAACTGATGCAAGCCGCTCTGCGGTCTTAGAGGCCTTCCAGGAACGGTTCCACCAGACCGACTGTCCAGCCGTCATCTGGACAATCGAGTGGCGATTGATCGAACGCGCTAATGCTGTGGGGCACGTCGTTTGAGGGTGCTGATTGGTTCAGCGGGCCCACCAAAATGGACTGCCGAGACAGCGCTGATGTGCGATTCCGCCGCGGTCACAGGATAGGCTTCGGGACCAATTGGCGGGTCCCCCAAAGTGGCCTACATGTCCCCGTGACGGGGGGAACGCCGCAGCCGTGGTGTAAGTTGCAGTCTCGTCAGACAAGAACACTCGAAAAGAGAAGACTCAAGTGGCAACCGATTACGACGAAGTGCGTTCCGACGTCAAGGAATCACGGGACCGGTCCCTGGAGGCGCTGCAGTCCGCTAACGCACCGGATGCCCGCAGCGTCGTCCGTGAGCTGGACGATTCCGACGCAATGGATGAGGCCATGACCCCCAGCGGAGAGTTCGTCGCCGACGAACTTGTTCGGGAGATTCCCCAGGCCGAGGGCGAATTCACCTGTTACTCTTGGCGGCGCTCGGAGCACAACATCTGGACCGACCATGCCTCGCTCGACCTATCGGACGCGGAGTGGCTCTCGGTGTTCGTCGTCTGACGCTGTGGGTGATAAGAATCCCTGAGGAGCTTGTTGTCGTCGCTGCCGCAACTGCAGTGGTTGGACATCCGGTGGGGCCCGGAAATCAATCGACGTGGTCAATGCTTGCTCGAACTTTGACCTACCTCGCCGTCAACCAGTCCGCGGCCTGCATGATCTGTCTGCAGCCTGCGGCTGCTTAGCTTCTATCGATTGCCGCAGGTTCGGTCGCTGCCTTCACTCGCGGACCTTGTGCATCTCAAGCGTTTGGAAATCGGATCGGTGAGGTCTCTCCGGGTTGGACCCCCTCCCCGAAGCGCCGTGCTTGGAGGAACTGTTGCTTATCAGGGCAGTTCCGTTGTCGAGTACGGACTCGGAGGTGATCGCGGCCCGCCCAAGGATTTAGGCCTTTGAAAGGTTCTGAGAAGATGTGCCGAACAAGGATGAGTTGAGTACACCGCAGGTCATTTTCGGCCGGCACCGACAACCAGATCCTAAGTTTTGTAGAGCGTCGTCGCTCAAGTCAGAATTCCAGAGTCTCGACGTGTCGGAGGGACGGTGCCGACTCTTGGGTAGGGTCATATGCGAGCGGCAGGGGAAATGCTGCCAGGAAGGCGCCCGCGTCGTACTCGAAAGGAATCCAACAGCTGTCCACTGCCTCAATAACGGCACCCCAATCTGTGCACTGATTGCGCTGCTGTGAGTACGCCCAGAAAAATGGTCTTCGCCCTCCGGCATAGAATTCCCACACCCGCGGATCGGTGGTGCACGGCTCCGACAGCACGACCTTAATGACCCCATTCTGCGCACCAGACTGATAGCCAAAGTTGAGCGCTGGAATACCGTATGCTTCCGCGATTACTACGCCATGGAAGCTCTGTGACGCAATCCTCTTGCATGAGCGAATGAGCCGCAGCTTGGCGAGCAGTCCGCGCCATGTCGGCTCATGCCACGTATTGATGACTAGCACGCTGCTCGCGTCGGCAGAATTGACGAGATAACACAGGCTATCCGCGTGCGCCGGAGCGTCGGGGTGGTGGCCGGACACATCTCCGATGTGCGGGATGACGCCGAGCTCGTAGCGCTTCCTGACAGGTTCATCAATGATCGATGGTAGTAGCCACACAGGGTCGCCATAAACTTCGGGCACCTCGATTCCGGCATCCCGGTAGTGCTGGGCGCTGATCGGCCCACGCATCGCGCGGACGTCATAGGCCGTCCTCTCTGCGTTTTCGGCGAATACGCCGCCCCGAGCGTAGGTCC